>CADCTW010000074.1 GCA_902805735.1 uncultured Gemmatimonadota bacterium | reverse complement strand
CGGAACTCGCGGGCGCCCTCGGCCTGCGCGGGCACGGCGGCCCCGGCCGTCACCAGCGCCACGGGCACGGCCCAGAGCGGGCGCGCGTCGCGGCGCGGGGCCAGGGGTACGGTGTGGACCGGGCGCAGCTCGGGGGCCTCGGCGGTGCGGCGGAGGAGGCGGACCTCGCCGGCGCCCCAGTCCACGTCCACCCGCTGGTACGAGCCCTGGTACAGCCCCTTGTTCATCGTCCCGGCCACGCCGTTCCAGTGCCACAGGAGGTCCTGGTGGCCGTGGCCGTTGAAGACCAGCTTCACGTTGTACGGCTCCAGCACGCGCAGCAGCTCGTTCTCGTTGTCCACCATCACCCGGTCTCGCCCGACCCAGTGGTGGGTGAAGACGAAGACGGGCGTGTCGCGCCCCGTGCCGCGCAGCTCGCGCTCGGCCCAGCGGAGCTGCCCGCTCTCGAAGTGCCCCCAGTGCGAGAGCGGCACCGAGCTGTCCAGCAGCACGAAGCGGCACCCCTTGTGGCTGAACGCGCGGAACGGCTCGCCGCAGTAGCGCCCGAAGATCTGCGGCCCCAGCGGCGACCAGCGCACGTCGTGGTTCCCCGGCACGTGGTGCACGGGAAAGCGGATCCCCTCCAGCACCCTCCGGTACCCCTCGTACTCTCCGCGCCACCCGTAATCCGTCACGTCCCCGCCGTTGACCGCGAAGTCCGGCCGGATGCCCGCCGCGATCTCCTCCACCATGGCGCGGCACTCGCGCTCGTTGCGCCCCAGCGCCAGGTGCGTGTCCGAGAAGAACGCGAACGAGAAGGCGCGCGGCGGCAGCGCGAACCCGGGACGCGGGGCGAGCGCGGCGGCGACGCCGGCTTTGACGAAGTCTCGACGTGTGAGGATCACGGCTCTCTGTGTCTCTGTGTCTCTGTGTCTCTGTGTGAGCCCGCCGTTTCAGCGCGTCAGCACCTCGATGGCGCCGTTGGGATTGCCGCTGCCGAAGCGCTGCTGCGCGCCGCTCGCGCTGTAGTAGCGCATCCGGCCGACGTCGCCCACGGGGATGGAGCGCAGCGTCTCCACGGTGCCCAGGCGCTGCCCGTCGCGGTAGGCGGTCACCTCGTCGCTGACCGCCACGCCGCGGCTGGCGTTGATGCCGGAGGTGCGGCTGCGCTTGCGCAGCCACTCGGGGCGCAGCGCCTGCACCAGCTCGTACGCCGTGCGCCGGGTGCTGGCGCGCACCTCTTCCGGGGTGATCTCGCTGCTGTTGCGGAGGACGTCGCCGCCGGGCTGCCCGCCGGAGGCGCAGGCCGCCGCGGCCAGGGCCAGGGATACCGCCGCCGCGCGAAGGAAAAGGCGCATGACCGCTCCGGGGGTGCAGGGTGTATGGGTGCGGAGTCCGTGGCGGGAGCCCACCGCGTTTGCCTGCCGTCAGCGCCCGCCGCGGCGGGTGATGACCTCCACTACTCCGTTGAAGTTCCCCAGGCCGAAGCGCTGCTGCGCCGTCACGGCGTCGTAGCGGCGGACGCTCGCCACCTCCATCGACGAGATGGAGCGCAGCGCCTCCACCGTGCCGAGGCGCTGGCCGTCCACGTACGCGGTCACGGCGTTGTTGGAGCCCGCCTGCATGCTCGTGGGGCCCCGCGGCGTCAGCCAGTTGGGGCGCAGCGTCAGCACCACGTCGTACGCGTTCTGCTGGTTGGCGGCGCGCACCTCCACCTCGCTGATCTCGGTGGAGCTGCGCCGCGGGGCCGCCGGCCCGGCCGACGGGGCCGACGCGCACGCGGCGAGGGCAAGGGCGAGGGTGGCGATGAAGAGGCGCATGGGATTGGGCGGGGAAAAGGACGCAGGGTGCCCGGCGGGAGGCCAGGGCGGATGTCGATGACGAGGTTTGGGTAGACCGAATGTGTATGCCGGACCTTGCGCTCCTGGATCGGTCCGGGGGCTCCGACAATGATCGTCCCCCGGCGCGCGGCGCGCAACTATTCGCCGTAGCGCCCCGCCTCCACCACGTCGCGCACGCGGGCCAGCTCGTCGCCGAACACGCCCAGCGCCAGCATCAGCTCGATGCGCGCCTGCTGCCCCGTCATGTGGTCCGCGAAGATGGCGCCCATCTCGCGCAGCTCGTGCCCGCCGCCGGGGTAGGCGTACGTGTCCAGCACCCGCCCGCGCGCCGAGCGCGACGCCACCACCACCGGCCGCCCCGCATCCACCCAGCGCCGGATGCCGGGGACCACGGCGGGCGGGACGTTGCCGCGCCCCAGCGCCTCCAGCACGATGCCGCGCGCGCCCGAGTCCAGCGACGCCTCCACCAGGCGTGCGTCCATCCCGGCCACCACCTTTACCAGGTCGACGGCGGGGATGGGCGTTTCCGGCTCCAGCGGGCGTTTGCGGCGGCTCTCGCGGTAGAAGAGGACGCGCCCCTTGTCCGTGATCCCCAGCGGCCCCCAGTTGGGCGAGCGAAAGGTGCCGGCGGCCTCCGTGTGCGTCTTCACCACCTCGGCGCCCTGCACGATCTCCTCGTCCATCACCACCATGGTGCCGCGCCCGCGCGCCTCGCGGCTGGCGGCCACCTCCACCGCGCTCATCAGGTTGGCGGGGCCGTCCCACGACAGCTCGCTGGAGTTGCGCATGGCGCCGGTGATGACCACCGGGGTTTCCGCCGGGAGGGAGCGGTCCAGGAGGTACGCCGTTTCCTCGATGGTGTCCGTGCCGTGCGTCACCACCACGCCGTCCACCCCGCCCTCGCCGATGGCGTCCAGGATTGCGCGCCGCAGCTCCCACATGCGGTCGATGGTCATGTGCGGGCCGGGGTAGCGCCCGAACTCGCGCACCTCCAGCCGCGCCACCTCCTCCACCCCGGGCACCGTGTGGAGGATCTCCGACCCCGTGAGCCGCGGCACGGCCCCGCCGCGCTCAGGGTCGATCCGCATGGAGATGGTGCCGCCGGTGGCGATCAGCACCACCCGCGGCAGCGCGCCGTCTTCAGCCACAGAGCACGCTCCCGCCGTTCACGTTGAGGATCTCGCCGGTCAGGTGCCGGGCCAGCGCCGAGCACAGGAACACGATGGGCCCCGCGACGTCGTCCGCCGAGGCGATGCGGCCCAGGGGGATGGCGGCCTCGATCCGCTCGCGCCCCGCGGCCATGGGCGCCGCCACCATCTCGGTGTCGATCCACCCCGGCGCCACGCAGTTCACGGTCACGTCGCGCCGCCCCAGCTCCACCGCCACGGACTTGGTGAGCGAGATGACGGCGCCCTTGCTGGCCGCGTAGTCCGCGTGCCCCGCCTCGCCGCGTTGCCCCGCGGTGGACGACACCAGCACGATGCGCCCGCCGTCCGCCACCCGCGCCGCGGCCAGGCGCATGCAGTGGAAGATGGAGTCCAGGTTGGCGCGCAGGGTCCGCGACCACTGCTCGCCGCTCATCTCCGCGATGGGCACGTCGTCCGGCGGCCACACCCCGGCGTTGCCGATGAACAGCTCCACCCCGCCCAGCTCCTCCTGGCAGCGGTCGAAGAGGAGGCGCGCCCCTTCCGCCGTCGCCAGGTCGGCCGTCTGCGCGAAGGCGCGCACGCCCAGCGCGCGCAGCTCCGCCACCACCCCCTCCGCCTCGTCCGCGCGGCTCAGGTAGCCGATCCCCACGTCCGCGCCGGCACGGGCCAGCAGCAGCGCGGTGGCCCTGCCCACCCCGCGCGACCCGCCGGTGACCAGGGCACGCCGCCCCCGCAGGTCGATGTTCAGGCCGGTGTCCACTTGCCCCCCAGCTCGCGCGCGTGGTTCCGCTCCGTCTCCACGATCTCGCGGAGGAGCGCCGCCGTCTGCTCGTCCGGCGAGCGTCCGAGCAGCGCTTCGTAGCGCACGATCTCGGCCTCTTCGCGGCTGCGGGCGGCGGGCTCCCAGCCCTCCATCCCCACCCGCTCGCCCTGCATCCCGCCGAGCTCCGCCAGCGGCGAGCCCAGCTCCAGCAGCCGCGCCGTGAGCCGCGACAGGTGGTGCTGCTCGTCCGCGTGCAGGTCGTTGAAGCGCTCCGCGTGCGCCGCGTCGCCGCGCTGCTCCGCCTCCGCGGCCAGCGCGCGGTAAAAGAGCGCCTGCGCCTTCTCGGCGGCGCGCGCCTCGTGCAGCATCGTGAGAGTATCTGCGTCGATCAAGGTGTTCTCTGTGCCTCTGTGTCTCTGTGTGAGCCCGCTTTCACGACGGCTGCGGCGCGGCGGCCGGGCACTCGCGGCGCACGGCCTGGAAGCGGCCGACCAGCGTGCCGGCGCGGTTGGGGATGCGGCCCACGCGCCCGTCCGGCTTCAGCGACGGCATCGCGTCGACGGTCACCATGTCCGCCTCGTACCGGCCGGAGGCGGTGCCGTCCTGGACCGCGTCGATGGTCAGCGTTCCCCCACGGACGCGCGCCTCCAGCCGCTCCGCGTCGGGATCCGGATAGAGCTGCAGCATGGGGGTGACGGCGAAGGTGCCGGGCTGCACCTCGGCGCGCAGGAGCCAGGCCCCCGGCTTCACGGCCCCGGGCGCGCCGTTGAAGGCGATCATCACCTTGCGCCGCTCGTCGCTCACCAGGAGCGTGGCGCCGCGCGGACCGTCGCACCACCACGCCGTCCCGCGCATGGGGCCTTCGATGGAGCCCGTCACGCGCCCCTCGAAGTCGCCGCCCTTTTCGCCGCAGCCCGCCAGCAGGAAGGCCGCGAGCACCATGCGCCTCATCCGCATCGCTCCACCCATTCCACCTCGGGCATGCGGCCGGCGCGGTAGCGCGTGACCACCTTGCCGTCCGTCTCGAAGATGATGCGGTGCTGCGGGTCCGGGGTGAAGACCAGCGAATGGCCCGGCGTGTTCTCGTTGGGCTGCTCCGTCACGCTCCCCTCGTACAGCTCGCGGATGCGCGCGTCCGAGTCGCCGATGCGCGCCCCCTCGGCGGTGGCCACGCGGCCGCTGTCCACGTCCACACGCGCCACGCGCCCGCCGTTCGACATCACCCCCACCCCCGCGGGGAGTCGGCCCGCCCGCACGTATTCGCAGGACTCCTTCGCGTTCCCCCCGGAGACTTCCAGGCCCAGCGCCTCCGCGGTGGACGTCCCGACCTGCACCGGCCCGATCCCCCGCGGCGTCACCGTCCACGCGGTGTCGGTGCTCGGCGCGGCGGCGCCCTGCGCACCCGAGGTCACCGGGACGATCGGCGCGTCCTTGCCGGCGGGCGCCGGCTCCGCCCCACCGCACGCCGCCAGCGCGAGGCACACCATCCACCCGAGTCTATCCATCCACCGTCTCCTGTTGCAGGCCTGAGAGGCAGCGCGCCGCGAATCCGGCCACCGCGTCGGGGTCCAGCTCCGCCTGCGCCTCCAGCGCGTGCGTGAGCAGCGCATCCGCGGCCAGCAGCGCGAGCGCGTCCTCGCGCCCCCCGGTGCCGCGCAGCACCTGCTCGAAAAGGGCCATCGCCCCGGCTGCCAGCCCCTCCGGCGCATCACCCGCGTCCGGCACCGCGGCGGCCATCACCTCCAGCAGCTCCGGCGGCGCATCCGCCAGGTGCTCCTCGAGCCATCGAATGGGTCTCATGCGCGGTAACATAACCGCAATCTCACACAGAGACACAGAGGCACAGAGAAAAACATCATTCTCTGTGCCTCTGTGTCTCTGTGTGAGTCAAGCTTTCTTTACTCGACCGCCTCGGTGACGGGAGCCGGGTGGCGCAGGCGGACGCACTTCACGCGGCGCTCCTCCACCTCTTCCACGCGCAGCTCCCACTCGCCCTCCACCCCGGGGATGCCGACGATGTCGCCCTCCACGGGCACGCGGCCCAGCGTGCCGAAAACGTAGCCGCCCAGCGTGTCGAACTCCTCCACGGGGAGGTGGAGGTCGAAGCGGTCGTTGACCTCGGAGAGGGAGACGGCGCCGTCGATCAGCGTGTCGCCCTCGGGCGTGGGCTCGAACTCGGGCTCGGCCACGTCGAACTCGTCGTTGATCTCGCCCACGATCTCCTCCAGCAGGTCCTCCATCGTCACCAGGCCGTAGGTGCCGCCGAACTCGTCCAGCACGATGGCCAGGTGCACGCTCTGCTGGCGCAGCTCGGAAAGGATGTCGCTCACCGGCTTCGTCTCGGGGACGAAGTAGGGAGGGCGCATCACGGCGCGCATCGCGAAGCCGGCGCGGCGCTCGGCGTCGCGCAGCAGGGGGAAGAGGTCCTTGATGAGGACCACCCCCACGATGGTGTCGATGGTGCCCTCGTACACCGGGAGGCGCGAGTGGCCTTCCTCGAAGAAGACGTCCAGGAGCTGCTCGAAGGAGGCGTCCACCGGGATGGCGGCCATGGCGGTGCGGGGCGTCATCACCTCGCGCGCCACCGTGTCCGAGAACCCGAACACGCCGCGGATCATCTCCCGCTCCTCCTCCTCGATCTCCGTGGGGTCGCCCCCGGCGGCCACCAGCATCCGCAGCTCGTCGTCGGGCTCGTTGAGGTGCGCGAAGCCGGCGCCGTGCAGCCCCAGCGGGCGCAGCGCCAGGCGCACCAGCCACTCCAGCGGCCTCAGCAGGGGCCAGCCCAGGATGGAGAGCGCGCGCAGCAGCGGGTACCCCAGCACGGCGGCCACGTGCTCCGACCGGTGCACGGCCACCAGCTTGGGGATCTGCTGCCCCAGCGTGGCGTGCAGCGCGACCACCACGCCGATGGCGATGGCGTCGGCCGTGAACGCGAGGTCCGGGCGCATGCGCGGCGCGAGGAACGCGCGCGACGCGTCGAGGGCCACGATGCCCAGGAGTATGGAGACGAGGCTGCGGCCGACCTGGCCGGCGAAGAGCAGCTCCTCGAGCTTCCCGAGGGCGGGAAGGACGCGGGCGGCGCGGGGGTCGCCCTGGCGGACGTGCTGCTCGATTCGGGTGCGGCGAACGGAGAGGAGGGCGAACTCGGCGGCCACCAGGAGGGCGTTGGCCAGTACGAGCGCCGGCACGGCGAGGATGCTTAGACTGCTAGGGTCAGGGTCCATGCGTGGTGCAAGTAGGAAGGGAGCCCGGACCATCCAGGCTCCCCAGGGCGCGCGGAGGGCCGGTGCGCCGAATTTCGGGCGCCGTTCCGGCCTCTCCGTGCGGCCGCCGCGTCAGGCCGCGGCGGTCTCGGTCTCGGCGTCGCTGGGGGCGTTGGCGATCACCGGGCGGCAGAAGCGCAGCCCGATCCCCGACAGCTCCTCCAGCTCCGCCTGCGTCAGCGCGGGGTACCGCTCCCCCAGGAAATCCACGGTATCCTTCATCCACTCCACCTGCTGCTCTTCGTCGGCGCGAAGCACGCCGCAGCGGTGGATGTGGCTGAACAGCTCATTCCGAGCTTCCTCAAGCGCCGAGGGCGCAGAAGAGCGCTGCGGCGGCTTCCGATCACGGTCACGGTTTCTGCTCAAATGGGCCTCCAAGTCGCGAACGAAGAACCCCTCGCGCGGAGGGGACGGATGCGTGTTGAAAATGTAAGGGAAGATAACACTTTTCCAGCGTTTTGGAAACTCCGCCGCCCTCACGGGTCCAGCCCTTGCTACCCCACGCCGCACACACGGAGGCCGCGGCCTCGCGACGTGAAACGAACAACGCGGAACGGGGTGTATCCTCCGGGTATCCCGAGTCCTGCGTCCGGAGTGCCGAACTGCAGTTACCAGGCACTAGGCACTAGGCACTAGGCACTAGGCACTTCGATCTTCCGTTGTAAACCGTTCAGCAGCGAGAAATATGGCGCGGGGCGGGATCGGGCGCGGGCCGGTGCGGCAGAACTGGAGGTGGGAGAGCGCGCGCAAGTGGTGGCGCACGCTCAACATGCGCGCGTCGCAGGCCGACGTGGGGCCCTACCGCGTGCACTGGGTGGAGACGGGGGCGGGCGAAGAGACGGTGGTGCTGATCCACGGGCTCAGCGGCTCGTCGCGGTGGTGGCAGCGCAACGTGCCCGCGCTGGCGGAGCGGTACCGCGTGGTGGTGCCGGACCTGATCGGCTTCGGGAGGAGCCGCTGCCCCGGCCCCCTCCCCGCCATGCCCGCCGTGGCGGACCTCTTCACCCGCTGGATGGACGTGGCCCAGATGGGCCGCGTGCACCTGGTGGGGCACTCCATGGGCGGCCACCTGTCCGTGCACGTCGCCGCGCGCCACCCCGAGCGCATCCGCCGCCTGGTGCTGGTGGACGCCGCCGGGCTCCCCCGCCCCCTCACCGTGAGCGCGCTGGTTCGGTTCGTATACGAGCTCGCGCCGCCCAAGCAGTGGGGCGATCCCGCCTTCCTCCCCGTCATCTGGGGCGACGCGCTGACTGCGGGGCCGCTGGTGGTGGCGCAGGGCCTGCGCAACGTCCTGCGCGACGACGTGCGCCCCCTGCTCGCCACCATCCGCGCGCCCACGCTGGTGCTGTGGGGCTCGGGGGACGCCATCGTCCCGCTGGAGCACGCGCGCATCTTCCGCGAAACCATCCCCGGCGCGCGCCTGGCCCTGATCCCCGGCGCCTTTCACAACCCCATGGTCGACCGTCCGGAAGAGTTCAACCGCATGGTCAACCTGTTCCTCGCGGGCGAGCCGGTGGGCGAGTGATGAGGCCAGGGGAAGCGCTGGGCCGCGCGGCCTCCGAGTGGGTCGTGACACGGCGGGTGGAGGTGAACGGGATCCAGGTGCGCTACCGCGAGGCGGGGGCGGGTCCCGTGGTGGTGCTGGTGCACGGGCTGGGCTGCTCGGCGGACTACTGGGTGCGCAACGGCCCCCCGCTGGCCGCCGCCGGGCTGAGGGTGCTGGCCCCTGACCTCCCCGGCTTCGGCCGCACGGAGGGCCCCTGGCGCGGCCTCACGGTGGACGAGCAGGCCACCGCCCTCGCCGCCTGGTTCGACGCCATGGACCTCCCCCCCGCGGTCTGCGTCGGCCACTCCCTCTCCTGCCAGACCGTCGTGGATCTGGCCGCCGACCACCCCGGCCGCGCCCTCGCCCTCGTCCTCGCCGCCCCCACCGGCGACCGCAGCGAGAAGCGGCGCATCCGCGAGATCATCGGCTTCGCGCGCGACATGACGCGCGAGCCGCTCTCCCTGGTCCCCTGGATCGCCGAGGCCTACCTGCGCGCGGGCCTGGTGCGCTGGTTCCTGACCTGGTGGAAGGCCAAGCACCACGACCTCTTCGGCACCGCCGCGCGCGTCCCCCTCCCCGCCCTCGTGCTGGTCGGCGAGCGCGACCCGGTAGTCCCCGTACGCTTCGCCCGCTCCGTCGCGCAGGCGCTCCCCCACGCGCGCCTGGAGGTGATCCCCCGTGCCGCGCACGCCGTCATCTTCGACGCCGCCGAGCGCTTCAACGCGGCGATCCTCGACTTCCTGCGCGAGACCGGCCACGCGGGGCCCTCACCCGGCAGCTTACAGCTGCCACCCTCTCCCACAAACAGCCGTGGGAGAGGGGACTTGGGGCATCAAGGTGCGGACGGGCTCTCAACAACTTTCTGAATGCCTTGCAGCCGATCGTCGGGCGTGCTTCAGCCCGGTCCGCAACGCGCACCGATGATCGACCGCCGATCCTGCTACCTGAGCCGCCCCACGTCCGACGCTGCCAGCGCCCTGGGACGTGGATTGCGGCTCAATACGCGGTCACGAGGGCCACGATGTCCGTCACGACCTTCGAGAGCTTCCGGTTTGCCAGACTGCGCGTGTATGCCGGCGCGCCAGGGCGCTTGCGGGCGCCATACAGCGCGATGATCTCGGCTTTCCTCCAGTCCTTTTTGCCGGTGAGCGGCGTGATCAATTCCCGCTCCGGGTAGAACGCGAAACCCTCCGCCTCCGCGTCGATCACGGGACATGGAGCCCCGGTGAGCGCGAGCGGAGGCAAGCGGGCCTCGCACTCCTCCGCGCTGTGCAAGGCGATCAGTTCTGTTCCCGTGTCCAGCAGCAGCGGAAATCGAGGCATCCGCCAGAAGTACTTGATTCGCTCTTCCATTGAGCCGCATGTCTCCTGTGATCGCCTCCGACATGGCGACGCCGGGGCTCTGAACGAGCCGACACAGGCCTCCGCGGATCGAAGCGTCGCGTAAGTCACACCTCGGGCTACTCAGGTGTGGTCACCAACCTGGAGTATCCGCAGCCCGGGCAGAGCGGGAAGGCGGCGGTCGTCGGTCACGAACGAGGTACACCCCTCCGCCAGTGCGGCCGCGAGTTGCAGCGCGTCGGGAGTTCGCACGCCCGCCGTCGCGCGGAGCTGCGCAGCCGCACGCAGCAGCCCGTGGTCTATCTCGCGGAGGCGTACGCCCCTGCTGCGATTCAGAAGCGCTTCGTAGCGGGTGGCCAACGGCAGGTTGCCGGCGCGGTACGGCACGACCAGCACCTCGAGCAGCGTCACCGCCGAGGTCACGATCGTCAGAGCTTCATTGTCCGCGGCGGCGAAGATCGGAAGCAGCGGTGGAACGTAGAGCGGGTGCTCCTCGATGAAGTAGATGAAGGCCGCCGTGTCCAGCGCCACCGGTCCCGCACCCACTTCGTCGATCAGTCCCACGAACCACGCTCGTCCGCAACGTGCTGCGTCGCGTCCATTCCCGCCCAGAGCTCCTTTCCAAGGCCCCGGAGGTCGAGAATCGACAGCGGTTCATCCCGAGCGAGCACCTCCGACAGGATGTGCGTGACTTCCTGCGCGACGGACCGGTGCTGAGACTCCGCTCGCAGCTTCAACGATTCATAGAGCGGGTCTGGCAAGTTCTTGATGTTCAGCGTCGCCATACATCCTCCTTTTTGCCTCCAATCTGGAGGATGGCGGCAGCGCGGTCAAGCAGGACCCGCGCCCCGCTATCCCATGCGGCCGCTGGATCGCGGAAGCGTACCTGCGGGCAGGCCTGGTGCGCTGGTTCATGACCGGGTGGGCCGCCAAGCACCACCTTCGGCCACCGCCGCCCGCGTCCCGTCCCCTGCCTCCCACGTCATTCGTACCCACGGACCCGCGGTTGGGAACTTTTTCGTTGTTCGGATGATACGCCTCCAGGTATTCTGGTCCCGGGGAGTCCTGCCTGCATCGTGATCAACCCCGCGCGGGTCTGCACGGGCGGGACCGGCGACGTTCCGACACCGCGTGAAGGAGACCTCGCGCGCGGAGCCGCACATCGCGGCCCTACGGGTGCAACGTCATGGATCGGTGAGATGAGAACCAGAGCGAGCCGCCTTCTGAAGGAGACCACGGGAAGCCTCCCCGGCCGTCCGCGCATGGCTGCGCCCCTGGCGCTTCTGCTCGCGCTCGCCGCATCGGCGGGGTCCGGGCTCAGCGCGCAGACCGGGCCGCTCTCCGCGCAGCAGGATACGACGCCGCGCAGCGAGGTCAGGCTGGTGAGCGACGTCGCCTCGATCCGCCCCGGGGAGCCGTTCACGGTCGGCCTCCACGTCACCCTCGGCGAGGGGTGGCGAACCCCGTGGAAGAACGCCGGGGACGTCGGCAACGGGTTGATCGCGACGTGGAGCCTGCCGGGCGGGTTCAGCGCCGACTCGTTCGCCTACCCGCTCCCCGAGCGGATCTCGAACCCGCCGGTCGCGAGCTACGGGTACCACGACGAGGTGGTCATCCTCGCCACCATCACCCCGCCGGCCGGCCTCGAGGCCGGCCGGTCCGTGCGGCTCGGGCTCTCGGTCGACTTCGTCGTCTGCGGGCACACCTGCATCCCCGCACGCGCGGAGCGGTCCCTCGAGCTGCCCGTACGCGATGCGCCGTCCACGACCTCCGGCGACGCGGCGCTGATCCGCCGCTACGCGGGCCGCCTCCCCGTGGAGCACCCGCAGTGGACGACGCGGGCCGCCCGGACCGACAGCGGCTTCGTCGTCGGCGTGGCACCCCCGGCTGGCTGGAAGGGCTCCCTGGGGGGCGCCTACTTCTTCCCCGCCGGCCCGGTGCTGCTGGACCATGCCGCCGGCCAGCCCGTGGGGCGCACGGCGGCCGGGGAGTACCGCATCCGGCTCACCGGGTCGGCGTACCTGCCCGGCGTCCCGGAGCGGATCGAGGGCATCCTCGTTCTCCCGGACGGCGGCGCATTCGATGCGGCCGGGCACCGGGGCCTCGTCGTGAGCGCAGCGGTTGCACCCGCGGACGTGGCATGGGCCGCCGAGCCCACCGAGCCGGTCGCGCCGCCCGGGCAGGGCTCCCCGGCGGGCACGCCGGCGGAGCGACCCCCCTCCTCACCTTTTGGCTCGCGCCGCCCGGGGGCGTGATCCTGACTCCGAAAATCGTCCCGGATACCCTCGAAAAGGAGAGAACGACATGAGAAGGACTCCGTTCGCAATGGTGGCCGTGCTGGCGCTCGGCCTGGTGAGCGTGGCCGCCGGCGTGGTCGCGTCGCCGGAGATCGGCAAGCCGGCGCCCGCCTTCACGCTCCCCGACACGCGGGGCGCGCAGCACTCCCTCGCGCAGTACCGTGGAAGGTGGGTCGTCCTGGAGTGGTCGAACTACGGATGCCCCTACGTGAAGAAGCATTACAACAGCGGCAACATCCCGCGGCAGCAGCGGAAATGGCGGGACCGGGGCGTCGTCTGGCTGTCGGTGATGTCTTCGGCTCCCGGGGAGCAGGGCCACTTCGCCCCCGCGGCGATGAACGCGGAGTCGGCGAAGATGGGGAGCAACGCCAGCGCGGTGCTGCTCGACCCCGCGGGTACGGTGGGCCGCACGTACGACGCGAAGACGACGCCGCACATGTTCGTGATCAACCCCCAGGGCACGCTGGTCTACATGGGCGGGATCGACGACGTTCCGACGCCGCGGCCGGAGGACCTCACGCGCGCGCGGCAGCTCGTGGACGCCGCGCTCGAGCAAGCCACGGCCGGCCGGCCGGTCTCCACGCCCATGTCGCGGCCCTACGGGTGCAACGTGAAGTACAAGTGAGATGAGAGCCAGAGCGAATCACCCGCTGAAGCAGGCGGCGGGCGGCCGGCCGGGCCGCCCGGGCATGGCTGCGCCCCTGGCGCTTCTGGCCGCGCTCGCCGCATCGCCCGGGCTCAGCGCGCAGACCGGGCCGCCCCCGCCCGCGCAGCAGGATTCGACGCCGCACAGCGAGGCCAGGCTGGTGAGCGACGTCTCCTCGGTGCGCGCCGGGGAGCCGTTCACGGTCGGCCTCCACGTCACCCTCGACAAGAAGTGGCATACCTACTGGAAGAACCCCGGCGACGCGGGCAACGGGCTGCTCGCGACGTGGAGCCTGCCGAACGGGTTCAGCGCCGACTCGTTCAAGTACCCGGTGCCCGAGCGGATCCCGTATCCGCCGATGGTGAACTATGGGTACAACGACGAGGTCGTCTTCCTCGCCACCGTCACCCCGCCGGCCGGCCTCGAGTCCGGCCGGTCCGTGCGGCTCACGCTGCTGGCCGAATTCCTCGTCTGCGCGGACGTCTGCATCCCCGCAGCCGCGCAGCGATCGCTGGAGCTGCCCGTACGTGATGCGCCGCCCACACCCTCCGGCGACGCGGCGCTGATCCGCCGCTACGCCGGCCGCCTGCCCGTGGAGCACGCGCAGTGGGCCATGCGTGCTGCCCGCACGGACCGTGGCTTCGTACTGGACGTGGCACCGCCGGCGGGGTGGAAGGGGTCGCTCGCCGGGGCGTACTTCTTCCCCGCCGACCCCGTGCTCCTGGACCATGTCGCCGACCAGCCCGTGGGGCGCACGGCGGCCGGCAGGTACCGCCTCGGGCTCACCCAATCGGCGTACCTGGCCGGCCAGCCGGAGCGGATCGAGGGCGTCCTCGTCCTCCCGGCGGGCGGCGTTGACGCGGCCGGGCGCCGGGGCCTGGTCGTGAGCGCGGCGGTGGCGGACGCGGAGGTGGCCTGGGCCGCCGAAACCACCGAGCCGGTGGCGGCGGCCGGACTGACGGCCGGGCAGGGACCGGCGGCTGGCGGCGGGGGTGGGGTGGGTCTCCTGGCCGCCGTTCTGTTCGCGCTGATGGGCGGCGTGATCCTGAACCTCATGCCGTGCGTCTTTCCGATCCTCTCGCTCAAGGCGCTGGGCTTCGCCGGCCGGGGCGGCGACCGGGCGGGGATGCGGCGGGACGGGCTCGTGTTCGCCGCCGGCGTCATCCTCACGTTCCTGGCGATGGCCGGTCTGCTCATGGCCGTGCGGGCGTCCGGCGCGCAGGTCGGCTGGGGGTACCAGCTCCAGAGCCCCGCGGTGGTGGCCGCCCTGGCCGCCCTCATGTTCGTGATCGGGCTGGTCCTTGCCGGCGTGTTCGAGGTCGGCGTGTCGCTGACGCGGCTGGGCGGGCTCGGGGGATCAGGCGAGGGATCGGCGTTCCTGACCGGCGTGCTGGCGACCGTCGTCGCCACGCCCTGCACCGCCCCGTTCATGGGCGCCGCCGTGGGGGCGGCGCTGATCCGCCCGCCGGCGGAAGGGCTGCTCATCTTCGGCGCCCTGGGCGCCGGCATGGCCGCGCCCTACGTCGCGCTCTCGTTCTGGCCGGCGCTGGCACGGCGGCTCCCGAAGCCCGGCCGATGGATGGAGACGTTCAAGCAGGTGCTTGCGTTCCCCATGTTCGCGGTCGCGATCTGGCTGGTCTGGGTCTTCGGGCTGCAGACGGGCATCGGCGGCGCCGCGCAGCTCCTGTTCGGGCTGTTGCTTCTGGCGTTCGCCGGCTGGCTGGTCGGGCGCTGGCCCGCTCTTTCGATCTCGACCCGCACGCGTTGGGCGACCCGGACGTTGGCCATCGGCGCGGTGGTCGTCGCGGTGGCGGCGGGTGTCGCCGCCACGAGCGGCGCGGCGCCGCCGCCCGCCGGCGGGGGCGAGGCCGCGGCGCTGGAGTGGAAGCCCTGGAGCGCGGCCGCGGTCGAGGAGCACCGTGCCACGGGGCGCCCCGTATTCGTCGACTTCACCGCGGCATGGTGCATCAGCTGCAAGGTGAATGAGCGTGTGGCGCTGGAGACGTCCTCGGTGCGGCGGGCGTTCGCGGAGCGCGGCGTGGCGCTGCTGAAGGCGGACTGGACGCGCCGCGACCCCGCCATCACGGGCGCGCTGGCCTCGTTCGGCCGCAGCGGCGTCCCTCTCTACGTGTATTACCCGGCGGATCCCGCGGCGGAGCCCGTCGTTCTGCCCGCGCTGCTGACGCCGTCGATCGTCCTGGCTACTCTCAAATAGGAGGAGAAGGACCCCGTTCGCGATGGTCGCCGCAAACGCCGGAAGAAAGGTGTCACGCACAGGCGCAGAGGCGCAGACGAAGAGAATGAGAACAGAAGAGCACCCGCCCGTCTGTTCTCATTCTTTTCTCTTCTGCGTCTCTGCGCCTCTTCGTGAGACCCGCTGTTGCTTTCCGGTAAACGGTATCAGGCGGAAGTCGGCTCGATGCACCTGTGGCGCGAAGCCCCGGTTCAGTGACGGTGAGGCTGTCGTGCATAGTGCCTCCTCAGCAGATCACCTCCGAAGTCGTTCTCCAGGTCGCGCCAGACCGTGTGGATGTGGTTCGCGCCGTCCTGTGTGTTGTCGTACTCCACCAGCACAGTGGGCCCGTGGATGCGGTAGTAGTGCGGCTCGCGGGGCTGGTGCGCACCCGCCCAGGCGAAGTGCAGGCGCCCGAACCCAGCCTCTTCGATGCGCTGCAGCTGCCTGGATGCCGAGGAGTCCGCCATCCGCCCGGCGTACAGATGGAGCAGCCGGCGCAGCTGCCGCTGCTGGGCCGTCGTCATCTCGGCCGCGGGCACGCCGGCGAATTCCACCGGTCCCACCACGGGAACGCTGCGGGTAACGATGTCCCCGAACGTCCGCGCGGCAAGGGTGGCGCGGGCGCGCTGGGCAGGATCGAGCATGCGTAGCAGCTCGAAGGCGAGGTCCTCTTCCGCGGCGAGCAGCCGACTCCCCTCCCGGGGGCCGCTGGGGATGCGCGCCGGGTCCGCACCCATGAACAGCGGCGCGACGATCTGCCCGTGTGGGCCGAGTTCCGTGACGTTCACCGAGAGGTGATGGCCCTCGAAGCTCCAGCCCCAGGGGTGCGTGCCGCCCGGCCCGGTGAAGAGCGCCAGGTAGTAGAGCTCCGGATCGCGCTGGAGCCCCCTGAAGCCGCCCCCTCCTTCCAACTCGCGGAGAACGCCTTCGAGCTCGATGATGCCCCGCACGAGCCCGGTGCCGCGCTCGCTCAGACCGGTGCCCAGCAGCTCGAACGCTGCTGCACGCTGCCGGGCATCCATCGCCTGCAGGGGGATGCCGGTGCGCCTCTGCGGGACGTACGCCCACCCGGTGCGCTCCGGATGGTCGAAGGGAAACGAGGCGGCGGCACGCTGCGTGTCGTTCAGCGTCGAGAGGAACGCCCGTGCGGTCCCAGCCAACGCAGATGTGTCAGTGACGGTTGCTACCCGCGGAGGCGCTGGCGCTTGCGCACCGCAGCCAAGAAGCGCCATGCTGAGGATGGCGGGGAACAGGCCTGCCGATCTGAACCGGATGAACGTGCGAGGATTCGCCATTGGACTCGACCGGGAGGGGAAGCGCTCTGACGAGACAGAAGCCACGGGTGCGGGGCCGGCGCGCAAGCTTCATCCCACACTCGCGCTTCCGGCGGGAGGAGTCCATCTACGCCTTGTTCGGCCAGGGCTCACGCCACCATCGGTTCTTACCCGCGAGCCGCTCGCGTTGGTTCCCTGGATCGCGGAGGCGTACCTGCGCGCCGGGCTGGTGCGCTCGTTCCTGACCTGGTGGAAGGCCAAGCACCACGACCTCTTCGGCACCGCCGCGCGCGTCCCCCGCGCCGCCCACGCCGTCATCTTCGACGCGGCCGAGCGCTTCAACGCGGCGATCCTCGATTTTCTGCGCGAGACCGAGGACCCATTAGCCTCACACAGAGACACAGAGGCACAGAGGTGATTCATCTCTGTGCCTCTGTGTCTCTGCTACCGGTCTACTCTGGTTTCCACGACGAACGCTCGCAGCTCCGCGAGCTTGCCGTCGCGAATGCGCCAGACGTCGCAGTACGCGAAGCTCACCAGCTTCCCGGATTCATCTGCCAGATCGATGTCGCCCACCGCCGTCACCAGGTCTCCCTCCGCGATCAGGTCGTCGACCCGGAAGCTTGGCGGTGCGATGTACGTCGCTTTCATGTACTGACGCACCGCCTCCTTCCCCTTCAGCGTGCCCTCGCCGATGAAATTCCATTCTACATCTTCGGTGCAGTGCGAGAGGAAGCCTTCGTAGTCCCCCTGGGCGACCGCCGCGTTCGCCTGTGTAAGGATGGCCCTGTTTCTCTCCGACATTTGAGAATCTCTCCTTTCGGGTAATTGGCCTCACACAGAGACACGGAGGCACAGAGATAAGTCCTTTCTGTGCCTCCGTGTCTCTGTGTGAGCCGCAGGTGCGGTCACCACCACTCTCCGCAGAAGTCCTCCAGAGTGTCGGTCACATCCTAATACGGCTGGTACTCGTCGGACCCAACGAGCGCGTACACCACATCCGGCGCATGCGCTGTCCCCTTCTCCGCGAAAAATGGCACCGCGCCGAGCGTGCCCACCGGGTCCAGTTCATCACGGCCGAGGCGGCGCGGCGGCCCGTGTCTCGTGAGCCGCCTGCCAGCAATGATGACGGGCTGATGTGTCCGGTACCACTCCGTCGCCGCCCCGTAACGGCGCTCCTCCGGGAGATCTGCGTAGGTCGTGGTGTCGCGCGAGATCTCGCCTATCTCCGTGCCGAGGACACGAGGGAAGACGTGGTATCGCTCAGTGATTCGGAGCACCACCCACGATCCACGCTCGCGTGTCCATTCAAGTAATCGGATAGCATCAACGTGGCGCCCGCGCGTTGCGAACCGGCCGCCGCCCATGTAACCCCATTCGGCCACTCCACCCATCGCTCCGCCGAACGCACACATGATCTCGGTGCCCTCCAGATGAGCACGGACCGAATCGGGGCGAAGCACGCGGCGGAGCACGGGCCCCGAGCCACTGAGGGGAGCGCGCACGATTTCGAGCGGCGAGTGGCGCGGGAAGAAGCCGATGATCGTCTTTCCTCCGTCCCCTGTAGCCAGAGCACGGCCAAGCTGCCCCATGCGCGCCCGCAGCTCACGCGGTGCCGTCTGCGCCGCAGCTGGAGCCGCGGCTAGGAGGGCAACGGCGAGAATGGCAAGTCTGAATGCGTGCGGCACGAGTCAGCTACGTTTGTCGAGTGCGTTGTTCAGCGGGCGCTCGCCAGGGAATGCGATTCCAACTTTGCAGTTATCGCAAAAGAACCCCTGGTCCGGCTCGTTGTGGGGGGAACCCACGGCGGTATAGTAGCGCACCGGTGATTGAATGTCCTGCGCCGCTGACCTCAACGCCTCGGGAAATGCCGGGCCGAGCTCGACGACCCGGCATGCAACGGACCATCCTTCAGAGACGTCAACAATCGAGCACCCGTTTGCCAGCGCCCGATTCAGCAGCGGCTCAAGGTGCTCGCACGATCTTGTCATTTTCGGCATAACGCCCACGGGTCAGGAGTGCGGGACCGTCGCGTAAGCCTGTTGCCGGCGAAAGCATGCCCAGCCCCGCATTCCCTGCAGCCGGTTGTTAGGCCACGCGGAGGGAACCGGCGGAGCGGTTACCTGTCGCCGATGAACGTCCATTCCACATCTTCGGTGCGGTGCGAGAGAAACCGTTCATAGTGCCCCTTCGCGACCGACACATTCGCCTGCGTAAGGATGGCATTGTTTTTCTCCGACCGATCAGAATTCCTGCTCGGGTGAGTGACACAGGAACGGCCGCACCCGACGCTACACCGGCTGCACCACAGCTTCGGGCTTGACGGTAAATCGAAGCGGCTTCCGCTGCAACGATCTTGTTCGGCGGCTACGCTGCAACAGACTCCGCAAGAGTAGCGAGCCTCCGACCCCACCGTCTGCCGACGCTTCGCCACGGAACGGGGGTATCTGAGGGTGCGGCACTGCATGCCCCCGACCAACCCGCTGAAGCGGTCCCTGTGCCGGCCCGTAGCTGCAAGCTACACGTGAAAACATAAGTATTGACCTATTAAGATACGCTCCTTAACGTACTTTACCTGCAGCCCCCCCCCTGCCGCTGCTGCATGGGTGCCCACCTCACTCTTCTTCCACTTCACCCGGAAAAGGGCCGAAACAATGCGCAGACTAATGCTCATGGCAACCGTCGTGCTGCCGCTCGCCGCGTGCAGCACCCACAAGGCGTACCTGAACCCGCAGTTCTCGGCCGTCGCGGCCCCGCACAAGGAGATCGCGGTGCTTCCCTTCGCGGTCACCATCTCCCGCGAGCGACTTCCCCGGCACATCACACCCGAAGAGATCCTGAAGATGGAGCGCGAGGAAGGGCGCGCGGTCCAGGTGCAACTCCACCAGCAGCTGCTCCAACGGTCTCGCGAATACACCGTGGCATTCCAGGACGTGGCACGGACCAACGCCCTGCTCGCGCAGGCCGGACTCCAACAGGACAGTCTTCAGACGCGCACCCGTGAAGAGATCGCCCGGATCCTCGGCGTCGACGGCATCGTTTCGGGAACCATCAGTCGATCGAAGCCCATGGCAACCGGGACGGCGATTGCGCTGGCGGTGCTCTTTGGAGGCGCATTTATGGGCCCCACGAACCAAGTCAGCGTGGATCTGAGCCTCCACAACGGCGCCGACGGCATTCTCCTCTGGACCTTCTCGAACAAGTACTCAGGCTCCCTGGGGAGCACCCCGGAGCGGCTGGCGGAGGCGATGGTGGGCTCCATTGCGCGGCGGCTGCCGTACCAGCCCACCCCCCAACGCTAGCGGCGCGACACGGGAATCAGAGGTTCAGAGGGTCCGTGAAGAAGCTTTTCGAAGACGCCTGCCGCCACCACCGAGGAGCACACTGGGTACAGGCTCGAGCAACGCGAGTGGGCCCGACGGTGGAAGGTGCTCGACCCGTCGGGCGAGCTGGTGTGCCTGACCGTCTACCGGCGCGGGGCCAGAGAGGTAGCGCGCAGGCTGAACGCTGTGGGAGAAGGACGCGTAGCCGGACAGGCTCGGCAGCCGCGGGAGTGACGGCCGGCGGCTGCCGAGGGGTCGGACGCACGCATCCTGCTGCTCAAGTTCAGCTGCAAAGCGGACAACAGGGACCTTGCTGCCGGATCTTTGGGCGGCTTTCTCAGCCGCGATACCTCAGCGGATGTCCCGTAGCTATCGGGAGGGCGCCGCAGGCCAGCATCGCCCTACACGCACCTTACTGAGGATTCACTGGCCCAAAACGCTGGCTCATTCGTCCAAGCCGATCATCAACCCGCCAGCAGAGCATGTCTCACAGAATACATCTACACCGAGCTTAATCAACAAGGCAGCGATCGGAACGGCAAAAGCGTAGACGCCAATTCCCAGGCCCGTGAGGGCGGACACGACAGAGGCGCCAACAACCTTCCGATCCATTGCCACCATTATGCCGTTCTCGAACCACATTTTGTACGTGTCTGTCGTCGGATCACAAAGCGCCTTCCAAACCGCGCGTTTTGCTGATCGGAATACGGTGCTGCCGAGTTCCCGGCTCCTTCGCTTGTCATCTGGGCTAGGAAGCAGCAGCCGCTCGGCAGATGGTAGCTGCTTATGCGAGTACCGGTATACCTCCAGCAGTAGATCGGCTGTTTGTTTCGGGAGATGACGTCCCAGCTGCTGGAGTATCTCATCCTCCGGCGTCGTTGCTACGAGCATCCCTGCTTCATTCTGGACGCGCTCGGGGTCCAGGGTCTCCTCGGGCATACCCATAGCAAGGACTGCGATAGCCCACTCTTCCTCGAAACGCTCAATCAAGCGTCGATAGAATTGCCGTTTCCGAGGTCCGGAATTGATGTTCCCTACGCGTTGAAACGACTCAGATATTAGCGGCTTTGCCGCCTCAAGATTCGCAAGGCGCAGGTAACACACCGCGAGCAAGCCGGTAGCTTCGAGATATATGCGAGTCGAGGGACGTGTTCTTCCCCGAATCCCTATAAAGCCAGAGACTGCGAACTCCAGTTCACCAGCCTCGAGCGCTGCCTCGTACAACCAAGCTTTAGCCTTCTGCAAACGCGTTTCGTCGCCAGCAATGCGGAGAAGTCCCTGAATGTCCCCTGCGATCTCTTTAGCTACTCGTAGGTCGCCCCGGCGCGCAGCCGCACGAAGTTTCTTTTCGAGCGGACGGAGTCGCCGGAGTTCACCTTCGGTGAGTGCCCTAGCTTTTGGCATGGTCAACAAGCTGATGAAATGAGCGCCCTAGAAAATGAGGCCTAACCATCCACTAAGTAGACTGGTGTCGACATGCGCGCAAGTGTTCATGCCATAACCGGGTGCTGATTTGTAGTTTCGGCCTCAGCCGGCTAGCTGCTAGACGGAGCACGAGCTCGCAACCGGACACTCGGAGCGTGAGCCTACACACTTGAACTCACCGTCCAGCAGTGCTCGATTCGCGGGCGCGACGTTGAACAGATCGAGTGAGGGATCGCTGCATAAATGCACTCGCCCGATATAAATGCGCTAGGCAGACAAGATGCACGAGCCATCCGCCCGCCTGCCTCCCACGCCGCTCAGGTCGAAAACGGCGGCCCAGATCGCTCCAGGCCGCCCCTTCTCATCTCGTCCGGCAAGCGGGCGAGCCGCGCCCGCCCTACAACCGCTCCACCACGGCCCACGCAAGCAGCGGCACCATGATCTCGTGGTGGCCGGTGATGTGGAAGCCGCGGCCGCCGCCGGAGCGGGTGGGGCGCTCGACGACGTTGACGCGGGTGCGGTAGTGGAGCTGCATGTCGAGGTTGCAGGCGGTGAAGCGGGCCGGCTTGCCGTCGTGGAGGTTGCGGGCGATGGTGAGGGCCTTGAGGAAGACCTCGGGCATCACCACGGCCGAGCCCACGTTGATCACCACGCCGCCGTCGTCCAGGCGGGGGAGGGCGCCGGCGAGGCGGCGGAAGTCGAGGTGGCCGGTGGAGCCGATAGCGGCGCCATCCGCGGCCGGGTGCTGGTGGATGATCTCGGCGCCGAGGGCCGGGTGCAGCGTGTAGGGGATGCCCAGGCGATGGGACTGCAGGAGGAGCGAGAGCTCGGGGTAGGCCAGGTCGCCGCGCGCGTCCAGGTCGCGGGCGAGGGACTCGCCCATCCCCCAGCGCTGCTCCATGCCGCGCGAGATGGCGTCGTTCATGTCGCGGCCCGTCTCCTCCGCCATGCCGAAGGAGCCGTCGGCGAGGCCCGCCTCCACGTCCTCGCTGGTGCCGCCCCAGCGCGCCATCTCGTAGTCGTGGATCCCGGCGGAGCCGTTGGAGGCCAGGTGCGAGACGGCGCCGCGCCGCATCAGGTCGATCAGCAAGGGCGCGAGGCCCGTCTTGACCACGTGGCCGCCCAGCATCCACACCACCGCACGCTCGCGCCGCACCGCGTCCGCGATGGCGTCAGCGACGGCGAGGAAAGATTGGGCCTGCAGGATGTTGGGGAGCGATGCCAGGAAGGCGGCGAAGGTGCGCTCGTCCGGGCCGATCGGCACGGGACCGGCGAAATCCTCGGCCAGCACCTTGTTGGCGCGCCCGGCCACGTGCACCGTGCGCACCTGCGAAAGGTCCGCCGGCGGCGCGGGGCCGGCGGCGGACCGGGGGGGAGGCGGGTCGTCGGGGTGCGTCAACGAGGCGGCCGGTAGCTCTGCAGGTGCATGGTCAGCGAGCCCACCAGGGGGACGCGGCTGGTGATCATCACCACAAGATGGCGCTCGTCGTCCGTGAAGTAAACCTCCGCCTGCCCCCCCTCGCCGAACAGCCCGCGGGTGCGGATCACCGGGCGCACCACCTTCGTGCGGAAGCGGCCCGCCGGCACCTCGATCGTCTCGCGGCGGACCACGCGCAGGACAACGGGGTTGCCGTCTTCCTTGAAGTAGTCGCGCAGCGTGTACGTGGTCCCCACCGTGAGCGGCAGGGTGCGCGCGTGGTAGAGGAACGACAGGTCGTCCAGCGGCTGGCCGGTGGGGAGCGTCCCCGTCTCGCCGTTCTCGCGGCGCCAGGTGCGGCGCTCCGGGAAGAAGTCGTACGTCCGGTTGCGGCGGTAGCGCACTTCGTGGAGCTGCTGGTGGAAGCGGCGCGAGTAGAGCCCCGCCGTGTCGATCCACGACTCGTACAGGTCGTTCACGCGCGCGCCGGGAATCCCGCCCTGCACGGTCATGCGCGTGCGGTAGGCGGGGCGGCCGTTCACGTTCTCGACGCCGGTCATCTCCAGCGACCCGCGCCCCACGGCCACGCCGGCCAGCTTGAGGCGGTACTCCGCCCGCTCGCCCGGACCGTAGGGATGGCGGGGCGCGTCCGCCTGCCCCGCCGCGGCGAGCATCGCCACGCCGGCGGCGGCGGCCAGCGCCCTGCCGAGCTTGCCCATCGATATGAATTTCATCCCACTATTCTTTCGCTGACTCGGTTTTCGCGCGCCGGGGCGGCCTGGGCCCACCCTCCGCGGGGGGCGCCGCCTCGGCGGGCGCGGGTGCGCGCCGCGGGGCGCGGCGTGCCAGGTTCCACACCTCCAACACCGTTCCCCAGGGGTGGAAGCGGGTGCCGCGGTCTCGCCGCGCGTAGCGGAGCGACACCTCGGCCACGTCCGCGCGGCGCACGTGCGGCGTCACGGCGAGCAGGAGCTCCACGTTGGCCGCCCAACCGGGGCGCGAAAGGAGAGGCTTGCCCTCCGTTTCGGCCAGCGCCCGCTTGAGCACGGCGACCCGGTACGCCCGGAAGCCGGAGAGCGGGTCGCGGATCTCGCGCGGGATGGCGCGCCCCGAGAGGAGCCAGGGGAGACCGCGGCGGGCCCAGCGCTCGGCGCGCGGGCGCTCGGCGTCCGTGGCCGCGACCGTCGTCCCCACCACGTCCGCGCCGCCCTCCACCTTGCGCACCAGCGCCGGGATGTCGTCCGGCGACTCCGTGAAGTCGCCCTGCAGGACGATGGCGACGTCGCGCTTGGGGTGCGTGGAGCGGGTGACCGCCTCGCGGAGGAGGCGCTCCACCGCCGCCGGGTAGCCGTGCGTCCGCTCGTTGCGCAGCACGGTGAGCGGCAGGACGCGGGTGTAGGGCTCCAGCACCTCCTGCGTGTGGTCGGTGGAGCCGTCGTCCAGCACGATCAGGTGGAAGTCGCGCCCGAACTCCGTCATCACCTGTCGGACCTTCCACAGGAGCACGCCCACCGTGGGCGCCTCGTCCAGCGCCGGGATGCAGATGTAGATCACTCGTCCTCGTGCGGTGCCGCGCGCTGGGCGCTTGGTATGATGTCCGTACCCTCCTGGCCTTGGGCGGGTTCCGGCGGCGGCTTGCTCTTCCAGCGCCGGTGGAACCAGAAGTACTGCTCCGGCGCCTCGCGGATCTCCGCCTCCAGCCGCGCCGCCAGCGCCGTCGTCAGCGCCCTCACGTCCGTCTCCAGGTCGCCCGTGCGCGGCGGATCGATCTGCTCGCCCGCCACCCGGTAGCGCCCCACGCCCCCCGGAAGTCGCCGCGCCACGCAGGCGAACACGGGCGCCCGCAGCTTGAGCGCAAAGAGCGCCGGGCCGCGGTGCGTGCTCGCCGGGCGCCCGAAGAAGGGGACGAAGACGCCGGAGCGCCGCGCGTCCTGGTCGCCCACGATCCCCACCACGCCGCCCCTGCGCAGCACGCGGGGGACGCGCGAGGGGGCATCGCTCTGGTAGATGGTCTCCACGCCCAGGTGCCGGCGCAGCCCGTCCAGGCGCGCGTCCACCAGGCGGTTGCCCTGGCGGCGCACGATGGCCGCGATGGGCACCCCGCGCGCCGCCACGGCCGCCGCCGCGATCTCCCAGTTGCCGTAGTGCCCCGTCACCAGGATCACGCCGCGTCCCTCTCCCAGCGCCGCCTCCAGCTTGGGCCAGTCCTCGGCCACGTCGGTGCGCTCGACGACGGCCGAGCGGTCCAGCCTGGAGAGGCGGAGGATGGCGGCGGCTTCGCGGCCCAGGTGCTCGTACGCGGCGCGCACGGTGGCGCGGATCCACGCGTCGTCCGCTTCCGGATACGCGAGGCGCAGGTTGGCCTCCACGACCTTTCGTCGGATGCCCATCCCGTGCACGATCCTCCCCACACGCCGCCCCACCGCGTCCGCCGCGGACTCGGGGAGGGTGGATACGGCGTTCTCCAGCGTGCGGGCCAGGGCGTATTCGACGCGATGGGCGGCGGTGTGGCGCGGCGGGGCGGGCGCGGCGGTCATCTTGTGAGCGGGTGTGGTATCCGGAGAGCTCGTCGCGGCCGCCTCGTTCCGGCGACTTAAGTCGCGGCAACGACAGCACGAAGTCCGCCTGCGCGGACTGTTTCCCTCAGCTCCGGCGGGAACCGTGTAGTCCCCGCAGGGGGACTTCGTGCAGTTGTTGCCGCGACTTCAGTCGCCAGGCAACACGGAAGTGCGGAGACAGTTTAGCACCCCCGCCGCGTGCGCGTCTACGCTGGGCGGGTGGTGGCGCGGGCGGTCCTGCCCGCGCCGTAATGGCCGACGGCGTGCTGGACGCGCTCCAGGACGTGCGCGGCGGTGATCTGCTCCATGCGGCCGTGGCGCGGGTCGGCGTGCGACGGGTCGGGGGCGGCGCCCGGGTCGGTGTAGCGGTCCACCCACAGGTCCTGGAAGGCGCGGTAGGGGCCCACGCGCCAGGGGTTGGTGTGGCCGTACAACCCCACCACGGGGACGCCCAGCGCGCGGGCGACGTGCGCCGGACCGGTGTCCGGCGCGATCACCAGGTCGCACGCGTCCAGCGTCCACATCAGCCGCCGGATGCCGTCGCCCATGGCCCACAGCGGGGGGGTCGCCGCGCGCTCCGCGATCTCGCGGGCGATGGCGTTCTCGCGCTCGCCGGGGCCGCCCACCAGCATCACGCGGAATCCGTAGTCGCGCTCCAGCGCGTCGGCCACGGCGGCGTAGCGGTCCGCGAGCCAGTCCTTTTTGCGGCTGGCCGAGGCGGGAACGAGCGCGGCCACGGGGCGCCCCTCCAGCGGGCCGTAGAAACCGGCCTGCGCGCGGCGCTCCTCCGCCGTGAACGGAATGCGCCATTCCAGCGGCTCCGGCCGGGGAACGCCGAGCACGTCCAGGAACTGGAGAAACATGTCCTGCGTGTGGGCGCGCGGCCCCGGCGGCAGGTGCCGGTTGGCGGCGAGCCAGACCCCCTCGAACGAGCGCCCCCGGTCGAACCCTACGCGGACGGGCGCGCGCGAAAGGAGGGTGGGCCACACGCTCTTGGTGTACACGTTCAGGTTGAGCGTGACGTCGAAGCGCCGGCCGGAAAGAGCGCGCGCCAGCGCCGCCACCCCGCGCACGCCCTCCTTCTTGCGATACACCACCACGTCGTCGATGGAGGGGTGCGGACGCAGGAGCGGCGCGGGCATCGGCTCCACCACCCAGGTGACGCGCCAGCCCCGATCCCGCAGCGCGTTGGCCACGGGAAGGCCGTGGACGACGTCGCCCAGCCCCGTGAGGAGGACGATGCAGACGTGCTTGTCCACCGCTACTCCCCGGTCAGCAGATAGGAAAGTTGGAGCAGGATGAGCTGCCGGAGCGGAGCCCAGTCCCCGACGGCCCGCTGCACCTCTTCATCGCTGGACGCCGTGAAGACGGCGGCGAGCGGGGAGCCGGCCACGGGATAGGCGCGGCGCTTCTCGGCCATCATGGGCGAGGCCACCACCGTGCGCCACTTGGGCCACGGGCCCTGCCGCGCCCGCAGCTCGCCGGCCGCAACCGCGCGCACGCCCCGCGCCACGCGCAGGCCCACGGTGAGCGGCAGGTTGGCCGCGCGCCCAAAGTACGGAAAGCGCCAGCGCGCGTGCGGAACGTACCACGAGCGCGCCAGGAGGGGCCGCACCGCCTCGTGGAAGAGCCCGCGCCCCCGCTTCCAGCGCAGCGGCGCCGCGGCGGCCAGCTTCACCAGCGCAACCGAGTGGTACGGCTCGTGGCTGCGGAAGAGGCGGCGGTTGCCGTGGAAGTTCGCGGAGTGCTTGCGCTGCGTGAACGGGTAGAGCCGCTCCCACTCCCCCGCCGTCTCCGGCCGGATCTCGGCCAGCGCGGCCCGGTACGCGGCCCGCCGCTCCGCCACCGCCCGCACCACCTCCGGCCGCATCTCCGGCGCGTCCGGGACGGGGAGCGCGCCGGAGTGCTCGCCCTTGAGGAACGAATCGGACGACAGGCCGCCGAGCACGATGGGGAGGCCGCGCAGCCCCAGCGATTCGTGGAAGCCGTAGCCGTGCACGTCCATGAACAGGTTGCCGCTCCCCAGCAGCGCGGCCACGTCCTCCATTCCGCGCAGGTAGTGGTCGGGGCGCCGCGCGCCGAAGGTGAGCTCCACCCCGTACGCGCGGGCGGCGGCACGGGCCACGCGCACCTCCCGGTTTTCCCAGTCCGCGTAGACGAACACGCGCACCTCCGGCCCCGGTGGCATCGCGCCGAGCACCGCCCGCGCGTCCTCGCCCCCGCTCAGCAGGATGGCGGCGACCGGGAGATCTCCGCACGCCTCGCGCAGGTTCTGGCGCATCCCCTCGCGCAGCGCCGCGGCCGCCTGGGCGCGCGTGGCGTACGGGTTGGCCTCCGTGGGGCGCCAGTAGGTGTGCGCGTCGTGCCAGGCGTCTCCGAACCCGCGCGCCGTCGCGGGCGGAAACTGCGTGACGCCGCGGAAGAGGGTGTGCGGGAATGTGCAGCTCAGGTTGAGCAGGATGTCGGCGGCCGAGACCTCGTCGATGTCGCGGTGCCGGCCGGACGCGCGCGCCACCGCGTCGGCGTGGGTGCCGATCACCAGCCCGCCGTCGTCCGCGAAGAAGACGGGGACGAAGGAGGCGATGTCGGTCACCACCATCCCACCGCCCTGGAAATCCACGCGCAGCGCCGCGAAGCCGCTGTCCAGCCGCTCGTCCCAGGCCTGGGCGGGGCCGTTCGCGAGCAGGTCGTGCACCGCCCGCCTGCGCGGCCCGCTCGCCGCCAGCCCGGCGGGGTGCGGGGCGATGCGCGCGATGGGGATGCCGGCCAGGACGGTGAGCGACCGGGCGTCCTCCACCAGCGGGTCGCCGTCGTGCGGCGCCCGGGCCACGGCGAGCGAGCCCCACTCGCCATGCCGCTCCACGATCTCGGCCGAGACGGGGCCCAGGTAGCGCGCCAGCACGTCCCGCAGCTCGCCCGGGGGACGGCGGCGGGCGGCGAAGAGGAAGTCGCTCATGGCGATTCCGGGCGCAGCACGGCCTCCACGTCCTTGACCATCCGCTCCACGCTGAACCACTCGCGGATGCGGCGCCGGGCCTCCTCGGTGCGCGCGGCCACATCCGCCGGAGCACTGTCCAGGAGCTGGCCCAACACGTCCGCGAGCGCCTCCGGCTCGCGCACCGGCACCACCCACCCGGCCGGCGGATCGCCGCCGAGCGCGAGGGGCACCCCGCCCGTGTCCGTGGCGACCACGGGCACGCCGAGCGACATGGCCTCCAGCATCACGTTGGCCAGGCTGTCCTTGCGGCTGGCGAGCACGAACACGTCGGCCGAGGCGAGCACCTCCGGCATGTCGCGGCGGTGGCCCAGGAAGCGCACGCGCTCCCCCAGCCCCAGCCGGTCCGCGCGCTCCCGCAATCCGCTCGCGTCCGGCCCGTCGCCGGCGATCACGAGCCAGGCGCGGCGCTCGCCCATCCGCGCGAAGGCGTCCAGGAGCACGTCGAAGCCCTTTCTCTCCTCCAGCCCCCCCGCGCTCACCACCAGCCGCGTCCCCCCCGGCACGTGCAGCTCCGCGTGCAGCCGGCGGGGGCCGGGGGTGACGGGCTCAACGGCGTTGAGCACCAGGTGCACGCCGCCGCGGGGCACCCCCGGCGTCGCGGCGACCCAGCGGTCGCGCACGTCGGGCGAGTTGACGACCAGCGCGTGCACCCCGCGGCGGAAGGCGAGGCTGAGCGCGCGGCTCTTGCCGATGCGGCGGGGGATGCCCAGCCGCACCACCACGCGCGGCACGCCGGCGAGGCGCGCGGCCAGCACGGCGACCGGGATGCGCTTCCAGGTGGCGAGCAGGAGCACGTCCGGCCGCTCGCGCCGCAGCCAGAGCACGAAGCGAGCGAAGTTCCACACGTCCAGGTCGCCGCGCGGACGGACGGCGGTGGTGCGCACGCCCTCGCGGAGCAGCGCCTGCCAAAGCGGCGCCCTGGGATCGCACGATACCGCCACGTCGTGGCCCCGCCCCATCAGCCCCGCGGCGAGCAGGAGCGTCTGCCGCTCGCTTCCGCGCAGCTCGCGGGCGCTGTTGTGGATCGCGACCTTCACGGCTGCTCTCCGCCCAGCACGCATTCCCACCGCGCGAGCATGCCATCGAAGCTGAAGCGCTCCCGCGCCCGCTCGCGCGCCGCCTCGCCCATCCGCGCGCGGAGGCCGGGATCGTCCAGCAGGGGGCGGATGGCGGCGGCCAGCTCCGCCGGCTCCCAGCCGGTGACCACGCCGGGGCGGCGCCCGTCCGCGAGCGGCTCCAGCGCGTCGTCCGCGCCGCTCACGGGGGTGCTCACCACGGGGATTCCGCTCGCCAGCGCTTCCAGCATCGCGTTGCTCAGCCCCTCGGTATCGGATGCGGTGACGAAAACGTCCAGCGCGTCCAGCACGGCGCCCGTGTCGTCGCGATGGCCCAGCAGGTGGACGCGCGCCGCGATCCCCAGCTCCTCCGCCGCCGCGCGCAGCCGCGCCTCCCACCCTCCGGAGCCCGCCACGACGCAGTGCGTCTCCGGCGGGAGGAGCGCCACCGCCGCGAAGAGCCGGTCCAGCCGCTTCTGCCGCGCCAACCGCGCCACCGTCCCCACCACCGGCGCACCGGGAGCGATCCCCAGCGCGCGCCGCAGCGCCCCCGGGTCCGCGAGCGGCGGGGCGGGAACGCCGTTGTGGATCACCGTCGCGCCGCCCTTCGCCGCCGCGAAGGGCGCCTGGATGCGCGACGCGTTCACGACCACCGCGTCCACCCAGCGCGCCAGCGCCAGGCGGTACTTGGCGCTGCGCGGCGTGTCCGTCTCCAGCCCCACGCGCGCCACCACGCGCGGCACGCGCGCGCCGTGCGCCGCGAGCGACGCCAGGAAGAGCTTGCGAAAGGTGCCCACCAGGAACACGTCGGGCCGCAGCGCCCGCAGCCGCCGCGCCATGCGGACCGCGTGGTGCAGCGCCGCGTCGCCGCCCAGCGGCAGGATCTCGGCCGCAATCCCGTGCTCCCCCGCCCTCCGCGCCACCAGGGGCGTGTTGCAGAAGAGCAGGACGCGGTGCCCGCGCGCCTGGAGCCCCGCCAGGAGGAGCACCGTGGCGCGTTCCGCCCCGCCCCAGATACGGGCCCCGTTATGCGCGACGATGAACAAAGAGAGTGCGTGAGTGCGTTAGGTGCGCGGGCCCTCACCCGGCGGCCTGATAGCCGCCACCCTCTCCCATAAACACCATGGGAGAGGGGACTCTTCGGGTGCAGCGATCGACCGCCGAGCGCGCGGAAAATCAGGCGAGGCATGCCTCGCCCCTGCGGCATTCGCGCGCAATCGCATCCGGCCGCGCCCGCACGAAGTAGTCCCCTCTCCCAGGGCAGTTACTGGGAGAGGGTGGCAGCTGTAAGCTGCCGGGTGAGGGCCGCCTAGAAGAACCCCTTCACCGACTCCGCCACGTGCGCCAGCTGCCCCTCGGTAAGCTCGGGGAAGATGGGGAGCGACAGGACCTCGCGGCTGGCGCGCTCCGACTCCGGGAACTGGCCGGGACGGTAGCCCAGGTACGCGAAGCACTCCTGCCGGTCCAGCGGCACCGGGTAGTACACGGAGCTGCCCACGCCGCGCTCCTTGAGGAACTCGCCCAGCGCGTCGCGGCGCCCGTCCAGCACGCGCAGCGTGTACTGGTTGACGATGGACTCGTTGCCCGGACGCACCACGGGGGGCGTGATCCCCTCCACGCCGGCCAGCGCCTCGTCGTAGAAGGCGGCGTTGCGGCGGCGGGCTTCGCTCCAGCGGTCCAGGTACGGGAGCTTGGCCGAGAGCACGGCCGCCTGCAGCGCGTCCAGGCGCGAGTTGAAGCCCACCTCCTCGTGGTGGTACATCTGCCGCCCGCCGTGCACGCGCAGCTTGCGCAGCCGCTCCGCCACCCCGTCGTCGTTGGTGACGATCATCCCCGCGTCGCCGAACGCGCCCAGGTTCTTGGTGGGGAAGAACGAGAAGCAGCAGGCGTCGCCCAGCGTCCCCGTGGTGATCCACCCGTCCCCGTCGCGCTGGCGGGCGCCCACGGCCTGCGCCGCGTCCTCGATGACCGCGAAGCCGCGCCGGTCCCCAAGTGCGCGGAAGGCGCGCATGTCCGCCATCTGCCCGAAGAGGTGCACGGGCATCACGGCGCGCGTGCGCCCGGTGACCGCCGCCTCGGCCGCGGCGGGGTCCAGGTTGAAGGTATCGGGCTCGATGTCCGCGAACACGGGCCGCGCGCCGGCGTTGTGGATGGCGCCCGCCGTGGCGAAGAAGGTGAAGGGCGAAGTCACCACCTCCTCCCCCTTCTCCACCCCTAACGCGCGCACGGCCAGGAGGAGCGCGTCCGTTCCGCTGGCGCACCCCACCGCGTGGCGCACGCCCAGCTTCCCGGCCATCTCCTCCTCGAACCGGTCCACCACGGGCCCCAGGATGAAGCGCTGCTCCTCCACCACGCCGCGCAGCGCGTCCATCACGTCGTCCGCCACCTCGCGGTACTGAAGCGTCAGGTCCAGCAACGGTACTTGCATGTCCTCTCTGTGTCTCCGTGCCCCGGTGTGAGGCCTTCTGTTTCAGTCCGCCGCCCCGCGCTGGCGGTCATCGAACTGCATCTCGTACAGGCGCCGGTAGGTGCCGCCGCGCGCCAGCAGCTCCTCGTGCGTGCCCCGCTGTACGACGCTCCCACCCTCCAGCACCACGATCTGGCTGGCGCGGCGCACGGTGGAAAGGCGGTGGGCGATCACCAGCACGGTGCGCCCCGCCATCACCTCGTCGATCGCCTGCTGCACCAGCCGCTCGCTCTCGGTGTCCAGCGCCGAGGTGGCCTCGTCCAGGATCAGCACGGGCGGGTTGCGGAAGAGGGCGCGCGCGATGGCGATCCGCTGCCGCTGCCCGCCCGAAAGGCGCGTTCCCTTCTCGCCAAGCACCGTGTCGTAGCCGTCCGGGAGGGCGGCGATGAAGTCGTGCGCGTTGGCGGCCCGCGCCGCGGCCTGCACCCGCTCCAGCGGCGCATCGGCCACGCCGTAGGCGATGTTGGCGCGCACGGTGTCGTGGAAGAGGATGGTCTCCTGGGTCACGATCCCGAGCTGCGCGCGCAGGTCGGCCAGGCGCAGCTCGCGCACGTCCACCCCGTCCAGCGTGATGCGGCCCTCGGTGACGTCGTGGAAGCGCGGGAGGAGGTCGGCCAGCGTGCTCTTCCCCGCCCCGCTGGGCCCCACCAGCGCCACCACCTCGCCGGGCCGGATCTCCAGGTCGATCCCCGCGAGGACCGGCGCGCCGGGGGCGTACGCGAAGCCGGCGCCCTCGAAGCGGATCGCCTCGCGGAAGCCCGCCAGCGGTCGTGCGCCCGGGGCGTCCTTGACCTCCACGGGCGCGTCCATCAGCTCGAATGCGCGCTCGGCGGCGGCCAGGCCGGGCTGCACCACGGAGGGGAACTGGGCGATGAACTTCACGGGCGACATCAGCTTGCCGGCCAGCGTGAGGAAGCCCAGGAACGCCGTGGCCGTGAGCGACCGCTCCTCCAGCACCAGCCAGCTCCCGTACCACAGCAGCGCCAGGATGCAGGTGGCCGTGATCATCTCCGTGGCCGGCGGGAAGAACTTGCGCCAGCGCTCGTTCCGCACCCAGGCCTTGTACTGCCCGCGCGTGAGCGCCCGGAAGCGTTGCGCCTCCCAATCCTCGGCCCCCGACGCCTTCACCAGCCGGATGCCGCTCACCGTCTCCTGCACCTGCGACGCGACCTCGCCGGTGGCGTTGAGCACCCGCAGCACGCCCCGCCGCAGCCGCTTCCGCAGGCGCGCCCACAGGCCCAGCATGGGCGGGAGAAAGAGGGCCGAGACCAGCGTCAGCTTCCAGGAAAGGAGCAGCATGAACGTCAGCGCCGCCGCCGCCTGGAACAGCTGCGAGATCAGCTTGGAGACGTTACCGGTAACGATACCTCGCATCTGCTCCACGTCGTTTGTAACGCGGGAGATCACCTGCCCGGCGCGGGTGCGCTGGAAGAAGGGGAAGCCGAGGTGAAGGAGGTGGCCGTAGATGTCGTTGCGCATGTCGCGCGTGACACGCCCCTCCACCACGGACACGGAGATCTGGTAGATGTAGAGCGCGATGTTCTTGACCAGGAACACGGCGAAGAGGAAGCCCACCACGTTGCGCAGCCCCTCCATGGGCGGGCGCCCCTCCACCAGCCACCCCACAGACCAGCTCAGCAGGTCGCCCATGGCGCCGCCGCCCGTGAACAGCGACGCCGCCGCCCCGCCGGGCACCGCGTCGCCCCCGAACAGCAGGTTCAGGAAGGGGATGAGCAGCGTGAACGAAAAGGCGTCGAGCGCGGCGTACACGGACATTGCCGCGATCGCCCCGGAGAACAGCGCCAGGTGCGGCCGGACGTAGCGCAGGATCCGCAGGTACAGCTTCATCGCGGGGTCAGCAGGGCCACGGGAAGGATCATCTCCTCCGGTGATACACCGCCGTGCAGGAATGAGCCCCGGTAGCGCGCCTGGTACTGCCGCAGCTTGGTGGGATAGACGAAGAAGACGTCTTCCAGCGCGATCAGGTAGTTGGTCGCCGCCTTCCCCGGCGGAAAGCGCAGGGCGCGCTCGTCCTTGACCGTCATGGCCAGCGAGCGGTCCTCCGCGCGCAGGTCCGCGCCGAACTTGTAACGCAGGTTCTGGGTGGTGTCGCGCTTGGCGAAGACGGTGGCGGGGCGGTGGCAGTGGATGGAGCCGTGGTCGGTGGTCACCAGCACGGGCACCCCCATCCGCAGCGCCTCGCGGATGGCCATCAGCGCCTCGGAGCGCTCGAACCACTGCCGGGTGAGCGCGCGCAGGGCCTCCTTGTCGCGCGCCACCTCCAGCAGCACCGTGCTCTCCGAGCGGCCGTGCGTCAGCAGGTCCACGAAGTTGAAGACCAGCGCCGTGACCCCCGGCTGGGCCAGGTGCGCGGGAAGGCGGCGCAGCATCGCCTCGCCGTCGCCCGCGTCGAACACCTTGTCGTAGTGCACGGGCATGCTGAGCCCCGTGAGGCGCTTGAGCTGCTCGCGGAAGAGCTCCGCCTCGAACGAGTTGAGGCTCCCCTCCCCCTCCCACCCCCACCACCCGGGCACGCGCTCGCTCACGCCGTCCGGGTACATCCCGCTGAAGATGGCGTTGCGCGAAAAGGGCGTGGCCGTGGGGAGGATGGAGTAGTAGAGCGCCTCCTCCACCTGCGCCAGCGGGTCCAGGATGGGGAGGAGGGCGCGCCACTGGTCCAGCCGCAGGCAGTCGATCACCACGAAAAGGACGGAGCGCCCCTTCCCCACCAGCGGCGCCAGGAACTGGGGGACGATGTCCACCGAGAGCGGCGGCGCGCCCTCACCCCCCTGCGTCCACTCGCCGTACACGTCGCACACGTAGCGGCAGAACTCGCGGCGGAAGTCGTCCAGCAGCGTCTCCAGCGCGGCCAGCAGCCCCGTCTCGCCGGCGGCGCGCAGGCGCAGCTCCCAGTCCACCAGCTCCGAGTATTCGTCCGCCCACTCGCGCCAGTCGCGCGGGTCGGCGCGGCGGGTGTTCAGCTCGCGGAAGCGCCCCGCGAAGTCGCGCGCCACCACCTGCTGCTGGATCGCCTCGCCTTCCAGCAGGCGCGTGACCACGGAGAGCACCTGGCGGGGGGAGGTGGGCTTCACCAGGTAGTCGGCCACGCGGCGGCCGATGGCCTCCGTCATGGTGCGGTCTTCCTCGCTCTTGGTGATCATCACCACGGACACGCGAGGGTCCAGCTTGCGCAGCTCGTCCAGCACCTCCATCCCCGACCGCCCCGGCATCTGCTCGTCCAGCAGGATCAGGTCGTACGGCGACAGGCGCAGCAGCTCCAACGCGTCGTCGCCGTTGGACACGGCGTCCACGTGGTAGCCGCGCCCCTGCAGGAAGAGCAGGTGCGGGCGCAGGAGATCGATCTCGTCGTCGACCCAGAGGAGTCGTTTGACCGGTGCTGGCATAGCGGGGAAAGCTAGGCCCCCGGACGATGCCGGTCAACGCAAGTGCCTGGTTTGACAGCGCGTGGCGCGGGCCGCACCTTGGCCCCATGAACCCGACTGCATCTCACACAGAGGCACAGAGACACAGAGAGGAACACTTCGTACGCGTGGTGGCCGGGGGGGCGCGGCTGCTGGTGCGGCGGGGGTATGAGGATGTCGTGCCGGTGCTGGTGGATGCGTGGGAAGGGCGGGCGGAGGAGTGGATGGGCGGGGGGCGCGCGCCGCACCCGGTGGTGGCGCTGCCGGATGGGGGGCGCGCGGTGGTGCGGCGCTTCCGGCGCGGGGGGATGGTGCGGCACGTGAACCGCGACCGCTACTTCGGCGGCGACCGCGCCGAGGAGGAGCTGCGCGCCACCGAGGCGGCGCGCGCGGGCGGGGTGCGCGCGCCGGAGGTGATCGCCGCGGGGAGGATCGGCGCGCGCCTTGGCTACCGGGCGATGATCGCCACGCGGCTGATTCCCGGGGTGCGTGACGCGGCGGCGGCGCTGGGCGGCGGGACGGAGCGCGAGGCCGTGCTGCGGGAAGCGGGGCGGCAGATCGCGCGGATGCACGCGGCGGGTGTGGCGCACCCCGACCTCAACCTGCGCAACCTGCTGGTGGGGGAAGCGGAGGAGGTGTGGGTGATCGACTTCGACCGGGCGCGCGTGGTGGAGGGCGCCGTCCCGCGCGACCGGCGCGAGCGGGACCTGGAGCGGCTGGCGCGCTCCGCCGCGAAGCTCGGCCTGTGGCTCTCCCCGGCGGACCGCGTGGCGCTGCGCGGCGGCTACCTTTCCGAGACGCCCCTGGGGTAGCGGGAGAGCGCCAGCGCCACCTTCGCGGCCACCTCGTCGGAGGTGATGCGCTCCATGCGGCCCGTACGGTACTCGGCCGACACGGGATAGTCCTCGCCGGGGTCGCCGTACGCGTCGATCATCAGGTCGTGGAAGCGGCGGTAGGGGCCCACGCGCCTGGGGTTGGTGTAGCCCATCAGCGACACGGTGGGCGTGCCCAGCGCCACGCCGATGTGCAGCGGCCCCGTGTCCGGGCTCACCAGCACGTCCACACGGTCCAGCAGGTACACCAGCTTGCGCAGGTCCCACTCCAGCAGGTCCAGCGGCGGGTGCCTGGCCGTGCCGCGGATCTCCTCCGCCGCCGCCATCTCGCGCGGCGAGCGCCCTCCCACCAGCACCGTGCGGATCCCCGCCGAGGCCAGCCGGTCCGCGAGGGCCGCGTAGCGCGCGGCGGGCCACTCCTTGGCCGGCTTGCTCGTCCCCACCACGAACGCCACCATCGGCCGCGGGTCGTCCGGGAGCGCATCGGCGTAGCGGGCGCGCTCCTCCTCCGTGGGCCCCAGCCGCCACTCCAGCAGCGGCGGGACGCCCAGGTGCTCCAGGAACTCGAAGTACTGGTCCTGCACGTGCCGCTGCCCGCGCGCGGGGATGCGCTCGGTGGTGAAGAGCCAGTTGGCGTCGCGCGCGCGCGCCCGGTCGAACCCCAGCTTGCGCGGCGAGCGGAGGATGCGGGCCACCAGCCCCGCCTTGAGGTACACCTGCAGCGCGATCACCAGGTCGAACCGCTCCCCCGCGGTGGCGCGCCGCACGTCGCGGTACGCGCGCCACCCGCGCTTGCGGTCGAACAGCACGAACTCGTCTATCGCCGGGTGGCCGGCCACCAGCGCGTGCGGGCCGGGCTGGATCACCCAGGTGATGCGGCACCCCGGCGCCGCGGCGCGCAGCGAGTTGACGACGGGCAGCGTGTGCACCGCGTCGCCGATGGCGCTCATCATCACGATGGCGATGTTCGCGCCGGAGAGGTCGGATGCGTGCAAGTGTCTGGGTTTCTTGTGGTTGGTCGCTGGGTGGCACAAGCTACCCGCCGCCGCAGGGGCCGTCAACGCGCGAAGCAGTCCGCCTTTCTCCGTGCCTCTGTGCCTCTGTGTGAGCCACGCAGTCCCCGCCTTGCGGCCCGCGCCCGCTCGGAGCACCTTGTGTGGATACCCGAACGCACAACATCCAAGGCATCCCCGATGACCGGAATCCGCACCTTCGCACTCGCGGCGCCGCTGGCACTCGCCGCGGCCTGCGGGCCCAGGCTTCAGCGCCCCAATCCCACCATCCCGCCGTCGCAGGCGGCGCCCCGCCCCGCGCGCGTCGCCGCGAACCCGGCGGACTGGGTGCTGCGCAACGGCAAGATCTTCGTGGGCGACAGCGCCGGCACCACGGTGGAGGCCATGGCCGTGCGCGGCGGCAGGGTGGTGTACGCCGGCCCCGAGTCCGGCCTGGCGGACATGGTGGGCCCCGCCACGCGCCAGACCGACCTGCAGGGGCGCCTGGTGACGCCGGGGTTCAACGACGCGCACATCCACTTCGCCGCGGGGGGCGCGTCGCTGCTGGCGGTGGACCTGGGCGGCACGCGGTCGCTGGCCGAGATCGAGCGCCGCGTGGCCGCCGCCGCCGCGAACGCCCAGCCCGGCGAGTGGATCCAGGGGCGCGGCTGGGACCACACCCGACTCCCCGCCGGCGAGCTGGGGCCGGGCGGCTGGCCCACCAACGAGATCCTCAACCGCGCCGCCCCGCGCAACCCCGTGATCCTGTCGCGCGTGGACGGGCACACCTCGTGGGCCAACCGCGAGGCGCTGCGCATCGCGGGCGTCACCCGCACCACCCGCGCCCCGGCCGGCGGCGAGATCATCCGCGACCCGCGCACGGGCGAGGCCACGGGCATCCTCAAGGAATCCGCCGAGACGCTGGTCTCGCGCGTGGTCCCCGACCCCACGCCGGCCCAGGTGCGGCGCGGCATCCGTGCCGCCATGGAGCTGGCGGCGCGCACCGGCGTCACCAGCGTGCAGAGCGACGTCTCGGCCGCGGACGTGGAGGCGTACCGCGCCCTGCGCGCCGCGGACTCGCTGACGGTGCGCGTGTACGGCTGGTTCCCGCTCACCCGCCAGTCCATCGAGCGGCTCCAGGCGCAGGGGGTCACCGCGCCCACCGGCGACGAGTGGGTGCGGCTGGGGATGGTGAAGGGGTACACGGACGGCACGCTGGGCTCGCGCACGGCGGCGATGCTGGAGCCCTTCGCGGACGACCACTCCACCCGCGGCCTCCCGCAGTACACCGAGGCGCAGCTCGACTCGCTGGTGGGCGCCGCGGACCGCGCGGGGCTGCAGGTGCTCCTCCACGCGATCGGCGACGCGGCCAACCGGCAGGCGCTGGACGCCTTTGAGCGCGCCGCCCGGCAGAATCCCCCGCGCGCGCGGCGCCACCGCGTCGAGCACGCGCAGGTGCTGGACCGGCGCGACATCCCGCGCTTCCGCCAGCTCGGCGTGATCGCCTCCATGCAGCCCACGCACGCCACCAGCGACATGCGCTGGGCCGAGACGCGCATCGGCCGCCAGCGCGCGGTGGAAGGCGCCTACGCCTGGCGCACCCTGCTGGACTCGGGCGCCGTGGTCATCTTCGGAACCGACTTCGCCGTGGAGCCCATGGCGCCGGTGGAGGGGATCTACTCGGCCGTCACGCGCCAGAGCCGCGAGGAGCCGGGGATGCCCCCGGGCGGCTGGCTCCCGGAGCAGCGGCTGACCCGCGCCGAGGCCATCCGCCTCTACACCGCGGCCTCCGCCTACGGGGAGTGGGAAGAGGCGCGCAAGGGCACGCTGCGCCCGGGGATGCTGGCCGACTTCGTGGTCTGGTCCGCGGACCTGCTCACGGTCCCCGACGCCGAGATCCTCAGGGCCGTGCCCACCATGACGGTGGTGGGCGGGCGCGCGGTGTACAGCCGCCCGTGAGCCGGGCCAAAGCCCCCGATCGCAAACGGGGGACGACGGATCACGGGGACCTGGCGCTGGTCCTGACCGGCGGCGGGGCGCGGGGGGCGTACCAGGTGGGCTTCCTCCGCTACCTGTCGCGGGCGTACCCCGATCTGCACATCCCCATCCTCACGGGGGTGTCGGCGGGGGCCATCAACATCGCGCTCCTGGCGCAGCACCACGGCACCTTCGCCCAGGCCGCCGACGAGATGGCGGCGCTCTGGGAGGAGCTGACCCCCGAGCGCATCTTCCGCGTGGACACGGCGGCGCTGCTGGGGAACATGGGGCGCTGGGGGATGAGGTTCGCGCGGTCCGCGCGCGGCGAGTCGCGGGCGCGCGGCGTGGTGGACACGGAGCCGCTGCGCTCCTTTCTGGAGGAAGCGCTGGCGCCCGTGGACGGCGAGCTCACGGGGATCGACTACAACCTGCACCGCGGCACGCTGCGGGCGGCGGCCATCGGCACCACCAGCTACACCACCGGGCAGTCGGTGATCTGGGTGCACGGGCGCGAGATCGAGACGTGGGAGCGGCCCCAGCGGCGCAGCGTGCAGGCGCGGCTGCGGGTGGAGCACGTGATGGCCTCGGCCGCGCTCCCGCTCTTCTTCCCGGCCGTGCAGATCGGCGACCACTGGTACGGCGACGGCAACGTGCGGCTCACGGCGCCGCTCTCCCCCGCGATGCACCTGGGGGCGCACAAGATCATCGCCGTGTCCACCCGCTACAACCGCGACTTCGCGGAGGCGGACCAGCCGCAGGTGCAGGGCTATCCCCCTCCGGCGCAGGTGATGGGCGTGCTCTTCGACGCCGTCTTCCTGGACCTCATCGACCAGGACGCCCTGCGCATGCAGAAGATGAACGAGGTGCTGGAGCGGGTCCCCAAGACGCGTCGCGAGGGGCTGCGCATCGTGGACCTGATGGTCGTGCGTCCCTCGTGCGACCTGGCCCGCATCGCGGCGCAGTACGAGCCGCGCCTGCAGCGCCCCCTCCGCCTCCTCACCCGCGGCCTGGGCACGCGCGAGACCGCCGCCCCCGACGTCCTGAGCATGCTGATGTTCCAGGACGACTACGTGAAGCGCCTGATCGCCCTGGGCGAAGAGGACGCCGAACGCCGCTCCGAAGAGATCGACGCCTTCATGCGCGCCTGATGCCGGACCGGCCCGTCCGGGCGTGGGCGCGCCATTCCGGGGGGATTCGCCACCCCGGCGTTGCGGGCGCGCCATTCCGGGGGGTTTCGCCGCCCGGCGTTGCGGCGCGCAATTCCCGGGGGGAAATCCCCCGACGGTGCGGCGAGGAGATCGGCGCTTTCATGCGCGCCTGACGTCGGATGGGCCAATCGGGTGCGTAATCGTGCCCCCCGCGAGGGGATGAATCCCCCCGCTGGCACCACGGGAAGCCCGCTGAAGCGGGCTCGCATGGGTCCGGCGACCGAGCCTGCTTCAGCAGGCATCCGTCTCTCCAGCCGGGGGATTCATCCCCCGGCGTTGCGGCGCGCCGATGGGGGGAGTTCATCCTCCGGCGGTGCGACGCGACGGAGGCACGGAGAACCACCTCGGTTCTCCGTGCCTCCGTGCGAGCCCGCGGTTTTATCCCAATCGGCCTACTGGATGCAGATCTCCGTTCCGGGGCAGTTCCCCGCCACGGTCACGTAGATCTGGTCCTGGGCCGTCTGCCCGGCCGAGGTGACGATGACGCGCAGGTAGAAAGCGGGATCACCCTGCGACACGTACGCGGAGTACGTCGAGGCGTTGCTCACCGGGTACCAGCTGTAGCCGTCGGAGCTCCGCTCCCACTGGTACGCGTAGTTGCCGTCGCCGTTGGAGGCGTACGCGGTCCAGGTGTAGCTGCCGGAGTAGTCGATGTAGGTCTGGCCGTTGATGTACACGCTGAGCGGGTCCGGCGACACCGCGCGCAGCAGGTCGATGCGCCCCGCGCCGCTCTTCTGCGTGCTCGCCATGGGCTGGGCGGTGTTGCGCAGCTTCGCGCGGATCTGGTCGTTGGAGTGGTACGGATAGTACCCGCGCATCACCATCAACGCGCCGGCCACCATCGGCGTGGCGAAGGAGGTGCCGCTCTCGATGCCGATGCCGCCGCCCTTGCACACGGTGGACACGTCCACCGCCGGCGCCGCCACCTCCACGTTCCCCGGCGCATAGTTGTTGTACACCCACTCGTCGCTGTACCCGGAGCCGCCCACGCCGATCACCTCGTCGAACTTCGCCGGGTAGGCGTAGTAATCGCTCCTCTGCTGGTTGCCCGTGGACGCCGTGATCAGCACGCTGTGCTGGTAGTACGCGTTGCGGATGGCGTCGTAGAGCCCCGCCTGGGCGGCCGGAGGGCTGGAAGAAGTCTGCTTGGTGGAGTAGCTGATCGTGACCACCTTGGAGTAGTAGCGCGCGTCGTCGATGGACCAGGCCGCGTACGTCTCCCAGGCGCTCGCGTCGTTGGCATCGGCGATCTTGTAGATGCGCCCCGTGGCGGCCGGCCCCGAGCCCACGGTGCCCACCCCGTTGTCACGCGCGAAGGCGGCGCCCGCCACGGGCGTGCCGTGCCGTCCGTTGCTGGAAGTGCTGACAGAGTAGTACCGCTTGAAGTCCCACGGCAGCTCGATGGGGTTCAGGTTGTTGGGGCCCTCGTCCAAGCCGTCGTCCAGCACCGCGATGCTGCCGGCGCCCTGGCCCGCGATGGGCCACGCCTGGTCCGCCTTGATGCGCTGGATGTTCCACGGCAGCAGCTGCGGCGACGTGGGCATCGGGGCGTTCAGGTAGTCCGAGTAGCATCTCACGGTGGACATGCTGGACGTCACCACGTCCGGCGTCATCAGCCCGCTCCCGCCTGGCGCCACGTAGTCCACCCACGGCTGCTTGCGGAGCCCCAGGGCGGCCTGCGCGCTGTGCAGCTTCACGGCGATCGCCGGGATGCCCCCGAAGCGGTGGATGACCCGCTCCGCCAGCCGCTCCACCACCTGCATCCGCTGGCGCTTCTCGTCGGCCGGCACCAGGGCCTCGCCGCGCGCGGACACGCCGCGCACCCCGGTCTCCAGCTTGAACCCGACCATCACGATGTTTCCGGTCCGCTCCAGCTCCTTGAGGAAGGTGGCATCATCCATCGCGCGAAGCTCGTTGCGCATGACCATGCCGAGGTCGCCCGGCTCGGCGATGCGCGCCTTGCTCTCCATCTGCGCCCGGCTGAGCGCCGACGCGTCGGGCACGGGTCGGGCGGGCTGTTCGCCGGCGGTGGGCAGGTCGTCGCGGCAGCCCGCGAGCGCCAGCGTTACGGCCAGTACTGCGGTGATCCTGCGGGGGATTCTCATCATCGTGCTCCAGCATTAGGGGAGGGATGGGGAACCGGATCGTTTTCCGCGTGCCGTCACACTCCGGACGGGTGGCGCGGCTCCACCCGCCGCGGCTCACCGGAGGCGAGTCGCCTCCGGCAACGCCGTACTGGATTCCTTCCACGCGATGACCCCGCGGCGCACAGCCGGGCGGCGGACGGCCTCGCGGATCCGTCTTGCCGAGAGCAGGGTGTCGTTGTTGATTCAGGCCGGTTCGAGCTTCGCGCCCGAAGGACAGGGTATGAGGACGCTCGCACGCTCCGAAATTGTCGTCTCGGTGGCGCTTAACGGACTCATGTACGAGGTGCTACGACTTCATGGAGCAGACCCGCCGAACATCTCGCGCACCGGAAACCGGCTTCCGGCCTCAGGATCGGGGCAATCGCCCTCCGCCCCCGACGCTGAACCCGCGCCCGATCGTCGTATTCACTATGTGTATTGAAATGATAGTGCGCAAGCCCATTCACATTAAGGTTTGCACCGGCGCGCTTCCCCACCTCCTCTGTGTCTCTGTGCCTCTGTGTGAGACAGCTTTTCCCGGCCGTGAACCCCGAACCTGAAAGGAAACCCGACGATGCGCTTCATGATCATGTTCCGCGGCGAAACCGACACGGAAGCGACCGCACCGGTGTGCAAGGAATCCGCGGAGATGCGCCGCCTCATCGCGCAGATGGCCGACGAGGGCATCCTCCTTTCCACGGAGGGCCTGCGCGAGAGCGCCCGCGGCTTCCGCGCCCGCCTCAGCGGCGGGAAGATGAACGTGATGGACGGCCCCTTCGCCGAGGCCAAGGAGCTGATCGCCGGCTACGCCATCGTGCGCGCCGATTCCCGCGCCGGCGCCCTGCAGATCGCCGAGCGCTTCCTGCGCGTGGCCCCCGAGGGCTCCTCCGCCGAGGTCCGCGAGGTCCTGGAAACCGCGGACACCGACCACGTAGAGCGGAACCCGCGAGCCGGCCGGGTCGCCGCGCTGCCTCTCTCCTGAGCCGCCCATGACGCAGGATACCGCCGCGCCGCGCGGCATGCAGCTTCACACCAAGATCCTGCTGGGCCTGGCGCTGGGCACCGCGGCGGGGATCACCGCCAACGCGCTCTGGCGTGGCAGCGAGCGGCTGGAGTGGATCATCGGCAACGTCACCGATCCGGTGGGACAGGTGTTCCTGCGGATGCTGTTCATGGTGGTGGTGCCGCTGGTGTTCACCTCGCTCGCGCTGGGCGTTGCGCAGCTCGGCGACCTCACCAAGGTGGGGCGCATCGGGGCGAAGACGATCGGCTTCTTCCTCGCGACGACGGCGTTCGCGGCCGTGGTCGGGCTCTTCCTGGTGAACACCATCCAGCCCGGCGAGGGGCTCGACCCCGCCATCCGCGACGCGCTGATGCGGCAGTTCGGCGGCCAGGCGGCGGAGAAGCAGGCGGCGGCCGAGTCCGGCGGCTTCGGCGTGCAGACCTTCGTCAACATCATCCCCCGCAACCCGGTGGACGCCGCGGCGAAGGGCGAGATGCTCCCGCTGATCTTCTTCGCCCTGATCTTCGGTGTGGCCCTCACGCGCATTCCCGCCGAGGCGGCGCGCCCGGTGCTCATGGTGCTGGAGGGGATCAGCTACGCGGTCACGGTCATCATCGGCTTCGCCATGAAGGTCGCGCCGTACGGCGTGGCCGCGCTGATCTTCGGGGTCACGGCGCGCTTCGGCTTCGCGCTGCTGCAGTCGCTGGGGATGTACGTGGTGGTGGTCCTGTGCGGGCTGGCGTTCCACCTCTTCGTGGTGATCCCGCTGCTGTCGGGCGCACTGGCCGGGGTGCGCCCGCTGGACTTCCTGCGCCGCACCCGCACGCTGATGGTGACGGCGTTCTCCACCTCCAGCTCCAACGCCACCCTCCCCACCACCATCCGCACGGCGCAGCAGGAGTTCGGCGTGCCGCGCGAGATCGCGGGGTTCGTGATGCCGCTGGGCGCAACCATGAACATGAACGGCACGGCGCTCTTCGAGGGGATCACGATCCTCTTCCTGGCGCAGGTGTTCGGGGTGGCGCTGGGGCTGCAGCAGCAGCTGGTGGTCGTGGTGATGTGCATCATCACCGCCGTGGGCGCGGCGGGGGTGCCCGGCGGCTCCATCCCCCTCCTGGTGCTGGTGCTGGAGATGGTGGGTGTCCCCGGCGGCGGCATCGCCCTGATCCTGGGCGTGGACCGCATCCTGGACATGTCGCGCACCGTCCCCAACGTCTGCGGCGACCTCCTCACCTCCCTCGTCGTGGCCCGCTCCGAGGGCTCCCCCCTCGTCCCCCATCCCCTCGACCCCGACCCCACGGTGGTGGAACCCGGCGAGCCCCCCGTGGGCGCCGAGCCGGTGCCGCTACAGCATGCCTCACACAGAGACACAGAGACACAGAGATGAAGTCGTCTCTGTGCCTCTGTGTCTCGGTGTGAGCACCGGCTCCATCCCGGGCTCCTCCCCCGGCGCGCCAGCACGATGCGTCCGTCTTCGCGCACGGGCACCACCGTCACGCTCGTCAGCGGGTGCCGCACGACGAGGCGCACCGCCGCCCGCAGGTGCCGCCAGAGCTACCCTCCGCGCTTCGCCCGCTTCCGCCGGTCCTTCAAACGCACGTTCATGGGAGCCTCGCCGCTTCGGGTTCGACTGCTAAGCGGATCACCATCCTGCACATGCCGCTCCACGAATACGGCGCGGTTTGTGAAGCGGCGCCTCCGCCGCCTTGCGTACCCCTGTAGATTACGGCCATGGAGACTCTGACCAAAGAGCAGGTCGTCGAGCGCCTCGAACACGCCCGCGAGCAGATCCAGGCTCTCGGGATCCGGCGCATCGCGCTGTTCGGCTCCGTCGTGCGCGGCGAAGCCCGCGCGGACAGCGACGTGGACTTCCTCGTCGAATTCGACCCGGCCCGGAAGACCTTCCGGAACTTCATGGCGCTTTCCTTTTTCCTGGAGACGCTGTTCGAGAAGCGCGTGGAGCTCGTCACCACCGAGTCGCTGAGCCCGTTCATCGGACCCCACATCCTGCGTGAGGCGGAGGATGTCCTTCTCGCCGCTTGAGTACCTGCGGCACATGCGCGTCGAAGCCGAGTTCCTGGCTGTCCAGGTGCGCACTCTCACCAGAGACGACTTCCTGGAGGACGAGGTGCGCCCCCGCGCGTTCGTCCGCAGCATCGAGGTCATCGGCGAGGCGGCCAAGCAGGTGCCACCGGAGTTCCGTGCGCGTTATCCGGAAGTCGAATGGCGGATGATGGGTGGAATGCGCGACCGGCTCATCCACGGCTACTCGGGCGTGGACTACGATATCGTCTGGAACGTCGCCGCGTGCGAATCCACCGTTCTCCAGCAGCAGATCGACCGGATTCTCGCGGCCGAAAGCGCGGAGTAGCGCACACGTCGCATCGACGCGAACGAGCCCGACACCGCAACCGGTGTCGGGCTCATCCCTTCCGCGCTTGCGGGCTCAGGGAGGCGTCGGAGCGGGCGGCTGGCTGCCCGGAGCGGCGCCGCCGCCGGCGGGGCTACCCGTCACGGTATCGGGGTTGTGATTGAGCATCTCCGTGTCGGCCGTCCCTTCCGCGTTCACCGCCGAGCCGGGGCCCATCGAGGGCGGCGCGTCTCCCGGCGCCGCTCCGCCTCCCGCGGGGCTCCCCGTCGCCGGATCGGGGTTGTTCTGCAGCGCCCCGGTATCCGCCGTACCCTTCTCATCCACCGCCTCGCCTCCACCGCCGCACGCCAGCGCGCCGGTCACCGCGGCCAGCGCCGCAAGGCGCACAATCGAGCTCCTCCACATGGGCAACTCCGTAGCTCAAGGGTTCGCGGCACGCCTCCCCATCATCCGCGCGACTGCGCAGCACGCAACCCGCCTGCCACCGCGGGAGCAGCAGGGCACTATGCCGTCGCGACGCTCGCGCTTCCTTCCCGCCACACGCCGAACCGATCAGACCCGCGGCATTGCCCCGTACAAAGGGGCCGTGACATGTTGAGAATGGCTCCCCTTCCTCACGTGGCCAAGCTGAGGACTCTGGTTGCGCGGATGCCGGATCTGACATACCATGATGAAGATGAATCCGGCTGGCAAACCGCTCGCCTGGTTGCACGGAGAGGTACGCAGTCCTCCGTTTACGAAGGCTGCACGGACCAGGACCGGCGATCTTCTCAGGCGCTTGCATAGTGGCGAGACACTTCCATTTCCGCACTCGCGTCCAATGCCGAGCATCGGCGCGCGGTGCCACGAGCTCCGTGTCACCGACGAGGACCGGAGCTGGCGCATCGTGTACCGGGTGGATGCAGATGCAGTGGTGATCGCGGCGGTTTTCCCAAAGACCAGCCGGACAACGCCCGCGCACATCATCAAAAATTGCCGGCGAAGATTCCGGCGTTACGACGAGCTGACCCGAGGAGGTACGCGTGGAGAAAGGCAAGCGTGAACGTCTGGAGAACGCGGGCTGGCGTGTAGGCTCGGCCCAGGATTTTCTCAACCTGACCGACGAAGAGGCCGCGTTCATCGAGGTGAAAGTCGCCCTGCGCGCAATGTTGAGAGCGCGGCGCACGGAGCAGGGGCTCACACAAAACGAGCTGGCAACGCGGCTCGGATCCAGCCAATCGCGTGTCGCCAAGATAGAGGCAGGCGACCCCTCGGTGTCGTTGGATCTGCTCGTACGAGGGCTGCTCGCCACCGGCGCGACAGCCCGCGACATCGCCGCGGCCATCGCCCCGGACGAGCGGCCCGGCTAACGGAGACACAGAGGCACAGAGATGAATTCGTCTCTGTGCCTCTGTGTCTCTGTGTGAGCCCGGTCAGTTCAGGTCCTTCGTGTTGTCCTCGATCCCCCGGTCGATCAGCTTGTGCAGCGGGTCGATGCCGGCCCGCTCGGGAAGCTCCTTCACCCGCACGCGCACCGTCTGCAGGCCGGCGCGGATGCGGTGCTTGGCCAGGTAGAGCGGCACCTCCCGGTCGGGGCCGAACACGCCGATCTCGATGCGGTCGTCCAGCGGCACCTCGGTCTCCACGCCGAGCGAATCGGCGCGCACCTTTTTGGCGCGGACGCGCAGTTCCACCTCGTAGCCGCCCGGGACGCGGCGGTAGGTGGCGCTCTCGGTGCGGTTGTCGTACAGCGTGACCCGCTCGAAGAGGTCGTCCACCAGGTAGTGCAGCGAGTCCGGGGTGGCGGCGCGCAGGTGGCCCAGGAGGTCTCGCGAGGTGGGGTACGGGGGGCCGCGGTACTTCCACCGGTCCAGGAAGGAACGGAGCGCGGCGTTCACCCGCTCCTCTCCGACGTAGTCGCGCAGCGCGTACATCGCCAGCGCGCCCTTGTTGTAGTGGATGTACTGCTGCTGCTCCACCAGGGCCAGCGGCATCTCGGCGCGCCCCTCGGCGCCGCGGCCGCGCAGGTACTGGTCCAGCTCGTAGCGCAGGAAGCGGCCGATCTTGGCGCGCCCGAACTGCCGCTCCATCACCATCAGGGCGCTGTACTCGGCCAGCGTCTCGCTGAGCATGGCCGCGCCCTGCACGTCCGCGCCCACCAGCTGGTGCCCCCACCACTGGTGCGCCACCTCGTGCGCGGTCACGAAGAAGGGGTAGTCGATGTCGTCCTTGCGCACGTCCGCGATGAAGCCGATCCCCTCGGAGTACGGGATGGTGTTGGCGAACGACTGCGCGAACTCCGCGTAGCGCGGAAACTCCAGGATGCGCACCTGGCGATGCTGGTAGGGCCCGAACTCGGCCGTGAAGTAGTCCAGCGACTTCTTCACCGCGCCCACCATGCGCTCCACGTTGTAGCCGTGCGGCGGGTGGTGATAGACCTCGATCGCCACGTTCCGCCAGCGGTCGCGCCGCACGGCGTAGCGGCCGGAGAGGAAGGCGTAGAAGTTCAGGATCGGCGCGTCCATCCGGTAATGGAAGTAGCGCCGGTCCCCCTCCTTCCAGCTCCGCTGCAGGTAGCCGGGCGCCACCGCCGTCTGGTCCGCGTCGGTCACCACGGTGGCCTCGAAGGTCACCCAGTCCGCGTCGCGGCTGATGAAGTTGACGGTGCGGGCGCGCGCGTCGCCGATGCGGTTGGCGCGCGGGCGGCGCGGCAGGCCGTGCTGCTCGCGGTCCCCCTCGCCCGTGATCTCCCCCTCCGGGTTGTACCCGATGCGGGGGAGGCTCTGGTTGTTGACGAAGGTCCCGTTCTCCACCACCGGCCCGTAGCGCGGCTCGTCGGTGAAGCCGGGGGTCCGCACCGCCACGTCGAAGCGGAACTCGGCCGAGTCGCCCGGGAGGAGGGGACGCGCCAGGCGGTAGATGTAGTACCCGCCCGCCGAGTCGCGCAGCACGCGCGTGGCGGGCCGGTCGAAGGCGAACGAGCCGATGTGCATGTCGCTGGAGATGTCCACGTGCACCGAGTCGATGCGCGACCGGGTGCGGTTGTGCAGGCGGTAGGTGCCGCGCGCCCTCATCTCCTGCGCCCTCGGGAAGAGCTCCACCAGCAGCTTCACCCCCGTCACGCGCGGCTGCGGCGCCCACTCGAAGCGCTTGTACAGGCGCTCGTAGCGGAGCTGGACCGCCTCGGAGTCGTCCTCGGCCGTCCACGGGTTGAGGACGGTGGTGTTGTACACGATGAACCCGCCCGTCCCCAGCACCAGCAGCCCCGCCAGCGTCGCCGCCACCAGGAGGGGACGCGTCGTCCGCATCCGCGCCAGCCGCATCCGCCATCCGCCGCCCCGCTCTTCCCCCCGCGGCCAGAAGAGGTTGGATGCGATGGCCAGGAGCACCGCGGCGCCGCCCCAGAAGAGCGCGTACCAGCTCCACGCCCCCAGCGCGCCGTTCCACCCGTTCATGTCCGAGTACTGCAGCGTGGGGGCGGAGCTGTACACCAGCAGGTTGTGCTTCACCCAGATGGTGGTGACGAAAGGACTTACGACGTAGTAGACCAGCATCACGAAGTGGCCGACGTACTTGTGGTTCGACAGCGTCTGCACGGTGACCGCCAGCACGATCAGCGGCAGGTACGTGCCCAGCAGCTGATGGACGAAAAGGGTGTTGAGGTACTGGCCGATCTCGAAGCGGAAGTAGCCGCGCGACGCCTGGATCATCATCCCGCACACCATGCACGCCGCCAGCAGCAGCGCCACGGTCAGGGTGAGCGCCGCCAGCTTGGCCAGCAGCGGCACCCAGGTGGGGACGGGCGCCGCGTCGTGGAGCTGGTGGGTGCGCCGGTCGCGCTCCATCCACACCAGCTCGCCGGCGTAGAAGATGATCACGATGAGCACGAACAGGGCGAAGGTGCCACCCAGCGTCTCCAGCACCTTGTAGGTGACCGGGAAGGTGCGCGTACCGTAGATCTCGCCGATGTCGCCGCCCAGCAGGAGCACGAAGAGGAGGCAGAAGCCCACGATAATGGGGAAGTACACGTTCCCCACCACCTCGCGGAGCGAGCGGCGGAAGGTAGCGGCGAGCTGGAGGGCGTGCGTACGCCGGTCGAAGGTGCGGCGGGCGCGCGGCACCACCACCGGCGCGTCATCGTCCGCATTGCGGCGCCGGCCGGAGGGGCGGTTGAGGTCGCGCTCGTCCGCCGCGTGGGCGAAGCGGAAGCGGTGCCCCCCCCACGCGAACACCCCCGCGCCCACCGCCAGCCAGATCGCGCGGTTGAGCGCGAGGAGCGGAGGGAGCGGGAGGAGCGCGTGGTTCTGCTCCGTCACCGTCCAGTAGCGGGTGGAGCGCAGCGTGGGCGCCACGCCGAACGGGTCCACCAGGTAAAACAGCAGCTCCTCCTCCACCGTCCCCGCGAACACCAGCGCGACAGCCCACCCCACCAGCAGCCCGAAGCCGCCCACGTACGCCGGCAGCATCCGCCGCGTCACCGCCGTGAGCACCAGGAAAAGGGCCGCGGTGAAGAGCAGGTTGGGGAGCGCGATCACGCCCAGCGCGTGCAGGTACGCCCGCGGATCGAAGGGCCCCACCCGCACCGCGTCCGCGAAGGGCGACGCGCATGCCGCGATGATCCCCAGCGGGATGGCCAGCAGGATGACGAAGTTGGCGGCGACGGCGCCCAGGTAGCGCCCGCCCAGGTACGCCCACTTGGGCACGGGCGTGGTGAAGAAGAGGGGGTACGCGCGCGTCTCGAAGTCGCGGTACACCGCCGTCCCCGCGATGGCGGAGGTCACGGGCACGGCGAGCATCCCCAGCGTGAGCATCAGCGTGGTCACGCGCAGGGGCGAGTTGGCCAGGAGCAGGTCGCTCCCCAGGTCGAACTCGTGCCACACCCCCGCCCGCGACGACGTCACCGTCCACGCGATCAGGAAAAGCACGCCGGAGTACACCCACGCCGAGATCCGCCGCAGGTGGTGGCGGATCTCGTAGCGCGCGATCCCCAGGAAGGCGTTCATTCGTCCTCCCGCGGCGCGTCCGCGCGGCGTCGTGGGGGATCCGCGGCGGGCAGCGGCGGCGGGAGGTCCGCGAACGGTGGAGGGAACGCGTCCGGCGCGGGGAGCGGCGGCGCGAACGGATCGGACCAGCCGGCGGGGCTCACGCGCGCGTCTACGGGGGCGGGCGCCTGCGGCGGGGGCAGGACGAGCGGCGGGAGGGGCTCGGGCTCGACGTCGGCCGCCACGTCGGGCGACACCTCGATCCCCTTCATCACCGTGAAGTACACGTCCTTGAGGTCCGGCTCCACCGGCTCCCAGGTGGGGTCGGGGGGTGCGTCGCCGTACACGTGCACCAGCGTGCGGCCGCCCACCAGCGTCGTGGAGATCACGGGGAGCGCCTCCTCCACCCTGGGCAGCAGGGCGCGGTCCACGCCGCGCCTCCACACGCGCCCGCGCAGCGCCTCCACGGCGCGCAGCGGCTCGGCCTCCAGGCGGATGGAGCCGCGCTCGATGATGGCCATGCGCGTGCACAGCTCGCTCACGTCCTCCACGATGTGCGTGGAGAGGATGACGACCGCGCGCTCCCCCAGCTCGCTGAGCAGGTTGAGGAAGCGGGCGCGCTCCGCCGGGTCCAGCCCGGCCGTGGGCTCGTCCACGATGATCAGCCGCGGATCGCCGATCAGCGCCACCGCGATCCCGAAGCGCTGGCGCATCCCGCCGCTGAAACCGTCCAGCCTCCGCCTGCGCGCATCCCACAGGTTGGTCTGCTGGAGGAGGGCGGCCACCGTGTCGCGCCGCTCGCCCCTGGCCGTGATCCCCTTGAGGAGCGCGAAGTGGTCCAGCATCTCCTCGGCCGTGGACCTGGGATACACGCCGAACTCCTGCGGCAGGTACCCCAGCGTGCGGCGCAGCGACTCCTTGTCGCGCAGCACGTCGATCTCCCCCAGCCGCGCCTCGCCGGAATCGGCCTCCTGCAGCGTGGCCAGGATGCGCATCAGGGTGCTCTTCCCCGCCCCGTTGGGCCCCAGCAGCCCGAACATCCCGGGCTTGATGGCGAGCGACACCCCGCGCAGCGCGTGCACGCCGTTGGGATAGGTCTTGGAAAGCTGGCTGATGACGAGGTTCACGGCGCGGGGTGTGGCGGGGGGAGTGGACGAGCGCTTCTCTCTGTGCCTCTGTGTGAGCCCTGCTGTACCCGGCGTCAGGGCGGCATCTCCCCCGGCGGACGGCGCGGGATGGGCCTGCGCGTGACGGCGGCCACCTCCGCCAGGAACCGCGCGAGGTTGACGTCCGCCGTGACGCTGGCGGTGACCGCCCGCAGGCGGCGTCTCGCCGCGGCCGGCGGCGGCCCGTTCCCGACCCCGATCGCCCGCTCGTCGTAGTGGCCGAATGCGCCGGTGACCTCCAGCGAGGCCCCCAGCGCGCCGCGCCGCTGGCGGATCGCCAGCGACGACGCCCAGTACCGGGGCCGCACCTCGCTGGGTCCGGCATCCAACCCGAGTCGCCCGTTGAAGTCTTCGCGGCGGACGTACGCCTGCGTAGTGTAGACCTCGTGGCCGTGCAGGAACGAGCGGCCGAACTGCACGTACGGCATCACGTAGCCCCGCGACGCCATCGTCCCGGCCCCGTACGCCCACTCCCCGCGCGGCGGGAGCTGGAGGTATACGTCTCCCTCGATGCCGTTGCCCACCGACAGCGCGAGCGAGCCCGCCGCCCCGCCGGTCTTCCCCGTGAAGCCGTAGCGCAGGTACGAGGTCCACGCCGGCGTCAGGATCTCCGGCGCGGTGGCCGAGTCCTGGGTGGGCAGCAGCCCAGCCGTGCCCCCCGCGAACAGCCCCGGCTCCACCCGCGGGCCGTGCGAGAGCACCGGCGCGCAGGCGGGGCCGAGCAGGAGGAGGAGCGCCGCCCCAGCCAGCTTCAAGCGCCGCCTTCCAGCATGGGGATGCGCACGCCCTCGCGGCGCGCGGTGCCGATGGCCGTCTCGTACCCCGCGTCCGCGTGGCGGATGACGCCCATCCCCGGGTCGTTGGTGAGGACGCGCTCCAGCCGCTCGCGCATCTCCGGCGTGCCGTCGGCCACGATCACCTGGCCCGCGTGCAGCGAGTAGCCGATCCCCACGCCCCCGCCGTGGTGGAACGAGACCCAGCTCGCCCCGCTGGCCACGTTCACCAGCGCGTTGAGGATGGGCCAGTCGGCGATGGCGTCGCTCCCGTCTTTCATCGCCTCCGTCTCGCGGTACGGCGACGCGACGGAGCCCGTGTCCAGGTGGTCGCGGCCGATGACGATGGGCGCCTTCACCTCGCCGCGCGCCACCAGGTCGTTGAGCGCCACGCCGAACCTGGCACGCGCGCCCTGTCCCAGCCAGCAGATGCGCGCCGGGAGCCCCTGGAAGGCCACCTTCTCCTGCGCCCCGCGGATCCAGCGGTGCAGCAGCTCGTCGTCCGGGAAGAGCTCCAGCACCAGCTCGTCGGTGCGGCGGATGTCCTCCGGGTCGCCGGAGAGCGCCACCCACCGGAAGGGGCCCTTCCCCTCGCAGAACAGGGGGCGCACGTACGCCGGCACGAATCCGGGGAATGCGAACGCGTCCGCGAACCCCGCCTCGTGCGCCTGCGCGCGCAGGTTGTTGCCGTAGTCAAAGGTCACGGCGCCGCGCTTCATCATCTCCACCATCGCCTCGCAGTGCACGCGCATGGAGGCGCGCGAGCGGCGCTGGTACTCCCCGGGATCGCGCGCGCGCAGCTCGTCCCCCTCCTCCAGCGTCATCCCGGCGGGAAGGTAGCCCACCAGGGCGTCGTGCGCGCTGGTCTGGTCGGTGAGCACGTCCGGCGTCACACCCCGCCGCAGCAGCTCGGGAAGCACCTCCGCGCAGTTCCCCACCAGGCCCACGGAGAGCGCCTCGCCGCGGTCGCGCGCCTCCAGCGTCCAGCGGAGCGCTTCGTTCAGGTCGCCGGTCATGCGGTCGCAGTACCGGGTGGCGATCCGCCGCTCGATGCGCGTGGGGTCCACGTCCACGCAGAGCGCGGCGCCGCCGTTCATGGTCACGGCCAGCGGCTGCGCGCCCCCCATCCCGCCCACGCCGCCGGTCAGCGTCCACGTCCCGCGCAGGCTCCCGCCGAAGTGCTGGCGCGCCACGGCCCCAAAGGTCTCGTACGTCCCCTGCAGGATTCCCTGCGTGCCGATGTAGATCCACGAGCCGGCGGTCATCTGGCCGTACATGGTGAGCCCCTGCCGCTCCAGCTCGCGAAAGGTCTCCCAGTTAGCCCAGCGAGGCACGAGGTTGCTGTTGGCGATGAGCACCCGCGGCGCGTGCCGGTGCGTCCGCAGCACGGCCACGGGCTTGCCGGACTGCACCAGCATCGTCTCGTCGTCGGCCAGGTCGCGCAGGGTGGCCACCATGGCGTCGAACGCCTCCCACGACCTCGCCGCGCGCCCCGTCCCCCCGTACACCACCAGGTCTTCGGGCCGCTCGGCCACCTCGGGGTCCAGGTTGTTCATCAGCATCCTCAGCGCGGCCTCCTGCTGCCACCCCCTGCAGGAGATCTCCGCGCCGCGCGCTGCGCGGATGATGCGTGGCTCGATGATGGTGCTCATGGTATCTCCATTGAAGCGGGTCTCACACAGAGACACAGAGACACAGAGATGACTTCGTCTCCGTGGCTCTGTGCCTCTGTGTGAGCCCCGCTGTTAGTCCAGCCCACGGAAGAGCTCCGCCACATCCAGGGAGAGGGTGGGACCGCCCGCCACCGGCTCCCATTCGAGCGTCCCGGAAGTCAGCACCGTCGGCCGCTCCGCGTCTTCGAGCAGCCGGTACACGTGGATCTGCGACGACCGTGGGTCGATCACCCAGTACTGCGCGACGCCAAAATGGGCGTAGCGCTCCCGCTTGATCCCACGATCCCGGAAAGAGGTCGATTCCGAGAGAACCTCGACGAGCAGATCCGGCGGGCCTTCCACCCCATGCTTGCGGATGATGGCGGCACGGTCGGCTCGGACGAACGATAGGTCCGGGACGAGATAATCGCCCTCGCCAAAGAGTACGTCGAACGGGCTCAGAATCAGATGTCCGAGCCTGTGCGCGTCTACGAAGGGACGCATCTGCACGAACAGCCGGCCGATGATCTCCTGGTGCGCGAACCCGGGGCTGGGGGTCACGACCAGTTGCCCCGCGATGACTTCGTAGCGGTTGCCGTCGTCGGGGAGACGTTCGAACTCGGCATAACTCCAGTGCTGGAAAGCGGGCTTGGTCGCCATGGGATGATCTCCTCGAATGGATTGGCCGCCTTCCAGGCACCCGACGTGCCGCGGATCGCCGAATTGAGCTACCGGTCCCCTTCTACGCGCTAACCGCTTCTCTCCGTGCCTCCGGGTGAGCCCCGCTGTTAATCCAGCCCACGGAAGAGCTCCGCCATTTCCACGGCTAGCGTGGGTCCGCCCGGCCGCGGCTGCCACTCGAAGCGGCCGGAGACCACGACCGCCGGCCGCGAAGCATCCTCCGCCAGCCGGTATACCTCCATCTGCTGCGTGCGCGGATCGATGATCCAGTACTCGGGCACGCCGAACCGGGCATACCGCTCGCGCTTGATCCCCCGGTCACGGAACGCGGTGGAATGCGAGAGGATCTCGACCACGAGATCGGGCGGGCCTTCCACGCCGCGGGCGCTGATGATGTCCGTGCGCTCGCTGCGGACGAATACCAGATCCGGCACCAGGTAGTCACCCTCCGCGAAGAGGATGTCCGTCGGACTGGCCAGCACGTTCCCGAGCCCGTTGGCGCGAACGAACGACTTCAGCAGGGGGAACAGCTCCCCGAAGATGGTTTGGTGCTGCGTGCCCGGGGAGGGGCTCACGACCAGCTCCCCCGCGATGACTTCGTAGCGATTGCCGTCGTCGGGGAGACGCTCGAACTCGGCATAGCTCCAGTGCTGGAATGCGGGCTTGGTCGCCATGGGATGATCTCCTCGAATGGATTGGCCGCCTTCCAGGCACCCGACGTGCCGCGGATCGCCGAATTGAGCTACCGGTCCCCTTCTTCGCGCTAACCGCTTCTCTCCGTGCCTCCGTGTGAGCCCCGCGGTTCGCGTTGTATCATGCACCCACGATGTGCGGGACCGACAGCGTGAGCGCCGGGCCATCCGCCACCGGCTGCCACACCAGCGTGTCGGTCGCGATCTCGACCGGCTCGTACGGGCTTTCGGCGAGCCGATAAACCTCGACCTGGCGCAGTTCGATATCGACGACCCAGTAGAGCGGCACGCCAAAGAGCGCGTACCTCTCGCGCTTGATCCCGCGGTCCCGCAGCGCGGTGCAAGGCGAGATGATCTCGACCACCAGATCGGGCGCGCTCTCGATCGCGCGCTCGGAGACGACTCCAGCGCGCTCCCGGCGCACGAACACCAGGTCCGGCGCCAGGTAGTCGCCCTCGCCGAAGAGCACGTCGATCGGGCCAGGGTAAACCTCACCGAGTCCGTGTGCCTGTGTGAAGCCTTCCAGGGCGGAGGTTAGCCGTACCAACGCCCGCTGGTGCTTTGGACGCGGCGAGGGGCTCACGACCAGCTCGCCCGCAATGACCTCGTAGCGGTTGCCGTCATCGGGGAGACGCTCGAACTCGGCATAGCTCCAGTGCTGGAAAGCGGGCTCGGTCGCCATGGGATGATCTCCTCGAATGGATTGGCCGCCTTCCGGGCACCCGACGTGCCGCGAATCGCCGAACTGGACTACCCGTCTCTAAACACGCGCGGAGCGCCAGATCTCCGCCATCGCACCCTCACGCACCAGCGCCGCCGCCGTCTCCATGTCCGGCGCGAGGACGCGGTCGGAGGTGAGCACGGGGATGCGCTCGCGGAAGACGCGGCAGGCGCGCTCCACGCCGCGGCCGGGGCGCAGCGGCTCGCGGTACTTGAGCCCCTGCGCGGCGCATAGAAGCTCGATCCCCAGCACCATCTCCACGTTGCGAAGCACCTGGCGCGCCTTGCGGGCAGAGGTCATCCCCATGGAGACGTGGTCTTCCTTGCTGGCGCCCGTGGGGATGGAGTCCACGCTGGCCGGGTGCGAGAGCGTCTTGCACTCGTTCACCAGCGCCGCGGCCGTGATCTGCGCGATCATGAAGCCGCTGCACACGCCCGGATCGTCGGTCAGGAAGGGCGGCAGGTCGCCGGAGAGGTCCGGGTTCACCAGGCGCTCGATGCGGCGCTCGGAGATGGAGGCCAGGTCCGCCAGCGCGATGGCCAGGAGGTCGAGCACCTGCGCCACGGGCTGCCCGTGGAAGTTGCCGCCCGAGATCACCAGCCCGCCCTCGCCTTCGTCGGGGAAGACGAGGGGGTTGTCGGTGGCGCTGTTGGACTCCGTCTCCAGCACCTGCCCGATGTACGCGAACGCGTTGCGCGCGGCCCCGTGCACCTGCGGCATGCAGCGCAGCGAATAGGCGTCCTGCACGCGCGGGTCGTCGTGGCGGTGGCTTTCGCGGATCTCGCTCCCGGCCAGGAGGGCGCGCAGGCGCTCGGCGCTGGCGGCCTGGCCGGCGTGGGGGCGCGCCCGCTGGATGGCGGGATGGAAGGCGTCCGGCGTGCCGCGCAGCGCCTCCAGCGACATGGCGCCGGCCACCTCCGCCGTCTCCACCACCCGTTCGGCGCCGCGCAGCAGGAGCGCGCCGATCCCCGCCATCACCTGCGTGCCGTTGTTGAGCGCCAGCCCCTCCTTGGCCTGCAGCCGCAGCGGAGCGAGCCCCGCGCGGCGCAGCGCCTCGCCGCCGGGAAGCACCTCGCCGCCGACCTCGGCGGCGCCCTCCCCCAGCAGCACCAGGGCCAGGTGCGACAGCGGCGCCAGGTCGCCCGACGCGCCGACGGAGCCCTGCTCGGGGATCACGGGGTGGATGCCGTGGTTGAGGAGCGCCACCAGCGCGTGCACCACCTCCGGCCGCACGCCGGAGAAGCCCTTCGCCAGCACGTTGGCGCGCAGCAGGGTGATGGCGCGCGTCTCCGCGCGGGGGAGCGCCGGGCCCACGCCGCACGCGTGGCTGCGGATCAGGTTGAGCTGCAGCTCTTCCACGCGCTCCACCGGGATCACCGTTTCCGCCAGGCGGCCGAATCCCGTGGTGATCCCGTACACCACGCGCTCGTCGCGGACGGCGGCGTCCACCACGGCGCGGGAGCGGCGGATGCGCTCCTCCGTCCCCGGCGCCAGGGCGACCTCCACCCCGGTGTCGGTGGCCACGCGCTCGATGTCATCGAGCGTAAGGGTGTCGCCGTCGATCTCGATCCGGTGCCGCACTGGGAGCTCCCGCAGGGTGGTGTGGTGGGGCCCTCAAGATAAGGCGCCGAAGGCGGGGGGGCCAACCCCCCGGCCCATGCAGATACACGGAGGCACGGAGAGAAGATCTCTCCGTGCCTCCGTGCATGAGCCGCCGCCCCGGGACGGCGCGGGAGCTTCGGTCAGCTTCCCGGCGTTCGTCGGCCCCGGCCGCCCGGGACGACGGCGGTCAGCGGCGGTCCAGGCGCGGCTCGTTGGGAACGAGCTGCAGCGACCAGTCGAAGACCATCAGCGAGCGGTTCTGCTGGTCGCTCCCCAGGAGCTGCACGCGGACCACTCCGTAATGCGTGGCGCCGGTGTTCCCCGTGAAGGCGATCACGTAGCTGCTCTCCGGCGAGAGCGCCACCGGCGTGTTGACGAAGCCGCTGGCCGGGGCGCGGGTGACGGCGACGCACTCCGGGCCCGCTCCCGGCCCGCAGGCCAGCGCCGTGGTGCGCCCCGCGTCCGCGATGCGCGCGCCGTTCAGCGGCACCATGCGCCACCCGTTGGCGTCCCGCTCCAGCCGCCAGTGCGCGTCGCCCGCGGTGCCGCTCACGATGCGCCCGGTGCGGCCCTGCACGTCGAAGCGGAAGCCGCTCTGCGCCGCGTTGTCCGAGAGGGCGTACACCAGCTCCGAGGTGCGGTCGGGGCGCGGGACGGCCGTCACTTCGGCGCTCAGGGCGCTGACGCGGCCCAGCGTGTCCACCGCCGCCACGCGGTAGCCGTACACCGCGCCGTTGCGGGCGCTCAGGTCCACGTAGCCGTTGCCGTCCGACTCGCCGGCCGGGTACAGGTAGTCGGCGCGGTCGTTGATGCGCGTGAGGTAGACGCGGTAGCGGCCGATGTTGGCGCCGTTCCCGCCATCCTCCCAGCGCAGGTACACCGCGCTGTCCAGCCCCACCGCCGTCCCCATCCGCGGCGCCGCGGGGGTGTTGGAAGGAGCCACGTACGCCGTGGTGGACGTGCTGGGCGCCTCCTCGTCGTACTCCTCGTCGGTGGTGGCGACGTAGTAGGTGTAGCTGGTGTTGGGCTGCACGTTGCGGTCGCGGTACGTGCACCCGTTCTCAGTGCACGACGTCACCGTGGCGATCAGCGAGTAGCCGGAGTCACCGGGCCGGCGCCCGTACACGCGGAAGGGCTCGTAATTCCAGCTCGCGGGCGGATACCAGGTGAGGTCCACCGCCGGGTACCCCACCGGCTGGCCGGACGAGGTGAACCCCTCGAAGACCCAGGCGTAGCTCGCGCTCAGGTCCTCCGGGGCGTCCAGCCGGTCGCCCACGAAGCCGGGGTTGTCGTCGCACGCCGCGGCCAGGAAGAGCGCCGCGAGCGCGGTGAAGCGGAAAGAGGTGCGCATGGTCGTGTGGTGCTGGAGGGTGCGGTCCCACGGGTGCCGCATTCCCCAGGGGCAACGCCCGTTCCGCGCGCGCCTTCTGATCCAAGCCGTTGCCCCCCATCATCTTACA
>CADCTW010000073.1 GCA_902805735.1 uncultured Gemmatimonadota bacterium | reverse complement strand
CCGCAGATCCCGCGTCCGCAGCCGGTGCCCCAGCAGCCCCAGCCGCAGCCGCAGCCCCCGGCACCGCAGCCGCTGCCGCCCCAGCCGCAGCCTCAACCGCTGCCCCCGGCGCCGCAGCCGCAGCCGCCGCCGCCCACGCCGTACCCGGCGCCGCGCGACACCATCGTTCTCCCGTCGCGCCCCGTGGAGCCGCCGCCCCCGCCGCCGATGACGCCCTGACAGCGGGGCTCACACAGAGGCACAGAGACACAGAGAGGTGACTTTTCTCCGTGTCTCTGTGCCTGTGTGTGAGACCTCCAATCTCCTGGACACGCACATGAACCCAGAACTCTCGCGCATCCGCCTCGCGCACCCCGCGGGCGCCGCGGCGGAGGTGTACCACCACGGCGCGCACCTGACCTCGTACGTGCCAGCCGGGGGGAGCGAGGTGCTCTTCGTGAGCCGGCGGGCGCGCTTCGATGCGGCCAGCGCCATCCGCGGCGGGGTGCCGGTGATCTTCCCCCAGTTCGCGGACCAGGGGCCGCTTCCCAAGCACGGCTTCGCGCGGCTGGCGGAATGGGTGCTCCCCGACGCGTCGGAGACGGCCGCCACCCTGGTCCTCACCGACTCGCCCGAGACGCTCCACCTGTGGCCGCACACCTTTCTGGCCTCGCTTGCCGTGGAGTTGCACGAGAACGCGCTGGAGATGCGGCTGGACGTCTTCAACCGCGCGGACGAGCCGGTGGAGTTCACCGCCGCGCTGCACACCTACTTCCGCGTGGCGGACGTGCGCGAGGCGGCGGTGCTGGACCTGAAAGGCACCTCGTTCCACGACAAGGAGCTGGACCGCGACCGCGCGCAGGAAGAGGACGAGCTCACCGTGGCCGGCCCGCTGGACCGCGTCTACCGCGACGCTCCGGACCGCATCCGCATCCGCGACGGGCGACGCGTGATCGTGCTGGAGAAGGAGGGTTTCGCCGACGCCGTGGTCTGGAATCCGTGGACCGAGGGCGCCGCGAAGCTGGACGACATGGAAGACGACGAGTACCTGCGGATGATCTGCGTGGAAGCGGGGAGCGTGGCCGTGCCCGTGCGGCTGGAGGGCGGCGGGCGGTGGAGCGCACGGCAGCGCATCTCCGTGCAGGCCCTCTGATCTCAGGACCTCCGTCGGGAGCGATGGGATACGTCTATATCGTACTGGCCGCGACGCTGTGGGGGCTGCTGGGGCCGGCGTCGCGGTTCGCGCTGGCGGAGGGGGTGCAGCCGCTGGAGCTCGCGTTCTGGCGGGCGGCGGTGGCGGCGCTGCTCTACGGGGTGCACGCGGCGGCGCTGCGCAGGGTGCGCGTGGAGCCGCGCGACCTTCCCGCCGTGCTCGCGTTCGGGCTGGTGGGGATCGCGCTCTTCTTCGCCTCGTACATGCAGGCGGTGCGGCTGGGTGGCGCGTCGCTGGCGGCGGTGCTCCTGTACACGGCGCCCGTGTGGGTGGCGCTGCTCGCCTGGCTGGCGGGGTGGGAAACGCTGAGCGCGCGCAAAGGGCTGGCCCTGGCGCTCACGCTGATCGGGGTGGCGGGTCTGGCGCGCGCCGCGGGGGGCGAGGTGCGCGTGGGTGCCGGCGCGGTGCTCTGGGGATTGACGTCGGGGATGGCGTACGCCACCCACTACATCTTCGGGAAGCGCTACTTTCCCCGGTATCCCACCCCGACGCTCTTCCTCTACGCGCTCCCCATCGGCGCCCTGGGCCTTCTCCCCTTCTTCCGCTTCCACCCGGACAAGTCCGCGGCCACCTGGGGCGTGCTGGTCTTCCTGGCCGTCGTCCCAACCTACGGCGCGTACCTCCTGTACAGCGCCGCCCTGCGCCGCATCGAGGCCACCCGCGCCGCCACCGTCGCCACCGTCGAGCCCGTCGTCGCGGCCATCGCCGCCTACCTGTTCTGGGGCGAGCGCCTGAGCATCACCGGCTACCTCTTCGCCGCCGTCGTCCTCGCGGGCGTCCTCCTGACCGTCGCCGCGGGAAGCCCGGCGGCGGAGGCGGACTGAGCCATCCCCCAGCAACAAACAGCGGGTCTCACACAGAGGCACAGAGACACAGAGAAGAAGTTCTCCTCTGTGTCTCTGTGCCTCTGTGTGAGCCTGCTGTTCACCCGGCCCGGCGTTTGCGCCCGGTTTTCTGCTGCTGGCGCACGTACGCGCGAAGCACCGTGTTGATCCGGGTCTGATAGCCCCGGCCCAGGCCGCGAAAGTGATCCAGCACTTCCTCGTCCAGACGGAGCGTGATCCGCTCCTTTCGTCCCGCCGGAATCACCATCTCGGCGCTCGCCCAGAACTCGTCGTCCAGAACCGGAGCGGCGTCCGCATCCTCCGCGACCGCCGCTTCGATCTCGCGGTCACTGAGCGCGTCCACGCGCGCCCAGTCCGTCTCGCCCGGGTGCTCATCCCCCCGGCGCCGCCTTACGGTGTCGGTATTCTCGCGCTTCATTCTTGGTTCCCCTCCGGGCAGAGATGATGCGATAGATGTCGTTGCGTACGGTGTAGACCACCGCGACCACGCGGCCCTGTACTTCGCCGACCGCTACGAAGCGCGGTTCGCCATCGCGATCCGAACGTCTCACGAACGCGTGTCCATCGAAGATGCCAATCGCGTCCTCAAAGTCGATCCCGTGTTTCTCCAGGTTTATTCGGCGCTTCTGCTCGTGCCATTCGAACTCCAGTTCTCCCATGTCACTTCACCTGAATGTATGTACACTGTAGTGACACGCAAGGGATGCGGGTGCGGGCACGCAACGGTACGAGCAGCGTGGCGGATTGTGAAAGACCCGCCAGAAATTCAGTTCGGGGGATGTCCCAGCAGGTGCGGTCGCGCTCCCGCTGGAGCGGGTCTCACACAGAGGCACAGAGAAGAAGTTCTCCTCTGTGCCTCTGTGTGAGCCTGCTGTTCACCCGGCCCGGCGTTTGCGCGGGGGGCAGGCCCCGGCAACCGCCCGGCATCACCGCACCCCTGGAGAAGCCATGCAGGACGTAACCGACACGCAGGCGCTGGAGCAGCTCTTCGGCGCGGAAGAGGCGATCCTCTTCAAGCACAACACCACCTGCCCCATCAGCGCCATGGCGCACGAGCAGATGGAGAGCTTCGAGCAGCGCCACCCCGAGGCGCCGGTGCACCTCATCGACATCCACGCCAGCCGCGACCTCAGCGACAGCATCGAGGAGCGCACCGGCATCACCCACGAGTCCCCGCAGGTGATCCTGCTGCGCGGCGGGAAGCCCGTCTTCCACGAGTCGCGCATGGAGATCCGCGCGGAAGACCTGGAGCAGCACCTGGGCCGCGCGTGACGGAACAGCAGACTCACACAGAGACACGGAGACACAGAGAAAAAAGTCCTCTGTGTCTCCGTGTCTCTGTGTGAGACTGCAGTGAGGAGGCCGCCGGAGCGGGCGACGCTGGCGGCGCTCTGGCTCCTCGTCTTCTCCGTCACCACGCAGACGATGATCCTGGCGCCCATCCTTCCGCGGGTGGCGGAGCAGCTGCGGATGGCGGAGGGGCGGGTGGCGTGGATCGGCACCGGGTACTCCGTGGCCGTCGCGCTGGTGGCGGTGGTCGCGGGGCCGGTGTCGGACCGGGTCGGGCGGAGGCGGATGCTGCTGGCGGGCGCCGCGGCCATGACGGTGGGGCTGGCGTTGCACGCGCTGGCGCACGGCTTCGGGTCGTTCCTGGCGGTGCGCGTGCTGACGGGCGCCGGGGGCGGCGTGCTGACGGGCGCCACCGCGGCGTACGTGGGCGACTACTTTCCGCCCGAGCGGCGGGGGTGGGCCAACGGCTGGGTGATGAGCGGGATGGCCGCCGGGCAGGTGCTGGGGATCCCGGTGGGGACGCTGCTGGCCGCGCGCAGCGGCTTCCACGCGCCGTTCCTGGTGTTCGCGGGCACCATGGCCGTGGCGTGGCTGATGATCGTGCGCTGGGTGCCGCAGCCCGACGTGGAGCTGCAGCACGCGCCGCTGGGCACGCGCTACCTGGTGCGCCACTACCGCGCCCTGGTCACCCGGCGCGACGCGGCCGTCGCCATCCTCTCCAACTTCGGGATGTTCGGCGGGACCGCGCTGTACGTCCTCTTCCTCCCCACCTGGCTGGAGGAGGCGCGCGGGGCCACGCCGGGGCAGGTAGCGCTCCTTTTCGCCCTCGGCGGCGCGGCCACCGTGCTCGCGGGCCCTGCCGCCGGCCGCTTCTCCGACCGCACGGGGCGCAAACGGCTGGTGGTCGGCGCCAGCGTGGGGCTGGCGCTGGGGATCGTGGCCACCGTCCCCGTGGCGCGGGGGATGACGGCCGCCTACCTCCTCTTCACCGCGACCATGGCGCTCTTCGCCGCGCGCGCGTCCCCCTTCCAGGCCATGATGGCCGAGATCGTCCCCGACCGGCAGCGCGGCTCCATGATGAGCCTTTCCATGGCCGTGGGGCAGGCCGGCTCGGGGCTGGGAAGCGCGCTGGCCGGCGCCACGTACGCCTACGCCGGTTTCGGCGGCAACACCGTTCTCGCCGCGTGCGCCGCGCTGGGCATGGCCGCCCTCGTCGCCTCGTACCTCCCCGAAACCGCGGGGTCATACAACACCCGCGAGAATCAGCCTTGATCTGCGTCGGGGGATGATACGGTCCGAAGTGAAGCCCGCCGTGCCGGCATCTTTCGCGAGGGCAGCCCCGTGTGGCGACGGGTCGGGGGTCGGAAAGGGTGGGCGCGATGAATCGCGCCCAACCTGGCCGGCTGATGTGGATTTCGCATCACGCCAACATTCCGCGCCAGGCGGGTTGAAACGTCTCGCACGGGGGATCCGGGTGCCACGGGCTGCCGCGTGGCGGCAGGCATGGAACCCTTGACGCGGGGCTGCGGAGCCGCGCACGTTTCGGCATCGTAGACAGCGATGGCTCAGGGCGAATCGCGCGCGCTTACCCGGCGTGCCGCGGAGGCCGGCGGGCGCATGCGGCAGGGGATGCGCCGTAGCTATCCTGCTACGAAAGTGTACTCCGGTCACGCGGGCGAGCCGATCGCCTGGCGCATCCGCGCCACCTCGCGTGCGGAGCGAACCAGGTTCGAAAACCCCCGGAGAAGATGATGCGTATACGTTCGTGGGTTCTTTGCCTCCTCCTGCTTCTGCCCGGCGCGCGGGTGCAGGCCCAGGGAGCCACCACCGGCGCCATTCGCGGCGCGGTGTACGCGGCGGCGGGCGGGGCGCCGGTGGTTGGCGCCACGGTCACCGCCGTCAACGCCACCACGGGCTTTCGCCGCTCGGCGGTGGCCGACGCCGCGGGGCGGTTCAACCTCCCGCTCCTCCCCTCCGGCACCTACCGGGTAGAGGCGCGCGGGCTGGGCTTCGGTCCGGCGGCGCAGGGGGGCGTCACCGTGCGCGCCAATGAGGTCGCCACGGTGGAGCTGCGCCTGGGCGCGGCGGCGGTGGCGCTGGAGGGGATCACCGCCACGGGCCGCCGCAACGCGGTGGATGCCACCCAGGGCGGCGTGGTGCAGACCATCACCCCCGAGCAGGTGGCGAACCTCCCCACCCAGGGGCGCGACTTCACCGACTTCCTCAACCTGTCCCCGCTGGTGAGCCCGCAGCCCGGGATCGGCACCGGCGGCCAGTTCTCGGTGGCGGGCGCGCGGACCTCCGGCACCAACGTGCAGATCGACGGCGCGGACGCCAACAACGTGTTCTTCGGTGAGAACCGCGGGTCTTCGCGCACCCCGTTCGCGTTTTCGCTGGAATCGATCCGCGAGTTCCAGCTCATCACGAACGGCTTCGACGTCGAGTACGGCAACTACCAGGGCGGGGTGGTGAACGCGGTGACCCGGGGCGGCACCAACCGCTTCCAGGGCACCGTCTTCAGCTTCTTCCGCGACCAGTCGCTCACCGGCGACGACTTCAGCGGCCAGCAGCCCACCGACTACAGCGTGGCGCAGTTCGGGGCCAGCGTCTCGGGTCCCGTGATCCGCGACCGGCTCCACTACTTCTTCTCGGTGGACGCGCAGCGCAAGGACCAGCCGGTCTACGCCCTCACCCCCGACGTGGTGCGCATCCGCCCGGACACGGTGCAGAAGATCATCCGCGCGCTGTCGGCGCAGGGCTTCCCGAACGCCGAGCGCACCTTTGGCACCCTGTCGCAGGCCGAGGACAACCTGGTGCTCTTTGGGCGCCTGGACTGGACGGTGAACGAGGACCATCGCCTCACCGTGCGCCAGAACTTCTCGGACTTCGAGCAGACCAACGACCGCCTGAGCGCGAGCGGCAACGAGCTGAGCACGCGCGGCGGGCCGTTCGTCAACCGCACCTATTCCACGGTGGCCGAGCTGAACTCGGTGCTGGGCGGCGGCACCTTCAACGTGCTGCGCCTGCAGTACTCCGACGAGGACCGCCCCCGCAACCCGAACACGCCGGGCGGCTACCTCCCCGAGTTCCGCATCGAGCGGGTGCCGTCGTACCGGCTGGGCGAGGCGGGCGACACCATCGCCACCAACACCACCATCTTCGCCGGCGGCGACGGCATCATCTTCCGGAACCGGCTGGTGGAGGACAAGCTGCAGCTCGTCAACAACCTGACGCACCAGGCGGGGCGGCACACGTTCAAGGTGGGGACCAACAACATCCTCACCAGCACGGAAAACACCTTCTTCCTCCTGGGCAACGGGAGCTACCGCTTCGGGAGCCTGGCCGACTTCGTGGCGGGCCGGCCCAACCAGTACACCCGGAACATCCGCGCCTGCCCCGTGGCGCTGCAGAACAACCAGGCGGGGCAGCCGGTGGTGTGCCCGCAGCTGGACGTGCCCACCGCCAGGTTCGACGCGCTGGAATGGAGCGTGTACGCGCAGGACGAGTGGCAGGTGACGGACCGCCTGACGGTGACGCCGGGGATCCGCTACGGCGGCACCTCGTTCAACGACGAGCCCGGGCGCGTGGAGGCGCTGGAGACGGCGTTCGGGGTGCGCACGGGGTTGATTCCCGACCTCACCGGGATCTCGCCCCGCCTGGCCGTCGCCTACGAGTTCCCGGGCGCCAGCTCGCAGGTGCTTCGCGGCGGCGCGGGGCTCCTGATCGGGCGCGCGCCCAACGTGCTGGTGGGCAACGTCTTCCAGACCGAGCGCCCGCTCCTCTCCGTGTTCTGCACCGGGGCCAACATCCCCCGGTTCGACCTGCCGGAGCTCCTGGCCGGGGGCCAGGGGGAGAACAACCCGGCGGCGTGCGCCGGCGGCCAGGCGCCCACCGGGCGTCCGGAGTACACGCTCTTCTCGGACGACTTCGAGCTTCCCCGCACCCTCAAGGCCAACGTGGGCTACGAGCGGGCGCTGGGCTCCGCCACCCGCGCCGCGGTCGACTTCATCTACAGCCGCACGCAGGAGAACTTCAGCGTACGCGACCTGAACCTGCGGAGCGAGCAGTTCGCGCTGAGCGCGGAGGGGCGGCCGGTCTTCGCGCCGCGCACCGGGTTCAATCCCGCGCGGGCGGCCAGCGATACACGCCTGGCGAACAACGCCTTCAACCGCATCTTCTACAACGTCTCGGAGGGCGAGGCGCGTTCGTCGGTGGTCTCGCTGGAGCTGGACCACCGCCTGGGGGAGGCGCTGCAGATGGGCGCGCGCTATGCCCTCACGCGGGCCTCGGACAACAGCTCCTTCTCGTGCTGCACCAGCTCCGAGGGGTTCAACGTCCCCACCGCCGGCAACCCCAACTTCATCGGCGACCCGGGCGACCGCGGCGCCGGCGCCTGGGGACCGTCGGACTTCGAGCGGCGGCACGCGTTCGTGTTCAACGCGCTGTGGAACGCCCCGCTGGGCTTCCGCCTGAGCGGGATCTGGCGCTCCACCTCGGGAACCCCGTGGACGCCGGTCGTGAATGGCGACATCAACGGCGACGGCGTTCTGGGCAACGACCGGGCGTACATCGGCGACAACCTTCAGTTCGCCACCGAGGCCGACCGCACCCGCTTCAACGAGATCCTGGGCGAGTTCGAGTGCGTGCGTGAGCAGGTGGGCCAGATCGCGCGCCGCAACTCCTGCCGCAACCCGTGGTTCCACTCGGTGGACCTGCGCGTGGCCAAGGAGTTCCGCACGCTGCGCCGCCAGCGCGCCGAGTTCGTGGCGGACATCTTCAACGTGCTGAACGGGCTGAGCAGCGACCGGGGCCAGTTCCTGGGGGTCTTCGGCCAGAACCAGGAGCTGCTCACCGCCGAGCGCTTCGACGCGGCCACGGGCAACGTGGTGTACTCCGTCAACCAGACCTTCGGCGAGGAGCGCCCGGTCGGTTTCGACCCGTTCCAGTTCCAGCTGCAGCTCGGGGTGCGCTACCGCTTCTAAGAAGTCTCACACAGAGACACAGAGGCACAGAGAAAGAAGGTTTTCTCTGTGCCTCTGTGTCTCTGTGTGAGACTGTAGTTTTGGGAGACGTGCGGCTATCTTGCAGCGCTGCCGCACGTTCCTCGAGGACCGGGGTGTGATCGCATGAACGACCGCTTCGCAGAGCTGCGCCGCCGCGACTTCAGCCGGCTGGACGCGGGGGGGCACGTGTACCTGGACTACACGGGCGCCGGGCTGTACGCCGAAAGCCAGGTGCGCGCGCACGCGGACTACCTGTGCGGGGCCGTGCTGGGGAACCCGCACTCCCGCAACCCCACCTCGCTCGCCGCCACCCACGCGGTGGAGGAGGCGCGGCGCAAGGTGCTGGAGTTCTTTTACGCGGACCCGGAGCTGTACGAGGTCATCTTCACCCTGAACGCCAGCGGCGCGCTCAAGCTCATCGCCGAGGCGTACCCGTGGGAGCCCGGCGGGCACTTCCTGCTCACGGCGGACAACCACAACTCCGTCAACGGGATGCGCGAGTACGCCGTGGCGCACGGCGCCGAGGTGCGCTACCTGCCGCTGGGGTGCGAGCTGCGGGTGGACGACGTCGAGTCGCACCTGGCCGGGGCGGAGCGCGGGCGGCACCACCTCTTCGCCTTCCCGGCGCAGAGCAACTTCAGCGGCGTCAAGCACCCGCTGGAATGGGTGGAGATCGCGCGCGAGCACGGCTACCACGTGCTGCTGGACGCGGCGGCCTTCGTCCCCAGCAGCCCGCTGCGGCTGGACGAGCACGCGCCGGACTTCGTGGCGCTCTCGTTCTACAAGATGTTCGGCTTCCCCACGGGGGTCGGGGCGCTGCTGGCGCGGCGCAACGTCCTCGGCGAGCTTCACCGCCCCTGGTTCTCGGGGGGAACGGTGCGCTTCGTGTCCGCCCAGAACAGCGTGCACCTGCCGCACGTCACGGGGCGCGCCTTCGAAGACGGCACGCTCAACTACCTGGGGATTTCGGCGGTGGCGGCGGGGCTGGGCTTCCTGGGGGAGATCGGCATCGAGCGCATCAACCGGCACGTGATGCGGCTGACGGGCGTGCTGCTGGACGAGCTCGCCGCGCTGCGGCACTCCAACGGCGCGCCGATGGTGCGCTTCTACGGCCCCCAGGGGACGGAGATGCGGGGCGGGAGCGTGGCCTTCAACCTCCTGGACCCCGCCGGCGAGACGGTGGACTTCCGCGTCGTGGAGCAGCGCACCAACGCGGCGGGGGTCTCCATCCGCACGGGCTTTTTCTGCAACCCGGGCGCGGCCGAGTTCGCCTTCGAGTACCACGACGCCGACGCCTTCCGCTGCATCAACACCCTCACCCCCGAGACCTTTACCCTCCAGCAGTTCTCGGACTGCATGAGCGACCACGCCGTGGGCGCCATCCGCGCCTCCGTGGGCATCGCCAGCAACGACGCGGACATCGCGCGGCTCATGGAGGTGCTCGCCACCTTTCGCGACGCGCCCGCGGACACGGTGCCCAACGCCGCGACGGCGGCGGTCGTAGCCGCGGACTGATCGGACTCACACGGAGGCACGGAGATCATCTCCGTGCCTCTGTGTCTCCGTGTGAGCCCGCGGCTCCTCGATGGCGCGCAAACTGCTGTCTTCGCACCGTTCCGCTCATCCCCCGGAGCCGCCGGCAAAATGCGCTTCACAAACTACTCCAAGTTCACGGGGCACCAGGCCGACGCGCTCAACCTGGAAGCGCTCCTGGACCAGCTCTCCGACTTCCTGCTGCAGAGCGGGTTCGCGGGGGGCGCGTACCAGCATCCGTACTGGGGCGAGTTCGGGGGGGAGGAGGGCGACCGCAGCATGGACTCGCTGCGCGAGGCGCTGCTGAAGGCGCTGATGGAGAGCGGGCAGCTCACGCCGGAGATGGTGGACGAGCTGCGCGGCCACGGCGAGCCCAACGAGGAGGTCCGCCAGCAGATCGCCGAGCTGCTGGACCGGCTGATCGAGCGGCTGATCGAGGAGGGGTACCTCAACGTGAGCCAGCCCCCGCAGGCGCCGGGCGGGTACACGGAGATGGAGGGCGCGGGGAAGACGGACCAGGCCCGCGAGGCCGCCCGCCAGGTGGAGTTCTCCCTCACGGGGAAGGGGATCGACTTCCTTGGCTACCGCACCCTCAAGGGGCTGCTGGGGGCGATGGGGAAGAGCTCGTTCGGCTCGCACGACACGCCGCACCTGGCCACCGGCGTGGAGGCGGAGGCCGCCAGCCGTCCCTACGAGTTCGGCGACACGCTGAACCTGGACATCCCGGCCACGCTCAAGAGCGCGCTGGGGAGGAACGGATTGGGGGACGACGGCACCATCGACCTGGAATACGGCGACCTGTACGTCAACCAGGCCGAGTACCGGTCGAGCTGCGCCACGGTGCTGATGCTGGACACCAGCCACTCCATGATCCTGTACGGCGAGGACCGCTTCACCCCCGCCAAGAAGGTGGCGCTGGCCCTCACGCACCTCATCCGCACCCAGTTCCCCGGCGACACGCTGCGGGTGGTGACCTTTGGCGACGAGGCGGAAGAGATCCCCATGGGGCAGCTCGCCTCGGCGCAGGTGGGGCCCTTCCACACCAACACGGCGGCGGGGCTCAAGCTGGCGCGGCGGCTGCTGATGGCGCAGAACAAGGACATGCGGCAGATCGTGATGATCACCGACGGGAAGCCCTCGGCCATCACCCTCCCCGGCGGGCGCGTCTACAAGAACTCCATGGGGCTGGACGCGCGGGTGCTGCGCGAGACGTTCCACGAGGTGGGGGCGTGCCGCAAGAGCGGGATCCTCATCAACACCTTCATGCTGGCGCGCGACCCGTACCTGGTGGCCTTCGTCAACAAGGTGAGCGAGATCGCCCGCGGCAAGGCGTACTTCACCAACACCATGACGCTGGGCCAGTACATCATGCGGGACTTCCTGCGGCGGAAGACCCGCCGGGCGGGGTAGCCGTTGGAAGCCGTCCGCGGCGCGTCGGAGCTGCCCGCGCGGCACCGCTGGCTGGCCGCGCTCCTGCTCGGCCAGGCGGGGTACCTCGTGAACCTCCACCCCGTCTCCCTGTCGCCGGGCACCGAGCTGCTGCTGGGCGGCACCGCGGCCATCGTGGCCACGGTGGTGCTGGGGCCCTGGCAGGGGATGCTGGCCGCCGCCCTGGCCGCCACGCACACCATCACCCTGTGGAGCCATCCCTACGCCTGGGCCATCTTCACCCTGGAGGCGCTGGTGGTGGGATGGCTGGTGCACCGCTTCCACCGGCGCCCGCTGGTGGGAGACTTCATCTTCTGGGCGGCCCTGGGCGTCCCCCTCCTGTTCATCACGTACGGCCAGATCATGGGGGTGCAGGGCTCCACGGCCGCCGTGATCTTCTTGAAGCAGCCGCTGAACGGGCTGATCAACGCGCTGGCCGCCGAAACGCTCCTGCTGATCCCCGCCGTGCGCCGCCTGCTGCGGGTGCGCGGCGCGCCCTCGCTGCGCTCCGCGCTGGCGGTGGTGGTGGCGCTCTCGGGCGTGGTGCCCACGCTGAGCTTCGGCGTGTGGAGCGGGCGGCGCGAGTGGGACCGCTCGCTGGAAAGCACCCGCGACCGCCTCCTGCTGACGGCCGAGGCGCACGCCGCGCGGCTGGGCGACTACGTGCGCCTGCACTCCGGCGCCGTGCGCGTGGCGGCGGAGATGGGGGCCCGGCGCGGCGCGTGGAGCCCCGCGGAGGCGCGCGGCGACCTGCAGGGGGTGCGCGCGCAGTTCCCCGCCTTCGCCGGGATCTTTTTGGCCGACTCGCGGGGGCGGGTGGCGGCCTTCCACTCCAGCGGCGGGATGCGGCTGGGGGCGGACTACAGCGACCGCCGCTACTTCCGCCAGCTGCGCCCCGGGGGTGGCACCGTGGTCTCCGGCGTCCTGCTGGGGCGCGGGACGATGGACCCCGTGGTGGCCATCGTGCACCCCGTGATGCTGGGCGACACGCTGGCCGGCTTCGTGTCCGGCGCCCTGCGGCTGCGCACCATCCCCCAGCCCACCCCCGCGCCCGGCCCCTCGGACCGCATGCGCGTGGCGGACGCGGACGGCACCGTGCTCTTCGACAGCCATCACCCCTACCGCCCCGGCGAGTCGCCGCGCTCGGTGAGCGATTCGGCGAGCTTCGCGGCGGCGCTGGCGCTGGGGGGGCGCGGCACCGTGTCGTACCGCCGCGGAAGCACGCGGGTGCCCGCGTCCGGCGAGGCGGCGCGGATGCTGGCGGGGGTCGCCCCCGTGCCGGGGCTGCGCTGGTGGGTGTGGACGGAGGAGCCCTTCGCGGACATCCAGGCCTTCGTGGCCGATTCGTACGTGCGGCTCCTCTCGCTGCTGATCGGCGTGACGCTGGCGTCGATGGCGCTGAGCAACTCGCTGGCCCGCTACATGGCGCGCCCTCTCCTGCGCATCCGCGGCGCATCCGCCGCGCTGGGCGCCGGCGACCTGGAGGCGCGGGTGGGCCCCCTCCCCGGCAGCGCGCCCACGGAGGTGGCGGCGCTGGGGCGCGACTTCGACCGCATGGCCAACGCCCTCTCCGGCCGCACGGAGGAGCTGGAGCTGCTGGGCGAGATCGCCCGCTCCCTTGCCTCCACCCTGGAGCCGGACGAGGTCCTGCGCCGCGTCACCGACGCGGCCGCGCGGCTGGTGGCCCCGGACGGGTGCGCCATCGTCCTGGTGCAGCCCGGCGGCGAGGTGCTCAGGGTAGACGATTCCGCGTGGGGGCTGCTGGGCCCCACGGCGGGGAGCGAGATCCCCGTGGAGGGCTCGCTGATGGGGTGGGTGGTGCGCACCGGCGAGCCCGCGCTGGTGCTGGACGCGCGGGAGGACGAGCGGGTGGCGCACGGCTCGCCGCACCTGGGCGCCGTGGGCTCGGTGATGTGCGCGCCGCTGGCGGGGCGCTCGGGGCCGCTGGGCGCGCTCACGGCCGTGCGCGGGCGCGACGGGCGGCAGCCGTTCTCCATGAGCGACCTGCGCCTGCTGGAGCGCCTGGCCCGCCACGCCGCCGTCGCGGTGGAGAACTCGCAGCTCCTGGAGGCGGCGCAGGCGGCCAGCCGCGCCAAGAGCGACTTCATCGCCACCATGAGCCACGAGCTGCGCACCCCGCTCAACGCCGTGCTGGGCCACCTGGAGCTGCTGGAGCTGGAGATCCACGGCCCCCTCACCCCGCAGCAGCGCGAGGCGCTGGGCCGCATCGACACGGCGTCGCGCCACCTGCGCGGGCTGATCGAGGAGGTCCTCTCCTTCGCGCGCCTGGAGGCCGGCCGCGCCGAAGCGCACATCCAGGAGACGGACGTGTGCGGGCTGGCGCAGGAGGTGGCGTCGGTGATCGAGCCGCTCGCCACGCGCAAGGGCCTGGCGCTGGAGGTGGTGGCCTGCGACCCCCCGGCGCGCATCCCCACGGACCCGGACAAGGTGCGCCAGATCCTGATCAACCTGGCCGGCAACGCCGTCAAGTTCACCGAGACGGGCAGCGTACGAGTCCAGGTGGCCCCCCACCCCGACGGCGTCGCACTCTCGGTGGCCGACACGGGCCCCGGCATCCGCCCGGACGAGCGGGAGCGCCTCTTCCGCCCCTTCGAGCAGCTCCAGAGCGGTTTCTCCCGCCCGCACGGGGGCACGGGCCTGGGCCTCTACCTGTCCGGCCAGTACGCCGCCCTCCTCGGCGGCCGCATCGACGTGGAGAGCGAGGCGGGGAGCGGCAGCACCTTCACCCTGGTGCTCCCGCCCACCCCCCCTGAAGAGGACTTGCACAGAGACACAGAGCCACAGAGATAACTTCATCTCTGTGGCTCTGTGTCTCTGTGTGAGTCTTCTGTTTAGCCGATCTCCTCGGGCCGCACGCCTTCGCGCACCTGCCGGGCCGTCACGTCGAGCTGGTTCTGGAGCTCGTCGGCGGTCTGGCGGATGTCCTGCAGGTCGTCCGAGTTGTCGTGCACCTGCTCTTCGGCGGCGTGCAGCAGCTCGCCGCTGCGCTCCAGCAGCCGGGCGTTCTGCTGAAGGAGCTCGGCCGTGCGCGCCTGCGTTTCGGCGAGCTCCTCCTGGCGGTCGGCGGTGCGCAGGTCGTCGGCGCGGCGGATGTGGTCGGCGCGGTGCACGGCGGGGAGGTCGTGCACGCCCAGCCCCTCGGGGTAGCTCCCGGGGGGAGGCGCCTGCTCGGCGCCGTCGCGGTGCAGCTCGGCGTCGCCCCGCGCGTCGTCGGCAAGCTGCCGCGCGCGCTCCTCCGTGTCACGCAGCTCCCGCTCGCTGAGCGGGCGCGGGTCGTTCTGCATCGTGCACCCCCGGTGGTGGTTTGGATCGCGGCGGGATGGGCCGCGGGGAGGGGTGGCGGTGCAAGGAGAAAGCCAGGGGAGGGGGAACGGTGGGTACCGCGGGCCCTCACCCCCCCGACCCCCACTCTCCCAATAATGGGAGAGGGGGGCGATTCCCACATATCCACGCGCTGCAAGAACTCTGGCGGAGCCGCGGCCCTGAAGAGAAACTGAGTCACCGGCCGGCAAAGCGGATGCGCCCCCCTCTCCCGTTATCGGGAGAGCGGGGGTCGGGGGGGTGAGGGCCCCTTCGGCACGCACCAGTCCGTTCCCCGTCCCGCCGTTACCCGTTCCCCGTTCCCGCGGCACGGACGTTGAATCACCCCTGCCGCCATGCACTACGCCGACGACCACTTCCTGTTTCCGCTCGTGCGCGAGCCCCGCTCGCGCTGGGAGCGTGCCGGGCTGTCGCCGAAGCAGGAGCGGCGGCTGAGCTGGGCGCTGAACCTGCTCGTGCTCCTCTTCGTGAGCGGCTGGGCGTTCACCATCTTCCTGCGCCTCACCAGCCCCCGCCCCGCGGGTGACATGGCCGACACGCCCGTGCTGGGCCGCGGCACCGCCTTCGACGATCCCAACGCGCCGCCCACCATCGCGGAGCGCCTGGGCCGCGGCGGCATCGCGCCGGCGCTCACGGCCGAGCTGCTGCGCCGCTCCGCGCGCACCTACGCCGCGGAGCTGGACCCCAGCGTGCGCGGGTTCAGCGGGGCCGTGTACGCGCAGATCGTGGCGCCCGGCGAGCAGCCCACGCTCCCCACCTCGCAGGTGGGCGCCAAGCCGACGCTGGTGACCGAGCTGGCCAGCCGCTTCGGCGGGGGGATCTCCAGCGTGGTGCTGCAGGCGGGGCGGCTTGCCGAGCCGGTGCCCAACATGCAGGTCATCCGCATGGTGCCCATGTCGGTGAAGAAGGGCGGCAGCGTGGGGCGGTACAAGATCGGCAGCTGGCCGTGCGAGGTGGGGAACTGCCCCAAGAACCCCATCTACCGCACGCCCAGGGGGATGATCGAGGTCACTCCGCAGAACAAGGAGATCTTCCTGAGCGAGCACATCCAGCTCAAGGACTACATCACCAAGCTGCAGGAGAACATCTGGCCCAAGTACGTGGTGGTGGATCCCAAGAACCTGGACAAGATCGAGCTGGTGGTGAAGGAATTGGAGGCGATGGGGCACCCGGTGGACAACCTGTTCGCCGTGAGCGGCTTCCGGAGCCCCTGGTACAACGCCGGGGGCGGCAACACCTCCGGGCGCGGGCAGCTCAGCCGCCACATGTACGGCGACGCCATGGACATCGCGGTGGACAACGACCGCAACGGGCTGATGGACGACCTCAACGGCGACGGCCGCATCGACCTGCGGGACGCCAAGATCATCGGCACGGCGGTGGACCGCGTGGAGGCCAAGTACCCCGCGCTCGTGGGCGGGATGCACTACTACCCGCCCACCGGCGGGCACCGCGGGATGGTGCACATCGACACGCGCGGCAACCGCGCCCGCTGGTAAACCAACCCTACCGTCCGGAAGGAGCGCACCCGTGGCCGACTCGCCCATGGCAGAAGAGAGGGGCCGCCGCCCCCAGACCGACGACCGCCGGACCAGCGGCCCCAACGACCCCACCCCGGATCTGGCCGGGGTGCGCGACGACGACATGGAGCCGCACGCGGGGCTGCGCTACGTGGCGCGCCTCTTCAAGGTGCTGGCGCTGCTCATCCTGCTGCTGCTGATCGCGGAGATCGTGCTGCAGCTCTACCGCGCCGGGATCAACGCCGTCCCCACCCTGCTGGTGGACGCCACGCAGATGATCGTGCTGGGCGCGCTGCTGTGGGGCGCGGGCGACCTGGCGCTGATGCTGATCGAGTCCAACCACGACCTGCGCGCCACGCGTATCCTGGTGGGGCGCCTCAACGGCAAGGTGCAGCGCCTGGAGTCCGCCCACTTCAACCCCGGCGCCGCGCGCCCGGCCCAGCGCGAAGAGCCACCGCGTTAGGGCTCACACAGAGACGCAGAGGCACAGAGATGAAGTTCATCTCTGTGCCTCTGTGCCTCTGTGCCTCTGTGCCTCTGTGCCTCTGTGCCTCTGTGTCTCTGTGTCTCTGTGTCTCTGTGTGAACATTTTCGCTTCCGTCCGACGGAGCATAACGGTAGTTCCTTCATCTTGCCGGACCTTTATAGGAGAACCCCACATGAAGAGCAGCATCCGCGTCATCGCCCTCTCGCTTTCCCTCCTCTCCCTTGCCGGGTGCAAAGGTGACGTCGGGCCCATGGGCCCCGCGGGGCCGCAGGGTCCGGCCGGGCCCACGGGTCCCCAGGGGCCGCAGGGCGTGGGAACTCGCCAGGTATTCAGCGGGACGATCAACTCGTCGGGTCAGGGGTTCGCGACCCTTCCGTCGGCGGCGGGCACGCTGCAGAGCCCGCCGGCGCTGAGCTGCTACATCGCGGAGCCGGGGAGCACCGTGTTCCTGTCGGTCAGCACCGACACGTACTCCGAGATCTTCTGCGGCTTCGGCCAGAATGGCCCCAGCCTCGCCGCCATCGTCGTGGGCGCTCCTCCGGGGTGGCAGTACCGCTTCGTCGTGATCTACTAAGCCACGCTCGCAGTGGCGCGTGGACGCAGGGGCACGGAGAAAGAATGCTTTTCTCTGTGCCTCTGTGTCTCTGTGTGAGCTTGCGGTCAGGCCGCACGCCACCGACCTTGGGACATCCGCCCGAAACCGCACTCGCGAGGACCCATGATCCGCAAGGCTAATCCGATCGGAGCCGCCGTGCTCCTTCTCCTGGGCGCGTGCGCGCCGCAGACGCGCCCGATGCCGGCCGGCGAGGTGGCGCGGTGGGAGGCGCAGGCGCAGAACGTCACCATCACGCGCGACGACTGGGGGATCGCGCACGTCCGCGGGAAGACGGACGCGGACGCCGTGTTCGGGCTGGTATACGCGCAGGCGGAGGACGACTTCAACCGCGTGGAGACCAACTTCATCAACGCCATGGGGCGCATGGCCGAGGCGGAGGGAGAGGCCGCCATCTTCCAGGACCTGCGGATGAAGCTGTTCATCGATCCCGACACGCTCAGGGCGCAGTACCAGGCCAGCCCCGGGTGGCTCAAGCCGCTCATGGACGCCTGGGCCGACGGCCTCAACTACTACCTGCACACGCACCCGCAGGTCACGCCCCGCGTCATCCGCCGCTTCGAGCCGTGGATGGCGCTCTCGTTCAGCGAGGGAAGCATCGGCGGCGACATCGAGCGGGTCTCCATCCCCCAGCTGCAGGCGTTCTACGGCGGGCGCACGGTGGCGATGGAAGACGACAACCGCTTCCGCGAGCCCAAAGGCTCCAACGGCTTCGCCATCGCGCCCAAAAACACGGCCCGCGGGCACGCGCTGCTCCTCATCAACCCGCACACCTCGTTCTTCTTCCGCTCCGAGGTGCAGGTGGCGAGCGACGAGGGGCTGAACGCGTACGGCGCCGTGACGTGGGGGCAGTTCTTCATCTACCAGGGCTTCAACGAGCGCGCGGGGTGGATGCACACCTCCAGCGGCGTGGACGTCATCGACGAGTTCGCGGAGACCGTCGTGGAGCGGAACGGGCGCCGCTTCTACCGCTACGGCGGCGAGGAGCGCCCCGTGCTCACCGACACCATCACGGTGCCGTACCGCACGGCCAACGGGATGGCGAGCCGGAAGTTCACCGTCTTCAAGACGCACCACGGGCCCATCGTGCGCGAGGCGGACGGGAAGTGGATCAGCGTGGCGCTGATGAACCGGCCCGTGCAGGCGCTCAGCCAGTCGTTCCTGCGCACCAAGGCGCGCGACTACCGCTCGTTCCGCCAGGTGGCCGAGGAGCTGAAGGCCAACTCCTCCAACAACACCATCTTCGCGGACGCGGAGGGGAACATCGCCTACTTCCACCCGCACTTCGTCCCCCGGCGCGACGACCGGTTCGACTACACGCGCCCCGTGGACGGGAGCGACCCGGCGACGGACTGGAAGGGGCTGCACGGCGTGGACGAGGTGCCGCACCTGCTGAACCCGGCGACGGGGTGGATCCAGAACACCAACAACTGGCCCTACTCGGCGGCCGGGCCCAACAGCCCGCGGCGCGAGGCGTTTCCCCGCTACATGGACGTGGCCGGCGAGAACCCGCGCGGCATCCACGCCATCATGGTGCTCCAGGACAAAAAGGACTTCACCCTGGAATCGCTGATCGCCGCGGCGTACGACCCGTACCTCCCGGCCTTCGCGCAGCTGATCCCCACGCTGGTGCAGGCGTACGAGCAGACGCCCGCGTCCGACCCGCTGAAGGCGCGGCTGGCGGAGCAGGTGGCCGTGCTGCGCGGCTGGGACTACCGCTGGGGCGCCGCATCGGTGCCCACGGCGCTGGCGGTGTTCTGGGGCGAGCAGCTCTGGGGCCAGGTGGCCGCCGACGCGCGCCGCGCCGGGGTGAGCGTGTACGACTACATGGCCACCCGCGCCACGCCCCAGCAGAAGCTGGCCGCCCTCGCCGCCGCGAGTGACCGTCTGCAGCAGGACTTCGGCACCTGGCGCACGCCGTGGGGGGAGATCAACCGCTTCCAGCGCCTCACGGGCGACATCGTGCAGCCGTTCAGCGACGCGGGGCCCAGCATCCCCGTGCCCTTCACCTCCGCGCAGTGGGGGTCGCTGGCCTCCTTCGGCGCGCGCCGCTACCCGGGCACGAAGCGCTACTACGGCACCAGCGGCAACAGCTTCGTGGCGGCGGTGGAGTTCGGACCGCGCGTGCGGGCGCGCGCCGTGACCGCCGGCGGCGAGAGCGGCGACCCCCGCTCGCGCCACTTCAACGACCAGGCCCAGCGCTACGCCGCCGGCGACCTGCGCGAGGTGTACTTCTACCCCGAGCAGCTCCGCGGGCACACCGAGCGCCAGTACCGGCCGGGGCGCTGAACCGCGGGACTCACACAGAGACACAGAGGCACAGAGATGAAGTTGCCTCTGTGCCTCTGTGTCTCTGTGTGAGACCTGCTGTCCCCGGATTAGCGGCAGATTCAGGAGTCGGCGGCCGCGTTGCTCGCGTCCGCGGGGCGGCGTATACTGCGGGTCGCCGCTCTCCGTTCTTCCCGCCTGCCGAGGTCATCCAGAAATGCGCGCACTCCGCCTGGTCGTCCCCGTTCTCCTCGCCGCGGCGAGCCCCCTGGCGGCGCAGGCGCCCGCCGCCCAGACGCAGGAGCAGCAGGAGGTGCGTCAGGCCGTCGAGCGCCTCTTCGACGGGATGCGCGCCGGCGACAGCACCGTGGTGCGCGCCGCGTTCCACCCCCAGGCCCGCCTGCAGACCACCGCCGTGCGCGAGGGCCAGGCGCTGCTGCGCACGGACAGCGTGGGCGCCTTCGTGCGCGCCGTCGGCACGCCGCGCGCGGAGGTGTGGGACGAGCGCATCTCCAACGTGGAGATCCGCGTGGACGGGCCCCTCGCCACCGCGTGGATGGACTACGCCTTCTACCGCGGCGAGCAGTTCAGCCACTGCGGGGTGAACGCCTTCCAGTTCTTCAGGGGCGCGCAGGGGTGGCAGATCATCCAGATCACCGACACCCGCAACCGCGAATGCCCGCGGATCCCGGGGGCGCGGCGGCCCTCCTGAATCGCACACAGAGGCACAGAGATCGGTTTTTCTCTGTGCCTCTGTGTCTCTGTGTCTCTGTGTGAGATTGCCGTTTTTCGTGGGATGTGTAGCTTGCAAGCATTGGCCCGCCACATCCCCTGGCTACCCGGTGCCTCCATGCGCAAAGCTTTGATCGTCCTCGGGTTCGCGCTCGCTCTCGCCGCGCCGGCCGCGGCGCAGGATACCGCACGTGCCCATGCGCCGGCGCACATGGCCGCGGCGCGGGAGCTGATGGAGGCGGCGCAGGTGCAGCAGGCCGCCATGGCGGGGGTGGAGTCGATGATCGCCGAGCAGGTGCGCACCAATCCCTCGATGGCGCGGTACCGCCAGGCCATGCTGGAGTGGGCGCGCGGCCTCTTCACCGGCGAGGAAGCGCTCAACGCCTTCGGAGCGCTGTACGCGGACGCGTTCACCGAGGATGAGCTTCGCCAGCTCGTGGCCTTTTACCGGACCCCGCTGGGGCGGAAGATGGCGGCCAGCCAGGGTGTGCTCGCCACCCGCGGCGCCGAGCTGGGCCGCCAGCTCGCCGAGCGCAAGCAGGGCGACCTCCTCGCCCGCATCCAGCAGGTGGACGCCAAGGGGAAGCCCTAACCGCCCGGGAGTGGGATGAACGGGATGGTGACGGCGGTGAGCCGCAGCGCGGCGCACCACTTCAGCAAGAAGCGCGAGCCGGTGGTGCGGCTGCTGGCGGGGCTGGGGGTGGACGGCGACGCGCACCTGGGGACGACGGTGAAGCACCGCTCGCGCGTGACGCGCGATCCCACGCAGCCCAACCTGCGCCAGGTGCACCTGGTACACGCCGAGCTGCACGACGAGCTGAACGCCGCCGGCTTCTCCGTGCACGCGGGGGAGATGGGCGAAAACGTCACCACCCGCGGCGTGGACCTGCTGGCGCTGCCCACGGGGACGCGGCTGCACCTGGGAAGCACCGCCGTGGTGGAGGTCACCGGGCTGCGCAACCCGTGCAGCCAGCTCGACCGCTTCCAGCCGGGGCTGATGGCCGCCGTGCTCGGCCGCGACGCCGAGGGGAAGCTGGTGCGCAAGGCCGGCATCATGGGCGTGGTGCTGGCGGGCGGCGAGGTGCGCCCGGGCGACGCCATCCGCGTGGAGCTTCCCCCGCCCCCGCACCACCCGCTCGCACCCGTGTGAGCGCGCGCCGGGTTGACCTGCGCCGCCGCAACGGTTAGCCTCCATGCGAATGTAACACCGACCCACCGTACCCGGAGGTTCCGATGTCCATGAAGTGCGACTGCCCGGACTGCGACTGCACCGAGTGCTGTGAGAGCTGCGACTGCTGCAAGGAGAAGTGCTGCTGCTGAGCGGCGCTCGCCTCAAACATACGACGAAGGCGGCCCCCGGGCCGCCTTTCGCTTTTCTCCGGCCCCGATCCGTTGCACCGGAGTGGAGCGGCGCACTACCTTGCCGCCTTCGCCCGCTCCGAGCCACACCCACACGTGAGGACACATGAGAGAACCCACGCGCCGCGGCCCGCCCAGGGGCGCTGCCGATAGCGACGACGAGGGAGGCTTCCGCGCCCCGAGCCGCCCCCGCGGCTCGCGCGCCGACGACCTGCTGGAGATGGCGGACGCCATGGAAGAGCAGGGCCGCGCGCTGCTGACGCAGGCCCGCCAGCTCCAGCGCATCGCCCAGGGGATGGACCGCGGCGGCGAAGAGCGCCCGGCCCCGCGCGCCCGCCCGGAGCGTACCGAGCGCGCCGGCC
>CADCTW010000072.1 GCA_902805735.1 uncultured Gemmatimonadota bacterium | reverse complement strand
ACCGCCTTGCCGCCCCCGCGCGCCAGCAGCCGCCGCGCCGAGCCCAGCGCGCCGGGGCGCCGCGCCTGCGCGTCCAGCTCCGCGATGCGCGGCACCCAGCCCAGCACCGGGAACCCCGTCGCCACCTCCACGTCGTCGCGGCTGTGCACGGCGCCGTCGCGGTACTCGCGCACCATTCCGGCCCCCACCCCCACCAGCAGCCCCGCGATCCCCGCCATCCCCAGCAGCAGCCCGCGGTGCGAGCTCACCGGGCTGGAGGGGAGCTCGGCGGGGTCGATGACGCGCACGCTGGGGTCCTGCACCGCCTGCGTGATCTCCGCTTCCTTGAGGCGCGCCTGCAGCAGGACGTACATGTCGTCCAGCACCTTGGTCTGCCGCGAAAGCCGCGCGTACTCGAGCTGCTTGCCCGGGATGCGGTCCATGCGCCGCGAAAAGGTCCCCAGCGTGTTGTCGATGGAGGCCACCTGGCTGGAAAGACCCTGCTGGTACGTGGTCACCAGCGAGCCGAGCTGCCCCTCCAGGGAGCGGACGCGCTCGGTGAGCGCCACCACGTCCGGGTCGTTCTCCTTGCGGCGGCGCAGCAGGTCCGCGCGCTGGCCCTCCACCTCGGTCAGCGTGCTGAGGAGCTGCGTGGTCGCCTCGTTCTTGAGCAGGGAGGGGAAGGCCACCAGGCGGCGGTAGGGCGACACGTCGCCCGGCGTCCTCACCTCGCGGCGCGCCTCGCCGATCAGCGCGGCCAGCGAGGCCCGCTCGGCCTCCATGGAGCTGCGGTCGGCCTCCATCTGGGCCTGGCGCGCCACCTGGGTGCTGGCCTCCACCGGCAGGTCCACCACCTGCTGCTGCTCGCGGAAGCGCTGCAGGCGGTTCTCCGCCTCGGTGAGCTGCCCCCGGATGGTGCCGAGCTGCCCGCGCAGGAACTCCGCGGTGGTGCGCGCCTCGGTGCTGTGCATGTCGCGGCGCAACGTGATGAAGTGCGCCGCCAGCACGTTGGGGATGTCGCGCACCAGCTCCGGGTCGCGCCCCTCGTAGCTCACGTGGATCGTCTTGGCGTCGCGCGTGGGCTGCGACACGCGGATGCTCCCCGCCAGCGCGGCGGCCGCCCCCTGCCGCGAGTCGATGGCGATGTCGAACTCCGCCGTGCGCCCCGCCGTCCGCGCCAGCACCAGCTCGCCCTCGGGGATCCGCACCGTCTCGCCCGGCCGGTAGCTGCCGATGCGCTCCCCCGCGCCCACGTCCGTCACCGTGAAGCGGCCGCCGTCCTGGCGCTGGAAGCGGTAGGTGGCCGGCGCCACGTCCGGCGCCACCCGCATGGCCGAGAGGAGCGAGGAGCGCCGCGCCGTGGTGGGCGACGCCACCTGCACCTGCAGCCGCAGCGAGTCCACCACTTCGGCGGCCAGCGCGCGGCTCTGCAGCACCTGGATCTCGGTGGCCACGCCGTCCGGGTCCGTGGCGGCGCCTTCCTGCCGCACCGCCTGCACCCCGGGCTGCCGGTCGCCCACCAGCAGCGACGCGCCGGCCTGGTACGACGGCTCCACGCGCGACGCCAGCACGGCGCCCACCCCGAGCCCCGCCACCAGGCAGGCCAGGATCAGCCAGCGGTGCCGGCGCAGCGCGCCCCACACCTTGCCGGGCATCGCCCCCGGCTTGGCGGCCGCCGCTCCCGGAGCCACGGCGCCGCGCAGTGCGAGTCTTTCGTTCATGTGCACCTTTAGCGAATAAGCGCGATCACGAGGCTGATCGTCCCCGCGATGATTGTGGTCACGATCCCCGTGTTCCGTGTCAGCCAGTTGCGCTCCGGCACGAAGAGCTGGTCGCCCGAGCGGATGGTGGTGGCCGCCAGCCGCGTGTCCGCCGCCAGCGCCACCGGCAGCCGCCGCCCGCCGCGGATCAGGTCGATGCGGCGCGGGTTCCCCTCGGTGGTGGTGCCCCCGGCCAGCGCCAGGGCGTCCGCCACCGTCATGGTGGGCTCCACCGAGTAGAGCCCGGGGTTGCGCACCGCCCCCAGCACCTGGATCCTGCGCAGCAGCACCACTTCGATGGAGCGGTGCTGGAGGAACTCCGCGTACGCCTCCACCAGCCGCGCCGTGAGCGCCGCCGGCGCCTGGCCGCCTACCTGCGTGGGCCCCAGCCGCGGCAGGATCGCCACTCCCTCGTCGTCCACCCGGAACTCGCCGGACAGGTCCGGCTCGCGCCAGATCCGCAGGCGGATGATGTCGCCGCCGCGCAGCGCGTCGGCCTGCGCGGCGGCGCTCCCCGCGAGGCCGCACAGGAGGAAACCGACGAGAAAGATGATCCTGCGGGCGCGCGCTGCAAACATTTGTTTGATGATGTGCTGGCGTGCTGCGGCAGACCAGAGACGGTAGCCGGGCGCGACGCCCCATGGTTCTTCCCAGGACCGCCTACTGCAATCTGCGGGCCAGGGGCGTAGCAGTTTTACGGCCTGTTCCCATCTGCCGCGTCGCCCCTCTGGCGCGCGATGTGCGCACCCCGGGGTGGGGCCGGTGCGGACAACCGTTCCGCGCGGCGGCGTGCGCCCGGGCCGCTCGCATACACGCGCGCTCCAGCCCCGTTCCCTGCATCCCTCTCCCGATGCCAACCATGGCCGAGACCGCCCGCAGTCAGCTCCGCAAGCTCAAAGACGAATACGCGCGCAACCCGAACAGCCGGGTTTTCGTGCACCTGGCCGAGGCGTACCGCAAATCCGGCGAGCTTCGCCAGGCGCAGCAGGTGCTCACCGACGGCCTGCGCCGGCACGTGGACGATCCGAGCGGGCTGGTGGTGCTGGCGCGGGTTCTCACGGACCAGGGCGAGGTGGAGCGGGCCGCCGGCGTCTGGCGCGACGTGCTGCGCCAGGACCCCGAGAACGTGGTGGCGCTGCGCTCGCTGGCCGAGCTGGCGGATTCGGCGGGGCGGCGGGACGAGGCCATGCAGCTTTTCCGCCGCGTGCTGCGCCTGGAGAACGGCGAGCCCGACGTGGACGAGCAGGCCTTCGCGGCCCCTTCTTTCGACGACGAAGACGACGACGCCCCCGCCGCGAGCGCGCCCGCCGCCGCGCCGCAGCCGCCCCCGGCTCCCGCCGCCGCGCCGTCCAAGAGCCGCTTCTCCTGGCTCGTGCGCTCCGTTGGCCGCACCCTCGCCGGCGACCCCGCCCCCGAGCCCGCCGCCCCTCCCGTGGGCCGCGACCTCCTCGCGACCCCCGCCGCCGCTCCCGCTCAGGCCCCGGCACCCGCTGAGGCGCCTTCGCCCGCGGAAGCCCCGGCGCCCGCGGAGGTTCCGACGCCTGCAGCGGCCGCCGTGCCCGCGGAAGCCCCGGCGCCCGTTGAGGTTCCGACGCCTGTAGCGGCCGCCGCGCCCGTGGAAGCCCCGGCGCCCGTTGAGGTTCCCACGCCTGTCGCGGCCGCCGCGGAGGCTCCCGCGTCCGTGGAGGACGCCGCGCCCGAGGCTGCGGCAGCCGTGGAGGCTCCCGCGCCGGTGGAAGCCGAGGCGCAGCCGCCGGTGGATGTGGCTCCGGAGGAGATGGTCTACCAGGCGGATGAAGAGCAGGAGGAGACGGTCTTCGAGGTGCAGGCCGCTCGGGACGCGGGCGTTTTCCAGGGGGACGACGCCCGCGACGACACCGTGTTCCAGGTGAATGCGGCCCAGGACCACACCCTTTTCCAGGCGGATGCGGCACGGGACGGAACGGTGCTCTCCGGGTATGCGCCGCGACCCGAAACCGTGTTCGCGGGCGACGTGGAAGAAGCTGCCGCGGAGGATGCGGCGTTCGTGGGGGCGGACGCGGGGCAGGGGGATGAAGCGGCGTTCGGGGAGGATGCCGATGGACCCGCGATCGCGGCGCCCGATGCCCATCCCGCGTCCGAGGAAACCGCGTTCGAGGCGGATGCCGCGCAGGAGGATGGAGCCGTCCAGCCGTCCGCCGCACCCGAGATCCAGTCGGCCTTCACAGGGGACGGCGTGCCCATCTTCAGCGCCGCCGCCGAGCCGGAGCCGGCCGCCGCCGAACCGGAGGAAGCGCGCTTCCCCGTCGAGCCCGTCGCGGAAGCCGCACAGCCGGAGGACGAGCCGTCCACGCCGGGGGATGCGGAAGGGGTGGTCGAGGTGGTGCCGGTGTTGGTAGTGAACGTGTTTCCGGAGGAGCCGGAAGCCGGGGAGCCCGAGCCGGAGGAGGAACAGGCCCCCGAGCCGGACGAGCGAGTCGGCGTGGACGAGCCGGAGATCGAGACGCAGGAGGAGATCGTCGCGTCCGACGATTACGAGGACGAGGCGGAGGGGCAGCAGGTGCCGGAGTTCGCGGAGCTTGCGCAGCTCGCCTACCAAGGCGCGGCCGAGCCCGCCCCGGACCCGCTGGCGCGGGTGCGCGCACAGATGTTCGGCGCGCACGGGCCCGAGCACGAGGACGGCGAGCCGGCGGGCGGCGCGGCGGCGCTGGCCGAGGTGCTGGTGCGGCTGCTGGAGCGCGACGGCACCTCCATCCGCGCGGAGAGCAGCCTGCGCCGCCTCCTCGCCGCGGCGCTGGCGCGCGAGCTGGGACTCCCCGAAGCGCAGCAGGAGTCGCTCGCGCTGGCGGCGCTCCTGGGCGCGCTGGGCGAGCTGGCGGAGCCGGCGCCCGATGGGGCGGCCACGGGCCGGCAGCTCTCCATCACCCTGCAGCTCCTTTCCGGGGTCGCGCTCCCGGCCGTCGCGCGCGAAGCGCTGGCGCACCAGTACGAGCGCTGGGACGGTGGGGGCCTCCCCTCGGGGCTGAGGGAGGACCAGATCCCCTTCCCGGCGCGCATCCTGGCGGTGGCGCGCGGTGCGGCGGCGCTCCTGGGGCAGCGCGGGCGCGGCCCGGCCACCGTGGTGGACGAGCTCCAGCGCGAGGCCGGCAGCGCCTTCGACCCCATCGTGGTGAGCGTGCTGCGCCGCGTGTTCGCGCAGCGTGAGCGCCACGGCATCGGCTACGGGTGGGGCGGGCGCGTGGCGGTGGCGCACCCCCGCGAGCTGCGCGCGCTGGAGCTTGCCTCGCGCCTCCACGGCGAGGGCTACGCCGCCGAGACCGCCGGCACCGCCGACGCTCTGCGCGACCGCCTGCGCATCGGCGCCCCCGGAGCGCTGGTCCTCGGCGCCGACCTGCCGGACGCCGACGCGGTCGCGCTGGTGCGTGAGCTCCGCTCCCAATCCCCCACGCTCCCCGTCCTGGTGGTGGACGCCCCCGACGCGCGCCGCCGCGTGGAGCTGCTGGGCGCCGGCGCCGACGTCTGCTTCCCGCCCGACGCCGACTTCCTGGAGGTCCGCGCCACCCTCGATGCCCTCCTGCGCCGCGGCGAAGCCTGATCATCTCGCACAAAGACACAGAGGCACAGAGAAGAACCAATCTCTGTGCCTCTGTGTCTCTGTGTGACCCCCGCTTTTACCGGAACGCGACCGTGATCGCCTGGTCGTTCATCGCGGCGCGGAAGGCGGCGAGCGAGGCGGCGCTGGAGTCGATCCGCCAGTCCGTCTCCTTGTTCATGTTGAACCAGACGGCGCCCACCACGTTGGGGTGCGAGCGGAGCGTGGCGTACGCGTCGCGGATCCAGCGCGCCTTGGCGTCGCCGCTCCCCTCGTCCGATGCGAACTCGCCGATCAGGATGGGCTTGGTGGGGAAGCGCGCCGCCAGGTCGGAGAGCATGTGGTCCGCCGAGGGGCCGTCGAACATGGCCGCCGGGGCCTGCCACTCGCCGCCCCACAGGCGCGGGGCGTTGAAGCCGTGCGCGCCCACGTAGTCCACGTAGCTGTCGCCCGGGTAGTAGTTGCCGTACCAGTTCCAGTGCGAAGCGCCGGTGGCCGAGTTCGTGAGCGGGTTGCCGACGTTGGGGTTGAAGACCCAGCGCACGTTGCTGGCGCCCTCGCGGCGGAACACGTCCACGATGTGCCGCCAGGCCTGCGCGTACCGGGCCGGCGCCGTCCGGTCGCCGCCGTTCATGGAGCCCTGCCAGGCGAAGTTCCAGTTGCCGTTCATCTCCCACGCCGGCTCCACCAGCACCACCGCGCCCATCGAGGCGATCTGCCGGGCCACGCGCACCAGGTCCGCGTCCGCCTGCCCGGCCACGATGGGGCCCAGCACGCCGGTGCGCGGCCCGCCCGCCCAGCGCACGTCCAGCGCCACGTAGCTCGTGGCGCCGGTGGAGCGCACCTGCTGGAGCAGGCGGCCGCACCAGCCGGTGGCGGAGAAGTCGCAGGTGAGGTCGTGGAAGGTCTTCACCAGCGCCGGCTGCTTCCCCGTCTTCTCCCCGAAGTCGCGGATGGCGCCCGCGATGCGCTCCGGGGTGCTGAGGTCGTCGCCCAGGTACGCGCCGCTGAAGAACGGGCGGTTGGATACGGCGGGGGCTGCCGGGCCGGTCGCGGGGTCGGACGCCGCGGTGGGCGAGTCCTGGCCGCAGGCGGACATCACGGCGGTGGCCAGTGTAAGGAGGAGCGCGGCACGGCCGCGGCGCACGGTGCGGAGAGAACGCATGGCACTTCACCCTCTTCGGCGGCCCGACTGGCGTGGCGGGCGTGTGGCCCGCGGTAGCCTCGTAGCTTTGCGTCCCCGTCTTTCGGCGGGTTTGCCATTGTCGTTGGGTGCCCGGGGGACCCGGGCGGGTACGCGTGAAGCAAGTGCACGGGGCGTTCCCGATTCACGCGGATCTCTAAGTACTGTATCTACACGGATTTACGCCCGATGCACCCGGTGGGGGCGCGTCGGGCGGCACCGTATTTTGCAGGGGGCTGGGAGAAATGCAATCTCACACGGAGACCCAGAGGCACAGAGGCGAATCCGTCTCTGCGCCTCCGTGGTGTGCCCAGCATGGGCGATGGTCCGGAGGTGAAAGTCCTCCCGGAACTTGGTCGTAGGGACCGAAGCGAGCCGCAAGGCGCCG
>CADCTW010000071.1 GCA_902805735.1 uncultured Gemmatimonadota bacterium | reverse complement strand
TCGCCGCACTGGCCTGCGGAGGCGACGCCCCGGAACCGTCCAGCACCCCTCCCGCCGAAGAGGAGGGGGCGCAGGAGGTCCTGGTGGAGCCGCCCCAGCCGGTGCTGACCCCGGCCGAGTCCGCCGCCGCGGTGGCCGCGCAGGCCCGCCGCGCGGACTCCATGACCCGCGCCGTAATGGGCGAGGTGCCGAAGCCCGCCGCTCCCCGCGTGGAGACGATGGAGGACCAGGTCGCCCTCTGCCGCACCCAGGCCGCGCAGGCGACCGGCACCATCCGCGAGCACCTGCTCGCCGCCTGCAAGCGGCTGGAGGCGAGGGAGGACCCGCGATGACGCTCTCCTCCGGGTGTCCGTGCCACCATTTCAGACCGGGCTTCCCGATGGGTCACCTGACCCGGTGACGAAATCCTGTCCCCCCCGCATACTTCCGTTTAGTATGCCGGGCGGGGAGCCCTGACGGACGGCCCCCCTCCCTCCCCCCTCACCGCATGGAGCGACACATGCCTTCCTTCTCGTCCATCCGGCGCTTCGCGCCCGCCGCCCTGGCGCTGGTGCTCACCGCCACCGCCGCCGAGGCGGCCTCGGCCCAGATCGGCGGGCTGGGGCGTACCCTGGGCAGGGCCGCCAGCCGCCTGAACGTGGACGCGGTGCTGCGCGGCGACGACCCCATCACCACCAGCCTGCCCCACGCGCGCTGGGCGGTGGACTCGCTGGACAACTTCACCCCGCGCGAGTCCAAGCGCTCCATGCTGCAGCTTCAGCGCACCCCCAACGGCGGCTTCGTGCTGCAGCCGGGGTACTACGAGATGCACACGCAGAGCTACTGCCTCAAGGCCGGCACGCACGGCCCCGGCGGCGGCGACGGCTACCTGTACGCGCCCACCCAGGGCCCGGCCGAAGACGCGGTGACCACCATCCTGCGCAACTCGGTGAACCACCCGGAGATCCAGCAGAGCCAGGTGCAGACGCTGCTGTGGGCCATCATCGCGCGCGCCAAGTTCGAGGACCTGAGCGCCGAGCACAAGGCGACCGCGGCCCGCCTGCTGACCCCGCGCCAGCTCACCGCGCTCAACCGCACGGCGCTGGACCTGGTGCCCGGCCCCGCGCTGGAGGCGGCCATGAGCCGCGTGCCGCCGCTGGTCCGCCAGGTGTTCCAGGCCGAGGCGCAGCTTCGGCAGATGCTCACCACCCCCGGCACCAGCTTCCAGCAGCTCGAGGCCGCCGCCGTGCTGGCCGGCATGGCGCCCATGGGCGAGGGGAGCCGCGTGGTGCCCAGCGGCCGCTGGAGCCTGCACCCGGACGGCTACTACGTGCGCTACATCCCGCAGGGCTACAGCCACACGGTGACGCAGCTCTGGGTTCCGCAGGGGAGCCCGGCGGTGGGCAAGGAGTACGACCCGGCCACGCACATCGCCGTTCCGGGGAACACCGCCCGGCAGCGGCTGGTGCAGTCCGGCCGGGCGCACCAGGAGTCGTAACGGAGCTGTGTAAATCGGGATAGGGGGCAGCCGGTGATCCCGGCTGCACCCCTCCCACACCACCGGACATGCGGGTCCGCATCCGGCGGTTCGGAAAGTTGAGGTCAGTGCGGTGCCAGCCGGGG
>CADCTW010000070.1 GCA_902805735.1 uncultured Gemmatimonadota bacterium | reverse complement strand
CGCCCGCGGGGCCGAGCGCTGCGCGGGGAAGTACCCCGGCGCCAGCCCCAGCGCCCACGCGCGCGACGCGGCGCGGTGCGCCCAGTGCTCCACCGGCAGCGGCGGCGACGCGCCCTCTTCCGGGGCGCTCCACGCGACGGCGGTGTCCGCGGCGGCCTCCGCCGTGGTCTGCGCCGCGAGGGCGCCGCCCCACGGGAGGAGGGCACCCGCCACCACGGCCCGGCGCATCCATGCGATTCGTCCGTGCGTGCTCATCTCATCTACCCCTTCAGGCCTCACGCAGAGACGCAAAAACCTTTGGCATCACGCCCAGAACTCGCGGATGGCGGACAGGAGCCCGGGAACGGTGTACTCCGCCGCCTCCACGTCCACCCGCATCCCCAGCTCGCGCAGGGTGCGGGAGGTGATCGGCCCGATCGACGCCACCGCGGCGCCACCCGTGTCCGTTCCCACGAGCTCCGCGAAGTTGAGCGCGGTGGAGCTCGCGGTGAACGTCACCAGGTCCACCTCGCCCGCCGTGATGCGCCGCTTCACGTCGTCCGCCCCGGCGCCGTCCTGCACGGTGCGGTACGCGGCCACCTCCACCACCTCCGCCCCGCGCTCGCGCAGCGAGTCGGGGAGCACCGCGCGCGCCACCTCCGCCCGCGGCAGGAGGATGCGCGCGCCGCTCAGATCCACGGCGGCGGCGAGCGCCTCCACGGCGGCTTCGGCCACGTACTCGTCCGGCACCAGGTCCGCGCGGATGCCGCGGCTGGCCAGCTCGGCGGCCGTCGCGGGCCCCAGCGCGCACACGCGGACGCCGGCCAGCGCGCGCGAGTCGAGCCCCGCCCCCGCCAGCGCGCTCCAGAAGTGCTCCACCCCGTTGGTGCTGGTGAAGACCACCCAGTCGAACCCGCCCACCGACGCCGCCGCGGTGCGCAGCGCATCCACATCCGGAGCGGCCTCGATGCGGATGGTGGGGAACTGGACGACCTCGGCCCCCAGCGCCTCCAGCTCGGACGCGAAGCCGCTGGCCTGCGCCCGCGCCCGCGTCACCACGACGCGGCGGCCGGAGAGGGGGCGGCGGTCGTACCAGGCGAGCTGCTCGCGCAGCGCCACCACCTCGCCCACCACCACCACGGAGGGCGCCCCGATCCCCGCCTCGCGCACCAGCGCCGGGAGGGTGGCCAGCGTCCCCGCCACGGTGCGCTGGCGGGGGTACGTCCCCCACTCCACCGCCGCGGCGGGGGTGTCCGGCGAGCGGCCGCCCTCGACGAGCCGGCGGAAGTTGTCCGCCATCTTCCCCACGCCCATGTAGAAGACCAGCGTCCCCACGCCGCGCGCCAGGTGCGCCCAGTCCAGGTCGGTGTCGTCCTTGGTGGGGTCTTCGTGCCCCGTCACCAGTGCGACCGACGACGTGACACCGCGCTGCGTCACCGGGATGCCGGCGTACGCGGGCCCCGCGATGCCCGAGGTGATCCCCGGCACCACCTCGAAAGGCACCCCGGCCTCGCGCAGCACCAGCGCCTCTTCCCCGCCCCGGCCAAACACGAACGGGTCGCCCCCCTTCAGGCGGACGACGGTGTGGAAGCGCGCCGCCAGCTCCACGAGGAGGCGGTTGATCTCGTCCTGCGTGCGGGTGTGCTCGCCCCCGCGCTTCCCCACGTACACGCGCTCGGCGCCGGCCGCGCGCTCCACGATGGCGGGCGACACCAGCGCGTCGTACACCAGCACGTCCGCGCGCGCCAGCAGCTCCGCCGCGCGCAGCGTCAGCAGCCCCGGATCTCCCGGACCCGCGCCCACCAGGTATACGGTTCCCGTGCTCATGGCGCGCCCTCACCCCCCCGACCCCCCTCTCCCAAACTGCTGGGAGAGGGGGGCGATTTCCAGGCATCCCGCCGCGCGATGCGGGGGCGCGATTCAGCGCGCCCGACCTCGCCGCGCGCTCCTTCCCCGATCATCGCACCGGTCCCCGTAGGGGCGCGGTTCAGCGCGCCCGTGGCATCCGCGCGCTCCGTTCGCGGACCGCCGCACACATCCCGTGCGTGGCTGCCCGTGCCCCGCCGCTCGCACGCGGTCCCTGTCGTCGCCTGAACGGCCATCGCAGCCCGCATCACGAGCCCCGCTCCTCCGCCGCCAGCAGGTCGGCGAGGGTGCGGCGCAGGGGGATCTCGGGCGTCCACCCCAGCGCGCGGATGCGGCCGGGGTCGCCCAGCAGCAGCGGCACGTCGACGGGGCGCACGCGCTCCGCGTCCACCTCCACGCGCACGTCGGCGCCGGAGATCACCACCAGGGCGTCCAGGGCCTCGCGCATGGACTGGGCGGCGCCGGAGCACACGTTGTACGCGGTGCCCGGCGTGCCGGCCTCGGCCAGGCGGCGGTAGGCGCGGACGACGTCGCGCACGTCCAGCAGGTCGCGGCGCGCCTCCAGGTTGCCCACGCGCAGCACGGGCTCCGCGCGGCCGGCGCGGATGGCCGCGATCTGCCGGGCCCAGCTGGGGAGGGCGAAGCGCGGGTCCTGCCCGGGGCCCGTGTGGTTGAACGAGCGCGCCACCACCGCCTCCACCCCGCGCGACGCAGCCGCCGCCACGCACGCCATCTCCGCGGCGGCCTTGGAGGCGGCGTACGGGTTGGCAGGGCGCAGCGGGCGCTCCTCGCGGATGGGCTGATCGGCCTCGGGCACGGCGCCGTACACCTCGGCCGAGCCGGCCAGCACCAGGCGCGTGCCGGGCGCCAGCGCCTCCAGCAGGCGCAGCGTCCCCGTGGCGTTGGCGTCCCACGTCCCCACCGGGTCCGCGAAGGAGCCGGCCACACTGGCCTGCCCCGCCAGGTGGAACACCGCGTCCGGGCGCGCCTCGGCCACCGCGGCCGCGAGCGACGCGTCCGAAGTCACGTCCAGCGGCAGCCAGCGCGCCCCCGCCGGGTCGCCGGCCGGGGGCGCGCCGTCGAGGGAGCCCGCGAAAACCTCCACCCCATCCGCCACGAGGGAGCGCACGAGGTGCGAGCCCACGAAGCCGCCCGCACCGGTAACCAGCGCCCTCACAGCGCTCAGCCCCGCCGGGGGCCGGCGGCCACGCGCTCCAGGTCCGCGTCCACCATCATCCGCACCAGCTGGCCGAAGTCCACCTCGGGGCTCCACCCCAGTTCCTGGCGGGCCAGCGCCGGGTCGCCGATCAGCAGGTCCACCTCGGCGGGACGCACGAAGCGCTCGTCCAGCACCACGTGCTCGCGCCAGTCCAGCCCCGCGTGCTCGAAGGCGGCGGACACCAGGTCCTGCACGGACTGCGTCTCGCCCGTGGCCACCACGTAGTCGCGCGGCTCGTCCTGCTGCAGCATCAGCCACATGGCCTTCACGTAGTCGCCCGCGAAGCCCCAGTCGCGCCGCGAGTCCAGGTTGCCCAGGTGCAGCTTGTCCGCCAGGCCGTGCTTAATGCGGGCCGCGCCATCGGTCACCTTGCGGGTCACGAACTCCAGCCCGCGCCGCGGCGACTCGTGGTTGAACAGGATGCCGCTGACGGCGAAGATCCCGTAGCTCTCGCGGTAGTTGACCGTGGCCCAGTGGCCGTACACCTTGGCCACCCCGTACGGCGAGCGCGGGTAGAAGGGGGTGCTCTCCACCTGCGGCACCTCCTGCACCTTGCCGAACATCTCGGACGACGACGCCTGGTAGAAGCGGATCTTCCGGTTGAAGATGCGGATGGCCTCCAGCATCCTCGTCACCCCCAGCGCCGTCACGTCGCCGGTGAGCACGGGCTGCGTCCACGAAGTCTGCACGAACGACTGCGCGGCCAGGTTGTACACCTCGTCCGGGTTGGACTGCTCCAGCGCGTAGTACAGCGAGTTCTGGTCGGTCAGGTCGCCGGAAAGGAGCTCCACCCGGTCCTGAATGTGCTGGATGCGCTCGAACGTCACGGTGGAGCTGCGGCGCACCAGGCCGTACACCTTGTATCCCTTCTCCAGGAGGAGCTCGGCGAGGTAGGAGCCGTCCTGCCCGGTGATGCCCGTGATGAGCGCGGTCTTCATATACCCGGTCGCTGTAAGCCGATGGGCCCGGGGCCCAGGGGAAGCCGCAAACTTAGCCCCGCCCCGCGTGGGGTGTCAATGCGAGAAGTGCCCGCGGGCGCTTGACCGCGGGCCGCCGGAGGTATACATTCCCTGGCTTGTGTCACTACCGGTTATAACGCATCAGGAGACTCCGATGGCTTTCTGCGCCGTCTGCGGGAAGGGCCCGCGCAGCGGGAACAACGTCAGCCACGCGAACAACAAGACCAAGCGTGTATGGCGGCCGAACCTCCAGCCCGCTCGCATCGTGACGGAGAACGGCAACAAGCGCGTGCGGGTCTGCACCTCGTGCATCTCCGCCGGCAAGATCCGCAAGGCGGGCTGAGCCGTTCGCTGGGCAGGATGAGCACCCCGGCTTCGGCCGTGCATTGGAAGCAATGCGCGGCCGAAGCCGTTTTGTGGATTCGGCGGATGCACACCGCCCCTCAATCGAACACTGGTCCAGATGCCACCCAAGCTCGATAGACTGCTGCGGAAGCTCGTCCCTTCGACGGCCATCCTGTCCCGGTCTGCGCCGGGCGCGCTCGCGCTGGCCGCCACCGACCTGGTGGCCAGGCCGCTTCTTCGTGTGTTCACCAGCCGTCCGGTGCCCCCCCTCCGCTACATCGTGCGTACCGGGGTGAGCAACTCCATCTTCTTTCCGCACGACTACTACCTCACCTCGTCGGGCAACACGTGGATGTACTTCTTCGCCACCGGCGCGGCGCGGCTGGACTCCACCATCGTCGACATCGGGAGCGGCGTGGGGAGGACGGCGGTGGCGCTCCGTGACTTCCACTACCACGGGGTGAAGTTCACGGGCACCTATCACGGCTTCGACGTCGACCGTGACATGGTGGAGTGGTGCAGCCGCAACTTCCCCGGCGACCGTTTCCGCTTCCACTGGGTGGATGCCGGCAGCACCGTGTACAACCCGGGCGGCGTGCGCGACCTCCACCCCGCGCTCAGCGTGGAGTCGGGGAGCGTGGACCTGGTGTACTCGCACTCCCTCTTCTCGCACCTGCTCGAAGACGACATCCAGGCCTACCTCGCCGAAGGGTACCGCGTGCTCCGCCCGGGCGGCGTGCTGCTGATGACCTTCTTCTGCCTGGAAGACATGGAGGAGCTGCAGCTGCTGGGGGGGAGGTGGACCTTCAGGCACACGGTGGGCGCGGCGCGCGTGGAGAACCAGAAGTACCCCGAGAGCGCGGTCGCGTACCCGCGGGAGTGGATGATGGAAGCCGCCCGGCGCCAGGGGTTCTCCTCCGTGGAGGTGATCCTTCCCGCGCACCAGAGCACCCTGCGCTGCGTGAAGTAGCGCGGTCGGCGAGGCCGCACCCGCGACCCACGAAAAGAAGCCCCGGGCGCCGAACCATCGGCACCCGGGGCATTCTTTTCTGGAACCACGGCCTTCTTCAGCCGCGGTCCACCAGCTCGATCAGCGCCGTCTCGGCGCCGTCGCCCTGGCGGAAGCCCGTCTTGAGCACGCGGGTGTAGCCACCGTTGCGCTCCGCGAAGCGGGGCCCGATCTGCTTGAACAGCAGCGTGAGCACCTCGCGGTCCTGGATCTGGCGCCCGGCCAGGCGGATGGCGTGAAGGTCGCCCTTGCGCGCCAGCGTGATCAGCCGCTCCGCGAACGGACGCAGCTCCTTGGCCTTGGCCGTCGTGGTCTGGATGCGGCCGTGGCGGAACAGGCTCGTGGCCATGTTGCGCAGCGTCGCCGTACGGTGCTCGGCGGTACGCCCGAGCTGCCGCCCCTTGCTTCCGTGTCTCATGTCACCTCATCCTTGCTCGGTGCCGCCGTCGCCGGCCCGGTTCGTTTCGTTGTTGTCGCCGGGGAGGTCGCGAACGATCCACATCAGCGTGCCGTCGTCGGACTGGTCCAGCTCCTGGCCGAAGCGCAGCCCGTGCCCCGCCAGGAAGTCGCTGATCTCCTGGAGCGACTTCTTGCCGAAGTTGTCGATGGAGAGCATCTGCTGCTCGCTGCGCTGCACCAGGTCCTTGACCGTGTGGATGTTCTCCTTCTGCAGCGAGTTGCGGCTGCGCACGGAGAGCTCCGTAAGGTCCTCGATGGGGCGGTTGAGCAGCTCCTGCAGCTTGCCCGGCACCGGCGACCGCCCGGCGGGAACCGCCGCGCCCGCGCCCGCGCCGTCGCCCCAGGTGCGGTCCATCCGCCACTCGGGAGTGCCCCCGGCCAGGAAGGCCAGGTGCTCGATGGCGAGGCGCGCCGCGTACTGCACCGCGCTCCGCACGTCGATGGCCCCGTTGGTCTCCACCTCCAGCACCAGCCGGTCGAAGTCGGTGCGCTGGCCCACGCGGGTCTCTTCCACCACGAAGTTGGCGCGCGTCACCGGGTTGTACACCGCGTCCACCCGCACCAGGTCGGCCGGCATCCCCCGGGGGATGGGGTGCAGCTCGGCCAGCACGAAGCCGCGGCCCTTGTTCACGTACAGCTCGATGCGCAGGTCACGGTCGTCCTGCAGCTCGAGGATGTGGTGGTCGAGGTTGATGACCTCCACCGACGGGTGCGGCGTGATGGCACGCGCCGTCACCGGCCCCGCCTGCGTGGCGCGCAGCTCCAGCACCGCCTCGTCCGTGTCTTCCGCCATGCGGAGGACCAGCGCCTTCAGGTTGCGGATCACCTGGTGGACGTCTTCCACCACCCCGGCGATCGTCTGGTGCTCGTGCAGCACGCCGTCCGCGCGGAACGCCCACACCGCCGAGCCGCGCAGGCTCGAAAGCAGGATGCGCCGCATGGTGTTGCCCATCGTGTGCCCGAAGCCGCGCTCCAGCGGGCGAAGCACGATCTGCCCTTCCCGCGGAAGCTCCGGCAGGTTGGGCATCTGCAGGCCGCTAAGATCGAGTTCCACTCGTTCCCTCCCAGTATGGGGAAAG
>CADCTW010000069.1 GCA_902805735.1 uncultured Gemmatimonadota bacterium | reverse complement strand
GGGCGGCCGCATGATCTCCTGCAGCACGCCGTCGATGCGGTAGCGTACGCGGATGTCCTTCTCGTAGCACTCGAAGTGGATGTCCGACGCGCCCTTCTGCACCGCGTCCGTGAGGATGCCGTTGATCAGCTTCACCACCGGCGCCTCGTCCACCGCCGCGGCCAGCGAGGCGGCCGACATCTCCTCCTCGCGGTCCTCCATCACCTCGATGTCGTCCAGCTCGATCTGCTTGAGCAGGTCGTTGATGCGCTCGTCCGACTGCTCGTACTCGCGGTCGATCGTCTTCTTGAGGGTGAAGTCGCCCGCGATCACGGGCTCGATGTCCAGCCGCGTGATGAACTTGAGGTCGTCGATCACCCCCAGGTCCGTGGGGTTGCTCATGGCCACGGTGAGCGTGCGCCCCACGCGGCGCAGCGGCAGCACCTGGTGCTTGGTGGCGATCTCGGTGGGGATCAGCTTGAGGATCTTGGGGTCCAGCTTCACCCGCTCCAGGTCCACCGCCGGCACGCGGTGCTGGCGCGCCAGGGCGCGCACCAGGTCCTGCTCGGCCAGGAAGCCGAGCTTCACCAGCGAGAAGCCGACGCGCGTCCCGTTGGCACGCGCGTCGTCCAGGGCTCGCGAGAGCTGCTCCTGGTTGATCAGGCTTTCGCGTACGAGCTGCTCGCCGATGCGGTCAGCAGCGGGTGCGGAGACTGCCATAGGCCCTCGGGGGGGAAAGACGCGCCGCCCGTGTGGAACTCCGGGGCGGCGCTTTCTGGACGGGTGTGGGTCGAAAGGTGCGGGGTAAGCCCATGCGATGTCAAGGGGTAGCCACCGCCCTCCCCCGCAGCCGCCCCACCAGCGCCGGCCCGATCCCCGGCACCTCCACGAGGTCGTCCACCGCGCGGAAGCGGCCCTTTCGCGCCCTCCACTCCACCACCCGGCCCGCCAGCGCCGGCCCGATCCCCGGCAGCGCGTCCAGCTCGGCGGCGGTGGCGGTGTTGATGTCGACCGTCGCTTTTTGCGTACGCTCCGTGCGCGCGGCCAACGGCGTGGAGCGCGGGGGTGCCGGCGGGAGGGTGAGATGCGGAGCGATTCCCGCCAGCAGCGTGGGGCCCACGCCGGGGACGGAGTCCAGGTCGGCGAGGGTGCGGAAGGGGCCGTGGGACGCGCGCCAGGCCACGATGCGCTCCGCCAGCGCGGGGCCCACGCGCGGGAGGCGCTGCAGCTCGTCCGCGGGGGCGGTGGCGGGGTCCAGGCGCTCGCCGGGGGCCAGCGGGCGGGAGCGCTGGGCGGCGCGCTTCACGCTGTCCCCCGTGGCGGCGCGCAGGCGGGAGACGGCGACCGGCTCCTCGGCCGCGCTCCAGGCGGCGGGGGCGGGGGCCGGACGCAGGGTGCGCGCGGCGGCGCCGGTGGCCAGGAGGAGCGCCACGACGCCCAGTGCGAGGCGCTCCTGCGGGGTCACGCTCACGGCTTTTCCGCGTACACCAGGGCGGCGAGCACGGCGCCCACCACGCCCAGGCTCTCGCGCTTCACGGCGGGGAGGTGGTCGTCCACCGTGCGCCACAGCTCGTTCCCGCGCCCGTACTCCGGGTCGATCACGGCGGCGGTGGGGATGCCGGCCGCGTTGAGCACCTGGTGGTCCCCTTCCACCTTTGCGCCCGTGCGCGCCAGGAACACCGAGTCCATCCCCGCGGCGCGGGCGGCGTCCCACACGCGCTTGACGGCCGCGGGCGCCGCCGCCAGCGACGAGGCTTCCATGGGGATGCCCAGGTCCGCGTCGCCCACGCGGTCCACGTACACGGCCCAGCGCGGCCGGTAGCCGGCGGGGAGGTGCGCGGCGAAGTGGCGCGCGCCGTGCCCGCCCTCCAGCCCGTCGGTGAAGAGCATGTCCACCCCCACGGCTGGCGCCGTCTCGTGGAGGATCTGCGCCAGCTCCATGAGCACCGCCGTGCCCGACGCGCCCTCGTTGGCGCCGGGAACCGGGCGGCGCTGCAGGTGTTCCTCCGGGTCGCGGGTGGCGTACCGGGGCGAGTCCCAGTGCGCCACCAGCAGCACGCGCTCCGCCGCCTCGGGGCGCCAGCGGGCGAAGTAGTTGGCGCGGCGCCGCTTCCCCTCCCCGAACTCCTGCACCACCAGCGTGTCCGCGCGGAAGCCGAGCTGGCTGCGCATCCACGCGCGCTGCCGCTGGTGCGGCGGCAGCCCGGCCACCCGCGGCCCGAACGCCACCTGCTCCGCCAGGTGTGCCCACGCCAGGCGCGCGTCGAAAGCACGCGGCGGCGGCGCTTCCGCGGCGCAGGCGGCGAGGGCGGCAAACGCGAAGGCACAGAAGGGACGGAGCCGGATGCGGTGGGCGCTCACGGGACGGTAATGGGGCGGAGGGAGCGGGCCGGTTGAAGCAACCTGTCGCGTGGGGTATGTTAGAAGAGCCCGCAAACGCGGGCAAGTCCTTGAGATAAAACGATGCGAATCCTGACCCGATACTTGCTCCGGGCGCACCTGGGGCCCTTCCTCTTCGCCTTCGTGGCGCTTACCGGCGTGGTTTTGATCAACACGCTCGCCAAGCGCCTCGCGGAGCTGGCCGGAAAGGGGCTCCCGGTGGAGATCATCCTGGAGTTCTTCATGCTGGCGCTGCCGGCGGCGGTGGCGCTCACCTTTCCCATGGCCGTGCTGGTGGCGGTGCTCTACACCTTTTCCACCTTCACCGCCGAAAACGAGATCATGGCGCTGAAGGCCAGCGGGGTGGACCTGCGCCGCCTGCTGGTGCCGCTCCTGGTGGCGGCGGGGGTGATCACGGGGATCATGGTGTGGTTCAACGACCGCGTGCTCCCCGAGTCCAACTTCCGCTGGAGCCAGCTCTACCTGGACATCGCGCGCAAGACGCCTACGCTGATCCTGGCGCCGCAGACGCTCAACCGCATCGCTCCATCCAACGCCACGGGGCAGGTGTTCTACATGCGCGCGGCCCGCATCGAGCCGGGCAGCAACCGGCTGTGGGACGTGTCCATCTACGACGTCACCAACCCGTCCATGATCCGCACCATCTACGCGGACTCGGGGCGCGCCCTCTTCAACCGCGCGCAGACGGACCTGGTGATGAGGCTGTTCAGCGGGCACATGCGCGAGGTGTCGATGGACGACCCGCGCGTGTTCCGCCGCATCGACTTCAAGGAGCAGCGCTTCGGCATCCCAGGCGTGGGCAACCTGCTGCAGGCGGACGGCACCGGCGGCGGCGGGTACCGCGGCGACCGCGAGATGACCATCGGGATGCTGGCCGCGCACGTGGACACCCTGGCGCGCGACCGGCGGGCCTCGCTCAAGCGCGTGCGCGAGATCGCCGCCCGTGACCTGGCGCTCGTCCTTCCCGGGGCCAGGCGCACCCCGCCCAAGATCTCCCCCAGCTCCGGCATCATCTCGCCGGAAATGGGGGACGCGCGGGAGCGGGCGCGGAGGACGGCGGACGAGCTGCAGGCATCCCGCCGCCGCGCGGACGACCTGGAGCGCGAGATCAGCGACTACCAGGTGGAGATCCACAAGAAGTACTCCATCGCCGTGGCGTCACTCGTCTTCGTGCTGGTGGGGGTGCCGCTGGCGCTGCGCTTCGGCGGCGGGGGGATCGGGATGGTGATCGCCACCAGCATGATCATCTTCTCCGTGTACTACGTGGGGCTGATCGGCGGCGAGTCGCTGGCCGGGCGCGGCTTCGTGCGGCCCTGGCTGGCCATGTGGATCGTGAACGCCGTGATGGCCGTGGTGGGGGTGGTGGGGCTGGCGACGACGGGGCGCGAGTCGGCCACCGGGCGCACCAGCGCGTGGGAAGGGGTCGTGCAGGCGCTGCGCGGGCTGCGGGGGGCACGGGCGTGAGCATCCTGTCGCGCTACGTGGCCCGGCAGTTCCTGGCCACCTTCATCATGCTGGTGCTGGGGCTCCCGCTGCTCTTCATCATCGGCGACATCACCGACAACATCGACAAGTACATCGACCGCGGCATCACGGGCCGGCGGCTGTTCATGTCGTACGTCTACCAGTTCCCCCTGTTCGTGCTGTACGGCTTCCCCATCGCGGCGCTGGTGGCCACCGTCTTCACCATCGGGGGGATGACGCGGCACCAGGAGATCACGGCGGCCAAGGCCGGGGGGATCTCCTTCTACCGCCTCTTCCTCCCCATCCTGACGCTGGGGCTGCTGCTGGTGGCGGGGGCGTTCGGGCTGAGCGAGCTGGTGCCCATCACGCTGGAGAAGCGCGCCGTGCTGATGGGGGAGCAGACCTCGTCGACCAAGGGCCCGCGCCTCAGCTTCGTGTACCAGACGGAGCGCGAGGGGGTGCTCACCGCCCGCCGGCTGGACCCCTCGGGGGGCGAGATGAACCAGATCGTGCTGGAGCGGAACGCCGCGCGCGGGCAGCCCGGCATCCACCGCATGGCCCAGCGCGCCGCGTGGACCAAGCGGGGCGGGTGGAAGCTGTACCAGGGCTACACGCGCATCCTGCACCCCGACGGCCGCGAGGTGACGGCGCGCTTCGACTCGCTGCGCGTTCCCGGGCTGGTGGAGACCCCGGAAGACTTCCTGGGCGAGCCCAAGGAGCCGGAGCAGATGCGCTACGCGGAGATGTCGCGCTTCATCGGCGCCATCGAGCGCTCGGGCGGCGACGCCAACCCCCTGCGCGTGGAGCGCGGCCAGAAGATCGCGATTCCCGTGGCGGTGATCATCATCATCATCTTCGGCGCTCCCCTGGTGACGTCGTCCCAGCGCGGCGGCACGGCCTACGGCGTGGGGATCTCGCTGGGCGTCACCATCATCTACCTCCTCCTCTTCCGCGTGGGGAAGGCGCTCGGCAGCAGCGGCGCCGTCGATCCCGTGGTTGCCGCGTGGGGCCCGAACGTGCTATTCCTGGTCGCGGGGCTTATCCTCATGTTCCGGGTACGGACGTAGCTCACGCGGGGGCACGCCGTTTCCTCGCCCAGGAGCGATTGAAATCGCCGCTGGAAGCACGCGAAGTCCGCTCCGCGGACTGTATTCCCTCCGCTTCAGCGGGAGGCGTCCAGTCCCCGCAGGGGACTTCGCGTGGGTCCAGCGGCGAATTCATTCGCTCTGGACGGCCGGGATGCGCGTGATGTTGCCGTACCGGCGCGCGATCTGCAGCTTCAGCGTGCAGCCACCACCCACCCCATACCCCGATCGATGATGCTCATGAGATCCTTGTCCGTCGCTGCGGCGCTCCTCGTGCTGGCGGCCGCACCGTGTGCGGCGCAGGCGGGGCAGCGGACGATGAAGCCGGTGCTGCACGGGCGGCACTGGGTGGCGATCACGGGGAAGCCGCTGGCGGCGACCGCGGGGGCGGCGATGTTCCACAAGGGCGGCAACGCGGTGGACGCGGCGTGCGCCATGCTCGCCGCCACCTCCACCATGTGGGACGTGCTGAGCTGGGGGGGCGAGACGCAGGCGCTGATCTACAACCCGCACACCGGCAAGGTGATCGGGATCAACGCGCTGGGGGTGGCTCCCACGGGGGCCACGCCGGCCTTCTTCCGCGGGCGCGGCATGCCCTACCCGCCGGAGTACGGCCCCCTTTCCGCCGTCACGCCGGGGACGCCGGGCGGGCTGCTGGTGATGCTGGCCGAGTACGGCAAGCTGTCGCTGGCCGAGGTGCTGGCCCCCGCCATCCAGATGGCGGACGGGTACCCCATCGAGGCGCAGACGGCCAACAGCATCCACCGCAACCGCGAGCGGATCCGCGAGTGGCGCTACTCGCGCTCCGTGATGCTCCCCCACGCGGGCCAGCCGCGCGAGGCGCCCGTGGCCGGCGAGATCTTCCGGCAGCCGGAGCTGGCGGCCACGCTGCGCAAGCTGGTGGAGGCCGAGCAGACCGCGCTGCGCGCCGGGCGCAGCCGCAAGGAGGCCATCCAGGCCGCGTACGACCGCTTCTACCGCGGCGACATCGCCCGCGAGATGGTGCGCGGCGTACAGGAAGAGGGCGGGCTGATCACCCTGGCCGACCTGGACCGCTGGCGCGTGCGCATCGAGGAGCCGGTCTCCACGCGGTACAAGGGGATCGACGTCTACAAGCTCACGAGCTGGACGCAGGGCCCGGCGATGCTGCAGGCGCTCAACATCCTGGAGAACTTCGATCTCAAGGGGATGGGCTACAACTCGCCGCGCTACATCCACACGCTGTACCAGGCGATGAGCCTGGCCTTCGCCGACCGCGACTTCTACTACGGCGACCCGTACTTCCCGCCCGCCGAGCCCATCCGCGGGCTGCTCTCCAAGGAGTACGCGCGGCAGCGGAGCGGGCTGATCAACCCGGAGCGCAACGACCCGCGCATCGCCCCGGGCGACCCGTACCCCTTCCAGGGCGGCCGGAACCCGTTCCGGCGCGAGCTGCGAGACTGGGCCAACCGCCGTTCCACGGGCGACAGCGTGTCGGCGCCGCCGCGCGCGTCGCTGCCGTTCGAGGAGAGCTTCTACCTGGGCACCACCTCCGTGCAGACGGCGGACGCCGAGGGCTGGGTGGTGTCGGTGACGCCGAGCGGCGGGTGGGTGCCGGCGGTGATCGCGGGGCACACGGGCGTGGGCCTCAGCCAGCGGATGCAGAGCTTCGTGCTGGACCGCTCGGAGGGGCCGTTCAACGTGCTGCAGCCCGGCCAGCAGCCGCGCGTGACGCTCACCCCTTCGCTCGCCCTGAAAGACGGGAAGCCGTTCCTCTCCTTCGCGGTGCAGGGCGGCGACAGCCAGGACCAGAACCTCCTGCAGTACTTCCTGAACGTGGTGGAATGGGGGATGAACGCGCAGGAGGCCGCGGAGGCCCCCAACGTCAACTCGTTCCAGCTCCGCTCCTCGTTTGGCGGGCACGAGTCGCGGCCGGGGCGCATCCTCCTGGCCGAGTCCACGACGCCCGAGGTGCGGGCTCGGCTCCAGCAGATGGGGTACGAGCTCACGTTCGAGAAGCTCACCTCCGGGCCCATCAACGGCATCTTCTTCGACCGCGCGCATGGCACCTTCTGGGGCGGGTCGAGCACGCACGGCGAGGATTACGGGATCGCCTGGTGAACGGCTAGGCTCACACAGAGACACGGGGCTCGGCCAGGAGCGAATGAATTCGCCGCTGGACCTACGCGAAGACCGCCGTGGCGGTCTGTACCTTCCACCAGGGGTGGACCGGACAATCCCCGCAGGGGACTTCGCGTGGTTCCAGCGGCGAATTCATTCGCTCCTGGAGGGGGTGCCCTGCGGCGGCGCCGCCTGAGCCTTGCAGACCCTGGCACCCCGTAGTACCCTGCCGCACCGGTGTTCACCGATACCCTCCGCTTTTCATCCCATGCGACTTCCTTTCGTACTCGCGGCCCTCCTTTTCACGGCCAACGCGCAGCCGGCGCCCAGCCCGTCTTTCGCGGAGCCCTCGCTGTCGCCGGACGGGCGCGAGATCGCGTTCGCGTCGGGGGGCGACATCTGGACGGTGCCGGCGCAGGGGGGCGAGGCGCGGCTCCTGGTGTCGCATCCCGCCACCGAGTCGCGGCCCGTGTACTCGCCGGATGGAAGGCGGGTGGCCTTCATCTCCACGCGCACGGGGAACGGGGACATCTACGTGCTCGACTTCGCGTCGGGCGACGTGAGCCGCATCACCTGGGACGACGCCAACGACCAGCTGGACGGGTGGTCGCGCGACGGGCGCTGGCTTTTCTTCAGCAGCACCAGCCGCGACGTGGCGGGGATGAACGACATCTACCGCGTGAGCGCCGCGGGCGGCACGCCCATGCGCGTGGCCGCGGACCGCTACACCAACGAGTTCTTTGCGTCTCCCGCCCCCGGCGACTCGGTGCTGGCGATCACGGCGCGCGGCATCTCGTCGGCGCAGTGGTGGCGGCTGGGGAGCAGCCACATCGACCAGTCGGAGATCTGGCTGGTGCGCCCCGCCAGCGGCTCCGCGGCGCCCCGGTACCAGCAGGTGACGCAGGGCGGCGCCCGCGAGCTGTGGCCGGCGTGGAGCCCGGACGGGCGCACGCTCTTCTACGCGAGCGACCGCGGGGGCGCGCAGAACCTGTGGGCGCACCCGCTGGGCGGCACGCCGCGCCAGCTCACGCGCTTCCGGGACGGCCGCGTGCTGTGGCCCAGCATATCCGCGGACGGGCGGACCCTGGTCTTCGAGCGCGACTTCCGCGTCTGGTCGCTGGACGTGGCGAGCGGGCGCGCGGCCGAGGTACCCATCGTGCGGCGCGGCACCCCGGCGGGGCCGGCTGCCGAGCGCCTGGTGCTCAACGACCAGATCCAGGATCTGGCGCTCTCGCCGGACGGGAAGAAGCTCGCCTTCATCGTGCGCGGCGAGGTCTTCTCGGCCGCGAGCAAGGAGGGCGGCGACGCGCAGCGCGTCACCAGCACGCCGCAGGTGGAGTCGCAGGTCACCTGGGCGCCGGACAGCCGCCGCCTGGCCTACGTGTCGCTGCGGGACGGCGCGTCCTCCATCCACCTCTACGACTTCGGCACGCGCGCCGAGACGCGCCTCACGCGCAGCGACGCCGGCGACCACTCGCCGCGCTTCTCGCCGGACGGCAAGTCGCTGGCGTTCGTGCGCGGCGGGACGGAGCTGCGGGTGATCGACATCGCCTCCGGCCGGGAGCGGATGCTGGCGACCGGGGCGCTGGAGCGGCCCCCGCTGACCTCCGACCGCTCCATCGCCTGGTCGCCGGACGGGGAGTGGATTGCGTACTCGGCGGCGGGGGAGCGGCTGTTCCGCAACCTGCACGTGGTGCCCGCGGCCGGGGGGCAGAGCCGGCCCGTGTCGTTCCTGGCCAACTCGTCCACGGGCAACACCATCTCGTGGAGCCCGGACGGCACCTTCCTGCTCTTCGAGAGCGGGCAGCGCACCGAGCGCTTCCAGCTCGCGCGCGTGGACCTGGTGCCGCGCACGCCGCGCTTCCGCGAAGACCAGTTCCGGGACCTGTTCCAGCAGGAGAACCCCCGCAACCCCGCGCCCCCCGCCGACTCCGCCGCCCGCTCGCGGCCCGACTCCGCGGCGGCCCCGGCGCGCGGCCGGCGCATCGTCTTCGACGAGATCCGCCGCCGCCTCTCGCTCCTTCCCGTGGCGGTGGACGTGGGGTACCAGGCCATCAGCCCGGACGGCAAGCAGGTGCTGCTGATCGCGGGCGCGGCGGGGCAGCAGAACCTGTATCTCTTCCCCCTGGACGAGCTTGCGCGCGAGGAGCCGGTGGTGCGCCAGCTCACCTCCACGCCGGGCGCCAAGGGCGACGCGTACTGGTCGCCGGACGGCAAGGAGATCTTCTACCTGGACGCGGGGCGCATCCAGTCGCTCACGGTGGAGAGCCGCGCGGTGCGGCCCATCCCCGTGTCGGCCGAGATGGAGGTGGACTTCGCGCGGGAAAAGGTGGCCGTGTTCGAGCAGGCGTGGAGCTACCTGCGCGACCACTTCTACGACGAGCGCTTCCACGGCGCCGACTGGCGCGCCGTCCACGGCCGCTACGCCCCCCACGTGGCCGGCGCCCGCACCCCCGACGAGCTGCGCCGCGTCCTTCAGCTCATGGCCGGCGAGCTGAACGCCTCGCACCTGGGCGTCAACCCTCCGGGCGGCTCCAGCACCCCGTCCACGGGGCGCCTGGGCCTCTCCTGGGACGCCGCCGAGTACGAGCGCTCCGGCCGCCTGCGCGTGGCCGAGGTGCTGCCGCTGGGCCCGGCGGACGTGGCCGGCGGCATCCGCCCCGGCGACTACCTGGTGCGGGTGGAGGGCACGCCGGTCACTCCGCGCACCAACCTGGACCAGCTCCTGGCCTTCCGCATCGGGCGGCGCACGGTGCTGCGGGTGGCCTCGGCGGGCGGCGCCGAGCGCGACATCGTGGTGCGCCCGGTGAACGCGGCGACGGAGAAGGGGCTGCTGTACCGTGACTGGGTGGAGGGGAACCGGCGCTACGTGGAGCGCGCCAGCGGCGGGCGGCTGGGCTACGTGCACATGTTCGACATGAGCGAGGGCTCGCTCTCGCAGCTCTACGTGGACCTGGACGCGGAGAACCACGCGCGCGAGGGCGTGGTGATCGACCTGCGCAACAACAACGGCGGCTTCGTGAACGTGTACGCCACCGACGTGTTCGCGCGGCGCCCGTACCTCACCATGCAGCCGCGCGGGATGCGCGCCGCCCCCGCCCGGGGCCAGTTGGGCCAGCGCGCGCTGGAGCGCCCCACGGTCCTGGTCGTCAACCGCCACTCCCTCTCGGACGCGGAGGACTTCACGGAGGGCTACCGCACGCTGGGCCTGGGCCAGGTGGTCGGCGAGCCCACCGCGGGGTGGATCGTCTTCACCTGGAACGTCCCGCTGGTGGACGGCTCCATCGTGCGCCTCCCCCGCTCGCGCATCACCGACACCCGCGGCCAGAACATGGAGCTCAACCCCCGCCCGGTGGACGTGCGCTCCCAGCGCCCCATCGGGGAGAGCTACCTCAACCGGGATACCCAGCTGGATGCGGCGGTGAGCACGCTCCTCAAAAAATAATCTCACACAGAGACACAGAGGCACAGAGAAAAACCATCTTTTCTCTGTGCCTCTGTGTCTCTGTGTGAGATTACTGGTACTGGATGTAGAGCGGCTCCGGCCAGAGCTGCAGGAGGTCCCGCGGCTGGGTGAGCGGGTCGCCGCGCTTGGTGTCGTTGTGGTAGAAGTTCTTCCAGCCCGTGTACTGCGCCGGGTGGCGGACGATGTAGTCGCGGTACGAGTCGTACTTCAGCCAGGGCGCGCCCCAGCCGTCCATGTGCATCACCAGCTGCACCTCGGGGCGCAGCTTCACGTTCTGCACGTCCGGCACCATGCCGCGGGTGAAGCGGTGGATGATGAGCAGCTTCGGCGGCAGGTTGTTGTCCTGCACGATCTTGGTGAGGCGGTCCATCACCCAGTTGATGTCGGCCGCGTACATCGTGCCGATCTTGCGGCCCGGGACGACGCCGCCGCGCATGTAGAACTCCGGGTCCACCGCGAAGTGCACGTCCGGCTTCGACAGGATGGAGTCGAAGCGCGGCATGATGCTGCGGATGTCGTCGGTGCCCACCTGCACGTCCACGAACAGGATGCCGTTGATGGACTGCGCCATCTTGTGGATGGAGTCCACCACCGCGTCACGGATCTGCGTGCGGTACTTGCCCGACGGGCCGGGATCGCCCTGCGCCACCACGGCGATCAGGTGGAGCCCCGGGATCACCGGCGTGCTGGGATCCGCTTCCTTCCACGCGTTCGCCTGGCGCTGCAGGCGGGCAAGCATCTCGTCACGCGGGAACTCGCCCAGGGCGCCCATCCGCTTGGAAGCCGGGTTGCCGTAGTACACGATCACCCGGTTGCAGGGGAGGATGGAGCCATCCTTGAACGGAGGCATCTGCGGGTACCACTTCATCTCCTTGGCGAAGATGGGGTTCTTCCCCGCGCCCGGGCGCTTGGCGGCGGAGTCGGCCTGCAGCGCCTGGGCCGCGGCGTCCAGCTTCTGCTGGCGCTGCTGGTGGCACTGCGTGGCCTGGGCCGCCGTGTTCCCGAACTTGAAGCTGGTGGCCGTCGCGGCAGCCGCCGGCGAATCCGCCGGCGCGGCGGCGCCCTTGGCGGGCGTGGCTCCGCCCTTGGCCTCGCCCTTCCCCGCCTCGCCGCCGCCGTCCCCGCCGCACGCGGCCAGCGCGGCGGCCAGGAGTGCGGCGCCGACCCCCCTGCACAACGATCTCGTCTCCGTCACGGCAATCTCCTTCGATGAGCGGCCCGCGGGGGCCGCGAATGTCGATCTGCGCCCTTCCGCGCAAGCGGGCACGGCGGCGCTCCTGCAAGGTTCGTGGCAGCGCGCTTTCCTATTCGCGAACTGCGTGCCCGCGCGCCGCCAGGTACCGCCGCGCCTCTGCAAGCGTGTACTCGCCGAAGTGGAAGATGGAGGCCGCCAGCACCGCGTGCGCCCCCGCCGCCAGCCCCGCGTCCAGGTGCTCCAGCGCCCCCGCGCCCCCGGACGCGATCACGGGAATCCGCACCGCGCCGCTCACCGCGCGCAGCAGCTCCAGGTCGTAGCCGTCGCGCGTGCCGTCGCGGTCCATGGAGGTGAGCAGGATCTCGCCCGCGCCCAGCTGTTCCACGCGCCGCGCCCACTCCACCGCGTCGATCCCCGCCGCGCGGCGCCCGCCGTGGGTGAACACCTCGTAGCCGCTCGCGGTGCCCGAGGTGCGCGCGTCGATGGCCACCACCACGCACTGCGAGCCGAAGTGCGCCGCCGCGCGCGCCACCAGGCCGGGGTCGTCCAGCGCGGCCGTGTTCACCGACACCTTGTCCGCCCCGGCGCCCAGGATGGCCACGAAGTCGTCCACCGACCGTACCCCGCCGCCCACGGTGAAGGGGATGAAGATGGACTCGGCCGTGCGGCGGATGGCGTCCAGCATGGACGCGCGCCCCTCGTGCGAGGCGGTGATGTCCAGGAAGCAGAGCTCGTCGGCCCGCTCCGCGTCGTACCTCACCGCCTGCTCCACGGGGTCGCCGGCGTCGCGCAGCCCCTCGAACTGGATCCCCTTCACCACGCGCCCGTCGCGGACGTCCAGGCAGGGGATGATGCGCTTGGCTAGAGCCACGAGACCTCCTTGAGGCGCGCCACCATCCCGCCGGAAAGGACGCCGCGGTACACGCCCTCCACGGGGCCCCGCAGCATCAGCGAGAAGTCGTCGCGCACGTCCACGTGCAGCACGCCGCCGGGCATCCTCACCTCCACGCGCCGCTCGCTCACCATGCCGCGGCGCACGGCGGCGGCGGCCACGGCGCAGGCGCTGGAGCCGGAGGCGCGCGTCTCCCCCGCCCCGCGCTCCCACACCCACGCCTTCACCGCGCCCGGCTCCACCGGCACGGCGAACTGCACGTTGGTGCCGCGCGCGAACGCCGGGTGGGTGGAGAGCTGGGGGGCGCGGCGGCGCAGGTCTTCCACGTCCACCTCGTCCATGAACACCACGCAGTGCGGGTTGCCGATGGAGACGGTGTTGATGAGCACCGCGTCCCCCGCCTCCAGCTCCAGCGCCTCGTTGTCCACCTCGCGGTCGGGCCCGTCCAGCCCCACGTCCGCGCTGCGAAAGGTGGCCACGCCCATCTCCGCCTCCACCATCAGCACCCCGCCGCCCATCGCCCCCACCACCGTCATCCCCACGATCCCCCCCGGCGTTTCCACGGTGAAGGGGACGCGGACGTGCACCTCGCCGCGCTCCAGCAGGTACGCGGCGAAGATGCGCAGCCCGTTGCCGCTCTTCTCCGCCTCGCTCCCGTCCGGGTTGAAGATGCGCAGCCCGAAATCCGCCACCGTGGACCCCGTACGCCCCAGGATGCCGTCCGATCCCACCCCCGTGTGCCGGTCGCACACCAGCCGCACCGCCGGCGGGGTCAGGTCGAACGGGAGCCCGTCCATCTCCATCGCGATGTAGTCGTTGCCGAGGCCGTGGCCCTTGTAGAACTCAGTCATTTGATCTCACACAGAGGCACAGAGATTACAGCCGCGCGAAGTTTCCCAGGATGCGCAGGCCGTCTTCCTGGCTCTTTTCCGGGTGGAACTGGATCCCCCACACGTTGTCGCTCCGCACGATGGAGGCGAAGGCGTCGTCGTAGGTGCAGCGGCCCAGCACGTGCTCGCCGTCCGCTTCCAGCACGCCGTAGGTGTGCACGTGGTAGAAGTAGCGCGGCACCGGCCCCGCGATCCCGTCCAGCACGGGGTCGCTCTCCGCGGCGCGCACGAACTCCACCGAGTTCCAGCCCACGTGCGGGAGGGGGAGGTCGGTGCGCAGGCGCTTCACGGTGCCCGGGATGAGGCCGAGGCCGGGGATTCCGGGCGCCTCCTCGCTCCCGTCGTAGATGAGCTGCATCCCCACGCACACGCCCAGGAAGGGGCGCTCCGCGGCGATGAACTCGCGCACCGCGTCTCCCAGCCCGCTCTCCTCCAGCCGCGTCATGCACTGGCCGAAGTGCCCCTGGCCCGGGAGGACCAGGCGCTCCGCCGCGCGCGCCACGGCGGGATCGGAGGTCAGCGTGACCTCGGCGCCCTCGTGCTCCAGCGCGCGGACCATGGAGCGCAGGTTCCCCGCCCCGTAGTCCAGCACCGCGACCTTCACAGCGCCCCCTTGGTGGAGGGTACCTCGCCCTCGCGGCGGGGATCGAGCCGCGTGGCGGCGTCCAGGGCGCGGGCGGCGGCTTTGAAGGTGGCTTCCACCACGTGGTGCGCGTTGTCGCCGCGGATGCCGTCGATGTGCATGGTCAGGCGCGACTCCATGGCGAAGCCCCGCCAGAACTCGGCCGAGAGCGCCGCGTCGAAGTCGCCGATGCGCGGCTGGTCGGGCGGGAGCGGCACCCCGAAGTGCAGGAAGGGGCGGCCGGAGACGTCCACCACCGCGCGCACCAGCGCCTCGTCCAGCGGCACGGCGGCGTCGGCGTAGCGCACGATCCCCTTCTTGTCCCCCAGCGCGTCCAGGAACGCGCCGCCCAGGGCGATCCCCACGTCCTCCACGGTGTGGTGGGCGTCGATGTGCAGGTCGCCCGTGCACTCCACGGCGAGGTCGAACATGCCGTGGCGCGCCAGGGCGTCCAGCATGTGGTCGAAGAAGCCGACGCCCGTCGCCACCTCGGCCTTGCCCGTGCCGTCCAGCTCCACCCGCACGCGGATCTGCGTCTCGCGGGTGCTGCGCTCGCGCGTCCCCGTCCGGCTCATCGCCCCTCCTCCATGATGGCGCTCACGGCGCCGAGCAGCGCGTCGTTCTCCTCCGGCGTGCCGACGTTGGCGCGCAGGCACCGCTCCAGCATCGGGTACCCGCTCACGTCGCGGATCAGGATGCCGTGCTCGTCCAGCAGCCGCTGGAAGAGCCCCTTGTGCGTGACGTGCGGCGCATCCACCCGGAAGGTCCAGAAGTTGGCCGCGCTGGGAAACACGTGCAGCCCCGGAATGGCGGACATCGCGGCGATCATGCGGTCGCGCTCCTCGCGCAGCTTCGCCACCCCCGGCTCCAGCAGGTGCCGCGCCCGCAGCACCTCGGCCGCGGCGACCTCGGTGAAGAAGTTGATGTTGTACGGGAGCTTGGCCTTGTTCACCTCGGCCGCGATCACCGGGTCCGCCAGCATGTAGCCGGCGCGCAGCCCCGCCATCGCCATGGCCTTGCTGAAGGTGCGCAGGACGACCAGGCGCGGGTGCGACCGGAGCAGCGGGATCGCATCCGCCCCGCCGAACTCCACGTACGCCTGGTCCACCAGCACCAGCCCCTCCGATGCGTCGTGGATGTGCGCGATCTCGTCCAGCGACAGCGCCGCGCCCGTGGGGTTGTTGGGCGTGCACAGGACGACCACCGCCGCCCGGCTCTCCCGCGCCGCGCGGATGATGGCGTCCACGTCGAAGCGCAGCCCGGCCGTGAGCGGCACGGAGACCACGTCGCCCCCGTTCACCTCCGTCATCAGCCGGTACAGCGTGAAGGTGGGCTCGGGGATGACCACGGAGGTCCCCGGCCCCACCACCACCGCCAGCGTGGACTGGATCAGCTCGTTGGACCCGTTCGCCACCAGGATCCCCTCCGCCGGCCACCCCGTAGCCTCGCTCACCGCGCCGATGAAGCTGGACGCGACGAAGGGCGGGTAGCGGTTCCACGGCCGGTCCGCCAGGCGCTCGCCGATGCGCGCCTTCACCTCCGCGGGCACGTCCCAGGGGTTCTCGTTCTGGTTGAGCTTGATGCGCGGCTCGTACGGGCGCAGGGTGTACGCCCCCATCGCCCGCACGGACGGCTTCACCAGCCGCAGCAGTTCTTCGTTCACGGCATTCCCGGTTCTTCGGTCAAAGACCCTCACCCCCCGACCCCCTCTCCCGATAACAGGAGAGGCTGCGCCTCTCGTTATCAGGAGAGGGGGCGATTTCCACGGATTCGGGCGACGAGGGGGGCCCCCACCCCCGTCCCCCTCCCCTTCGTGCGGGGGAGGGGGCGCACCTTCCGTCCCTGCGCGATGGTCGGGGCTGCGATGTACGGGCGCGATTTATCGCGCCCGCGCCCATCACCGCGCCGCGTCGCCGGACCGCCGCACCCGTCCCGTGCCATCACCCCGCGCCGTCGCCAGACCACGCACCCGCCCAGTCCCGCCCGTCCGGGCGCGATCGCGCCCGTGCCTTCAGCGCGCGGCATCGCCGGATCGCCCACACCCGCCTCATCCCGCCCGTAGGGGCGCGATTCATCGCGCCCGCCCTCTAGGTGCGCTCGACCCCCGCTCGCGGCGGAAATCCTGTAGGGGCAGCCCCACCTGGCTGCCCGTGCCCTGCCCGCGCGCGGCGGGAACCGGCGATGCGCTTACCGGCCCACGTGTATGATCTGGTCGCGGCGCGTGCCCACGGACACGTACCGGATCGGCACCTCCGTGAGCTCCTCGATGCGGCGCAGGTACGCCTGCGCGGCGGCGGGGAGGTCCTCCCAGCGGCGCGCATCGGCGGTGGAGCTCTCCCATCCCTGCATGGTCTCGTACTCCGGCTGCGCCTCGGCAAGGAGGCCCAGGTCCCCCGGGAAGTCCTCCAGCGACTCGCCGCCGGCCTGGTAGCGCACGGCGATCTGCAGCTCGGGGAGCGTGTCCAGCACGTCCAGCTTGGTGACGGCGAGGCCGGTGAGCCCGTTGACGCGCGCGGCGTAGCGCACCACCACCGCGTCGAACCACCCGCAGCGACGCGGGCGCCCCGTGGTCGCGCCGTACTCGCCGCCCAGTTCGCGGATCTGCTCCTGCATCGGCGAATCGAACTCGGTGGGGAGCGGCCCTTCGCCCACGCGAGTCGTGTACGCCTTGACCACCCCGTACACCTCCGCGATCGCCGTGGGCCCCACGCCCACGCCCAGCGCGGCCCCGCCCGCCGTGGTGTTGGACGAGGTGACGTACGGGTAGGTGCCGTGGTCCACGTCCAGCAGCGCGCCCTGCGCGCCCTCCAGCAGCACCCGCTCGCCCGCGCGGATGGCGTCGTGGATCACGCGTCCGGTATCCACCATGATCCCCAGCAGGCGCTCGCGGATGCCCATCACCTCGGCCACCAGCGCGTCGGCGTCCACGCGCTCGTCGGTGTCCAGCAGCGACAGGCGCTCGTTGACGCGCACGGCGGCGGCGCGCAGGCGCTCCTCGGCGCGGGCGGCGTCGCGCAGGTCGGCCACGCGGATGCCCTGGCGCGCCACCTTGTCCTCGTACGCCGGCCCGATCCCCCGCCCCGTGGTGCCGATCTTCCCCGCCCCGCGGCGCTGCTCGGCGGCGCGGTCCAGGAGCTTGTGGTACGAGAGGAGGAGGTGCGCGCGCCCGCTGACGCCCACGCGCGCGGCGGCGTCGATGCCGCGCGCGGTGAGCTTGTCCATCTCCTGGAAGAACTGGAACGGGTCCATCACCACGCCGTTGCCCAGCAGGCAGCGCCGGTCGGGGTGCAGGATGCCGGAGGGGATCTGGTGGAGGATGAACTCCTCGCTCCCCACGTGCACCGTGTGCCCCGCGTTGGCCCCGCCCTGGTACCGCGCGACGATCTCCACCTCTTCGGCGAGGACGTCCACGATCTTCCCCTTCCCCTCGTCTCCCCACTGGGAGCCCACGATCACCACACAGCCGTTCTTGCCAGTCATCTCAGGCGCATACCGGAGGAATAAACGAAAACGCGGCCCCGCCGCAAAGGTGGGACCGCGCTCGACGTATCCTGTGCCGAATGTAGGACGCGCGCTGGTACGGTGTCAACAGAATGGGCTCACACAGAGACACAGAGGCACAGAGAAGAACTTCGACTCTTTGGCTCCGTGAGCCGGTTGCCTGATCCGGGGTATCTATAAGGTAGGGCACTGCGGGCCCTCACCCCCCCGACCCCCCTCCCCCAAACTGCTGGGGGAGGGGGGCGCACTCCACACGTTCGTGGCAACGAAACGCGTACGCGGGACTTCAGGCGAGCTGGACGCAGCCGCGAAGGGGATGCGGGTGCAGTCTACCTGTGCGGAATCGGTTCTATGGGAGCGGCTTCGAGCGGGCAGGCTTGGGGGCCACAAGTTCCGGCGCCAGCATGCCCTCGGGCGCTTCGTGCTGGACTTCTACTGCCCGGCGATGCGCCTGTGCATCGAGGTCGATGGCCCCATCCACGACACGCAAAAGGATCGCGACGCCGCGCGCGACGCGGCGCTCGCGTCCTACAACATCTCCGTGCTCCGCTTCACCAACGACGACGTGCTCAGCAACCGAGAACTCGTCCTGTCGCGAATCGTCACCGCCCTGAGCACGCCCTAACCACCCACATCGCTCAATTCCGTGGAAATCGCCCCCCTCCCCCAGCAGTTTGGGGGAGGGGGGTCGGGGGGGTGAGGGCCCGCCGCGCGTCTCACCCTGCCATCCCCAGCTCCTCCAACGCATCCCCCACGGTGTGCACCGACCCCGTCACCAGCACAGTCCCATACGGCGCCATCGTCGTCACCCGCTGGAGCGCCGCGGAGAAATCCGGGATCACGCGCACTGCCGGGCCCTCGGGCGGCTGAAGGGCGGCGGCAATGGCTTCCGGGTCCCAGCGGCGGGAGCCGGGGGCGGTGGGGGCGATGGTGAGGACGGCGGCGTCCACGCGGGCCAGGAGCGGGGGGAGCATGGCGCCCCACTCCTTGTCCGAGAGGATGGCGGCCAGGAGGACGCGCGGGCGGGGGAGATCCAGCCGGTCCAGCGTGGCGGCGAGCGAGGCGACGCCGGCGGGGTTGTGGGCCACGTCGAAGATCCAGGTGAGGCCGTTCCGCACCTCCACCTGCATGCGCCCGGGCCAGCGCACCCCCGCGAACCCCTCCGCGATGGCGCCCCACTCCGGGCGCAGGCCGTCGGGGAGGATGCCCAGCAGCTCGGCCGCCAGCGCGGCGTTGCGCGCCTGGTGATCGCCCGGGAGCGGGAGCCCCACCTCGCGCTCGCCCCAGCGGGCGGAGGCCAGGCGGAAGCGCGTGCCCTGCAGCGACACCCGCACGTCGTCCACGCGCGCGGCGTCGTCCAGCGCCAGGAAGGGGGCGCCCACCTCCTCCGCGCGGCGGCGCAGGACCGAGAGGGGGAGCGCCGCGGACTCGCCCGTGACGCAGGGGACGCCGGGCTTGAAGATGCCGGCCTTCTCCCACGCGATCTCGCCCGGCGTGGTGCCGAGGAACTCCGTGTGGTCGATGCCGATGTTGGTGACGCCGCAGGCGACGGGCGCGATCACGTTGGTGGAGTCCAGCCGGCCCCCGAGCCCCACCTCCACGACCGCCGCGTCCACCCCCGCCTCCGCGAAGCACAGGAAGGCGATGGCGGTGGTGGCCTCGAAAAAGGTGGCGCCGGACTCCTCGATGGCCGGACGCAGGCGGGCCTCGCACGCCAGCAGCAGCTCGCGCTCCACCGGCTGGCCGTCGATACGGATGCGCTCGGCGAAGGAGACCAGGTGCGGCGAGGTGTAGAGGCCCGTCGTGCGGCCGGGGGCGCGCAGGGCGGCTTCGCAGAGGGCGCTGACGGAGCCCTTGCCGTTGGTGCCGCCCACGTGGATGGAACGGAAACGCCGGTGTGGATCACCCACACCGGCGAGAAGCGCTTCCGTACGTTCCAGCCCCCAGCGGATCCCGCCCGTGGGCCGGGCGAAGAGCCAGGCCCCGGGCTCGTCCGGCCGCGTCACGCGGCGTCGGGGGCCGCGTTCAGCGCGAAGTCCTCCACGGCGGGAAGGGCCAGCATGTGGCGGAGGAGGCGCGACACCTCGCGCTTCATCCGGCGCCGGTCCACGATGCGGTCCAGCATCCCGTGCTCCAGCAGGAACTCGGCGCGCTGGAAGCCTTCGGGAAGCTCCTGCTTGATCGTCTGCTCGATCACGCGCGGGCCCGCGAAGCCGATCAGCGTTCCCGGCTCGGCCAGGTTGGCGTCGCCCAGCATGGCGTACGAAGCCGTCACGCCGCCCGTCGTGGGATCGGTCAGGATGGAGATGTAGGGAAGCCCCGCCTCGTCCATCTGCGCCAGCACGGCCGAGGTCTTGGCCATCTGCATCAGCGAGAAGATCCCCTCCATCATGCGCGCCCCGCCGGAAGCGGAGACGATGATGAGCGGCTGCTCCTTCTCCAGCGCCCGCAGCCCCGCGCGCGCCAGCTTCTCCCCCACCACGGACCCCATGGACCCGCCGATGAACGCGAAGTCCATCACCCCGATGGACACGGGGATCTCGTCCAGCTTCCCCTCGCCGGTGATGACGGCCTCGCCGTGGGCGCTCTTGCGCTCGGCGGCGGCCAGCCGGTCCTTGTACGGCTTCAGGTCCACGAACTTGAGCGGGTCGCCCGAGCGCAGGTCCTTGTCGCGCTCGCGAAAGGTGCCCTCGTCCATCAGCAGCGACACGTACCCGTTGGCGGGAAGCCGCAGGTGGTGCGCGCACGTCGGGCAGACGTTCCAGTTCTCCTTGAGCTTTTCGCGGTACAGGATGTCGCCGCACGCGGGGCACTTCTCCCACACGTCGCCGGGAAGGTCGCGCCGGTCGGCCGCCTGCAGGCGCGTCTTGGGTTTACGGAACCAGGCCATTTGAATCGAAGAAAAGGGAAACTTGCCTCACACGGAGAACACAGAGCCACAGAGTGTTGTTCTTCTCCGTGCCTCTGTGTCTCCGTGTGAGACCTTTTATCTCGCCGTCTCCGCGGCTATTCGCTGCACCACCGCCATCGCCACGATGTTCAGCAGGAGGAACGAGCCGCCGTACGAGATGAAGGGGAGCGGGATGCCGGTGATGGGCATGATCCCCACCGTCATCCCCACGTTCACCAGCACGTGGGCGAACCAGCTTCCCAGCAGGCCGATGGGCACCAGCGACGCGAAGGGATCGCGCGAGCGCTCGGCCACGTGGATCAGGCGCCAGAAGATGAGGCCGAAGCCGGCCAGCACCGCCAGCACCCCGATGAAGCCCGTTTCCTCGCCCACCACGGCGAAGATGAAGTCGGTGTGCTGCTCCGGGAGGAAGGCCAGGCGCTTCTGCGAGCCGCCCAGGAAGCCCTTCCCCCACAGCCCCCCGCTGCCGATGGCCACGCGCGACTGGATCAGGTTGTACCCCGCGCCCCGCGCGTCGATCATCGGGTCCAGGAACACCAGCAGGCGGTTCTTCTGGTAGGGCTTCAGCGTGTTCCACATGGGAAGCGCCACGCCGCCCGCCAGCGCGTTGGCCAGCCAGATGGAAGCCTTCTCGGCCAGGAAGGCGTCCCGGTACAGCAGGAGCACCAGCAGCACCACGATGTACACGCCCCACACGACCGGGTTGATCGATATGAAGAGCGAGAGAACGGGGCTCACCAGGAAGAAGATGGTGATCAGCGGCGTCCCGGCCCAGAAGAGGCACCAGATCAGGATGGAGCCGAACACCAGCGCCGACCCCAGGTCCGGCTGCGCCAGCACCAGCAGGGTCGGCACGATCACGATGACGATGGGCTTCCACAGCGCCCACAGCGTGCGCGGCGGCTCCCGCCACTCGCCCAGCACGCGCGCCAGCATCATCGCGGTGGCCAGCTTCGCCAGCTCGGCCGGCTGCAGGCGCAGCGGGCCGATCACGATCCAGCTCTTGATCCCGCCCGTCGTCTCGCCGCCCGAGCCGATGGCGAAGACCAGGAGGAGGAGGACGATGGAAAGGGCGTACGCCGGCTGCGCCGCCCACTCCAGCCACCCCACGGGGACGCGCAGGATCAGCGGGATCAGGAGCAGCGAGAGGGAAAACCAGATGATCTGGTTGCGCCACGCGCCCTGGGCGCGGGTGTACCCCACGTCCACCACCCCGGCGCTGAACACCATGGCGATGCCGAAGATCGCCATCCCCACCACCAGCGCGAAAAGGAGGGGATCCCCCAGCCGCAGCGCCCGGTACCTTCTCATAAACGGCTCCCTACACCAGCGCGCGATAGACGGTTACGGCCGCCAGCCCCGCCGCCGCGGCGTACAGCGCCGCCAGCGGCGAGAGCGTGAACAGCACCGAAGCGGGTCCCGCCAGGCCGCGCGTGGCGAGCACCCCGTAAAGGAATACGTCGAACAGGTACTTCCCCAGCCCCAGGAAGGCCAGGAGCATCACCGGCGAGTCGCCGGCCAGCACCTCGCGCGAGCGGGCGGCCAGGTAGCCGAGCACCGCCAGCACCAGCGCGCTCGCCCCCATGGTGAACGGGTTCACCCCCCCGTCCAGCACGCCGAAGAGCACTCCCAGCCCGGCGGCCCACCCGGCGCGCATCCGCCGCGCCGCCAGCAGGAGCGCCACCGTGAGCAGGTCGGGGACGAAGAACCCCAGGGCCAGCCCCACCCGCAGCACGAAATGGAGGATCACCAGCCCCGCGATCAACCCCACGAACTGCCACCGCGTACCTTCCGTCATCGAATCGTCCGCCGCTCGGTCAGGGGTTGGTGGGGGCCGGAAGTCCCGGCGGCACGCGTGGCGCGTTGGGGTCCACCACCCGCCCGGGAAGCTCCGGCGTGGGGTCCACGATCGCCGGGCGCTGCTGCGGGCGGGGCGCCGGCCGCCGCGCCGCCGG
>CADCTW010000068.1 GCA_902805735.1 uncultured Gemmatimonadota bacterium | reverse complement strand
CTGCGCGCCGTTGGGCGCCGCCGCGGTGAAGGTGAGCTGCTGCGGCTTGTCGCCCGCGCGCAGCTCCAGCCCGTTCGCGCTGGGCCGGAACTCCAGCGAGCGCAGGTCCAGCGTGTCGCGCCCGGCGGCCACGCGGTACGCCAGCACGCCCTGCGCGCCGCGCGGCACCAGCTGCACCTTCTGGCCGGGCGTGACGTACGAGTTGAAGCGCAGCAGCTCGGCGCCGGTGAGCGCGCCGCCGCGGGTGGTGAAGTCGTACCGGTAGAGCGGCGAGCGCACGGTGACGGTGCGCGCGGCAAAGGGCGCCGCGGGTGCGCCCGGCACCAGCGCCGGGGCGGCCGCCGCGCGTGGAGCGGGGGCGGCGGCAGTGGCGGCCGGCGCTTTCGCGGGCTCTTCCGGGGGTGGAGGCGGGAAGAGGATGTTGGTCAGCGCCAGCACCAGGAGGGCGAGCGTGACCGCTACGAAGACGTTCTTGCGTGACTCCATCGTATCGGCTGAATGCGGGCGCGGGTTCGGTGCGCTCGGGCGCGGGTCAGGGGACGGGGTCCCAGCCGCCGCGGCAGAACGGGTGGCAGCGTGCCAGGCGCCGCAGCAGCAGCCAGCTTCCGCGGGCGGCGCCGTAGCGCTCGATGGCCTCGGCCCCATACTGCGAGCACGTGGGCATGAAGCGGCACACCGGGGGCTTGAGCGGCGAGATCCCCTTCTGGTAGAAGCGGATCGCCCCGATCATCGCCCGCGCGAGCACAGTTCCTCCACCAGGGTGGCGAGCTCGTCCCGAAGCTGGGAGAAGGAGGCGTCGTACGCTTCCCGGCGGGCACGGACCAGTACGTCCAAAGCCGCCCCGGAGTTGCGCAGCGCCGGAAGAAGCACCGTGCGCCCGATCTCGCGGATGCGCCGGCGCACCAGGTTGCGCTCCACGATGGTGTGCTTGTGCTTGGGCACCACCACCCCCAGGCGTGGAAACGCCACGGGGGAAGGGGAGACGAACGCATCCAGGTGACGCGTCTTCCTCCTCTTCCCCCGTTGGAACAACAGCTTGATCTCGGCTGAGCGCGCGATCCGGAGCTCCCTGGAGAGCCCGAATCCCTGCCGCCCGGTGCCTGTGCCTTCGTCGCTCACGGCGATCCCGATGGGGCCGGGTGCCGGCGCCCGGCTAGTACTTGCCGGCGATCTCGACGACCAGCTTGTGGCGCCCCCTGCGGCGGCGGGCGTTGAGAACGGCGCGGCCACCCTTGGTGGCCATGCGGGCGCGGAACCCGTGCTTGTTGATCCGCTTGCGGTTGCGCGGACGGTAGGTCGGCTTCATTTGAAAACCCCTTCGGGTGCTGCGTCGGTGGATACGTTCGGGTGCGGCAAAGACCGTCAAGATAGCGGCACGGGCCGGTCGCGTCAACCGGGCGGCGAACCGCGACTGATGGGCTCACACAGAGACACAGAGACACAGAGGAAAGGCACGGAAGTTCTCTCCGTCGCTCTGTGTCTCCGTGTGAGATCGCTGTTGCTGTTGTCCGCGCTCCGGCACCGCTCCGGACCTTTCTCCAAATCCTCGGTGCTTGCAGATAAGTACCGAGGGTCTCAGAACGTGCGCCCACGATCGGCGGTTGATCGGGCGGTGGCCGAAAACCCGCGCCGTTGCTGGGTTGCTTGACTTTTCCACACCCCCTGTCTACGTTGCGCGTCCTTCCGTCAACCGGGTCGCGCACGCTGTATAGAGGTCATGGAGCTTTCCGCGGGAGAAGTCTGGTCACGGATCCTGGACGGGGCGAAGCAGGCTCTCCCCGAGCAGGCTTTCCGTACCTGGCTGCAGCCCACCCAGGCAGTCGCCATCTCGCAGGACCTGCTGGTGGTCTCCACCCCCAACCCCTTCGCGGTGGACTGGGTGGAAGACAAGTACGCCGAGCTGCTCACGGGCATCGGCGAGCACCTCTTCGGCCGCCGCTTTCAGCTCAGCGTGCAGTTCAACGGCGCCGGGCGCCCGGCCAGCGTGCCGCCCCCGGTGGCGATGGCACCCGCGCCCGCCGCGCCCACGCGCATGGTGGAAGCGCCCGCGGCGCCCAGCGGCCGCCCGTCCGCGCCCCTGAACCCGCGCTACACCTTCGACCGCTTCGTGGTCGGCAGCAACAACCAGCTCTCGGCCGCGGCGGCGCACGCGGTGGCCGAGGCGCCGGCGCGCACCTACAACCCGCTCTTCATCTACGGCGGGGTGGGGCTGGGGAAGACGCACCTGATGCACGCCATCGGGTTCGCCATGCTGGAGCGCGACCCCTCCAAGAAGATCATGTACCTCTCCTCCGAGCGCTTCACCAACGAGCTGGTGAGCGCCATCCAGGAGGGCTCCATGGCCGAGTTCCGCCGCCAGTACCGGCAGATCGACCTGCTGCTGGTGGACGACATCCAGTTCCTGGAAGGGAAGGAGCGCACGCAGGAAGAGTTCTTCCACACCTTCAACGCGCTGTACGAGGCGCAGCGCCAGATCGTCCTGACCTCCGACCGGCCTCCCAAGGAGATCGGGCTGGAGGACCGGCTGATCTCGCGCTTCGAGTGGGGGCTGGTCACGGACATCAAGGCCCCCGACTTCGAGACGCGCATGGCGATCCTGCGCAAGAAGGTGGAGGAAGACCACCTGCAGATCAGCGACCTGGACGACGTGCTCACCTTCATCGCGCGCAACCGCACCTCGTCCGTGCGCGAGATCGAGGGGGCGGTGATCAAGCTGCTCGCCTACTCGTCGCTCACGGGGCGCCAGATCGACCTGGGGCTGGCCGAGGAGGCGCTGGGGGGCGGCACCATGCGCACGGGGAGCGGGGGCGGCTTCGCCATGGACGCCGGCGCCACGCCGGACCGGGTGCGCCTGGCCGTGGCCCAGGCGTGGGGCACCACCGCGGAGGCGCTGCAGTCCAAGAAGCGCACCAAGGACCTCACGGTGCCCCGCCAGGTGGCCATGTTCCTCATCAAGGAGCTGTTCGACGTCTCGCTGGTGGAGATCGGCAGGATGTTCGGGGGGCGCGACCACTCCACGGTGATCCACTCCATCGCCAAGGTGGAGGAGGACATCGCGACGGACACCGTCTTCCGGCAGCGGGTGGAAGAGCTGCGGGCGTCGTTCCGATAGCGGCGGCTCTTGACACTCCACCCCCAACGGCTGTATTTGGCGGAGGTGGGCACCCCATTCGGTTGTGGCCCGGGGGCGTGGATAAGCGGGTGTGGAAAGCGTGTGGACGGAGCCGCGGTTATCCCCAGCGGCCGGGGAAACGTGGACGGCGTGGAGATCCGGGACGATGTCCACACCCCAATCCACAGCTGGCGAAGGTGCTGCAAGGGGGTGCGGGGCATGCGGTTGAGAGAGGCGGAAGGACGGTTTCCCACGAATCCCCGCCCTCTACTACTGTTACTGATTCTATAAAATACCGGGTGGAAGTACTTCCTCCCCGTGGAGAACACACCACCGCCGGCGGAAAGCGTATGCGATTCACCATCACGCGCGAGAACCTGCAGCAGGGGCTGGGCAACGTGGCCGGGAGCATCCCGACGCGTACCACCCTCCCCGTCCTCAGCAACATCCTGCTGGAGGCCGAGGCGGAGGGCTTCGTGCGGATGAGCGGCACCGACCTGGACACGTCGGTGGCCGTGCGCGTCCCCGCCGAGGTGGCCGAGCCGGGCGCCATCACCGCCCCCGCCAAGAAGCTGCAGGAGATCGCCCGCGAGCTTCCCGGCACCGTGGAGCTCTCCACGCAGGGCGACACCATCTCCATCTCCAGCGGCCGCACGCGCTTCAAGCTCAACGGCCTGCCGCGCGACGAGTTCCCCGCCTTCCCCAAGGTGGACTTCGCCGAGAGCTGGCGGGTGACCGGCGCCGAGCTGCAGCGCCTGATCTCGCACGTCTCGTTCGCCGCCTCCACGGAAGAGACGCGGCCGATCCTGAACGGCGTGCTCTGGCAGATGTCCGAGGGCGAGATGCGGATGGTGGCCACCAACGGGCACCGCCTGGCCAAGATGACGATGCCGGTGGAGGCGGGCTCGCCCATCCCGGCCGCGGACCTGATCGTGCACCCCAAGGCGCTGGGCCAGGTGCAGCGCCTGTTCACGGGCGAGGGGCAGGTGGAGGTGGGGCGCTCGGAGAACCACCTGGGGTTCCGCAGCGAGGGGGTGCAGGTGTACACCCGCCTGATCGAGGGGCCGTACCCCAATTACGAGCAGGTCATCCCCAAGGACAACGACAAGACCATGGTGGCGGGGAAGGAGGAGCTGACCCGCGCCGTGCGCCGCATGGCCATCGTGGCGAGCGACCAGACGCACCGCATCCGCATGTCGCTGGGCGGCCCGTCGCTCAAGTTCTCCGTGGAGACCCCCGACCTGGGCGCCGCCAACGAGGAGCTGAACGTGGAGTACGACGGCGACCCGCTGGAGATCGGCTTCAACGCCCAGTACCTCCTGGAGCTTCTCCGCTACATGCCCACCGACGAGGTGCGCATGACCTTCAAGGCCCCCGAGCGCGCGGCCACCATGCAGCCCATCGGCAACGAGGACACGCCGGACTACATGTGCCTGGTGATGCCGCTGCGGCTGCTGAGCTGAGAACAGCGGGGCTGACAAGAAACAAAACTCAAGCGGCCGCCCGGAGGTCAACGTCGTAACCCATGCGGCGGAGCCTCCGGAGCAGCTGCCGGGCGAGGAGCTGCTTGTCCCGACCTTGGAAGTAGTCGGCGCCGAGTTCCTGGTACTCGGTGCCGTTCTTGATCATGTGATAGGCGGTCGTGAGCATGCTGGCCGCCACGGCGAAGATCGCCTTCTTCGACCCTCGGCGGGCCTTGAGCCGGTGAAACTGCGCGCGGAAGTAGCTGTCCCTCGTTTTGACCGCCGCCCAGGCGGCCTGAACGAGCGTGGTCTTGAGCCACTTCTGCTTGCGCGTTCGGGTGTTCTTCTGCTTGGGGCCGCTCTGGTCCAGGCCGGGCGAGAGGCCTGCCCAAGCTAGGAGGTTGTGCGCCTCGGGAAAGGCGGAGAGGTCCGGGCCGACCTCGGCCAAGATGACGGCCGCAACGGTCTCGCTCACCCCGGGGATGGACTGGAGTCGCTCGTAGTGGGTGCGAAAGGGCGCGAGCTTCTCCTCCAGGCGATGTTCGAGCGTCCGGATCGTGGCGTCGGCGGCGTCGATCTGCCCCAGATGCAGTCGGATCAGGAAGCGGTGGTGCTCGGTGACGCGCCCGAGGAGCGCCTCTTCCAGCTCCCTTTGGGAGGCGCGCAGCCGCGGGTGGGCCAGCCGTGCAAGCCGTTGTGGATCACTCTCGCCGCTGGCGATTGCCTCCAGCATGGCGCGGCCGCTCTGGCCGAGCAGGTCGCTGACCACGCTGTCGAGCTTGATGTTGGCGTCCTCCAGCACCTTCTGCAGGCGCTGGATGTGCTGCGTGCGCTGGCGCGTCAGCTGCTTGCGCGTCCGGGTGAGATCGCGCAGTGCCTGAATCGGCTCCGGCGGAACGAAGCTGCCGTGGATCAGCCCATGTGCGGCCAGGTCGGCAATCCACTCCGCGTCGGTCACGTCGCTCTTGCGGCCAGGCATGCGCTTGATCGCGCGTGCGTTGGCGAGCAGCAGCGAGAAGGAGCCCTCCAGGACGTGCCAGACGGACTTCCAGTACACGCCGGTCGCCTCCATCGCCACCTGCGTGACGCGCGCGCTCTGCAGCCACTCGAGCAGTCGCAACAGCTCGCTCGTGGTTGTGCCGAACGTCTGGGTTTCACGCTCGACTTTGTGCCCCTGGATCCGAACACAGGCAACGACCGTGTCCTTGTGAACGTCCAGACCGGCACATCGGGGATGCAGGACTTCCATCATCGCTTCCGCGTTCGAGATGTGCTGTGCCGGCGCAGAGCCCTCGAAAAACGGAGAATCTGACAGACGCGCTCGTAGCGGCGATCTAGGGTGCTCGCGAGGGCTCCGGGTCCAAACTCACACTCGGGCTTGGAAGCACCAGTCACAAACCGACCTCTCCGCCGGCATCCTACTTATGGTGTGGTCCCGTTTCATCCGCTAGGGTCCGCGCAGCGGGTGGTCAACTCACACGGAGACACGGAGGCACAGAGATGACTTCATCTCCGTGCCTCTTGTTGCATCCGTGAATAGTTGCGTCCGCTGCTTCTGTTCACCTGCTCGCTCTGTCTCGCTGCCTGCGCGCGTCACGTGCCGGCCGCGGTGCCGATTCCTTACTGTGAAACCAAGGGCGGCTCGACGGAGGGTTGGATCGAGGTCGGCGAGCAGCAGTATACGCTCAGACTCCCTCACGGGATGCGCGAGAGCCTGCTCACCGGCATCGATGCGGCCGCTGACCGGTACGCGGGCGGCGGGCTGGAGGTCATCGCGGCATACGGGCCGTATGCAGGCCAGTCGGACATGGGCCGAGCGGGAATCGACACGTGCGTCCGCGAGATCGGCGGGCGCACGGCGCAGATCCGGTCGTACCGGGACCCGCGAACGGGCGAATACATCGTCGACGCCTACTGGCCTAACGCCGGCTCCCCGCTCGCGCTCGGCGTTCCCAACCTTTACCTCCTCCTCCGCTCACGCCGCCCGGAATCGCAGGCGACGATGCTCTCCATCGTCCACAGCGTGAGGTTCACCGAAGGTAGGCGCGGCCGATCTCACACGCCGCCGGTGCCGTGTGCCGACCTACTGCATCCGCATCTCCCTCGGCACCGACAGTACGGCGACGTCGCCTGGAGATCGGCTTCACGCCCAGTACCTCCTGGAGCTGCTGCAGCGGCTTTTCTCAGTACCGGCTGTAAAGGGCCTCGTCGTTTCGAGGCACGGTAGCCCCTCCCATGCGTCCACACGGGGACAAAGTGTTGACATGGTTCGAGGCACGCCGTACTCTCTGGAACAGCTGAGTGTAGCAGCTCCAGTTGTGGGTTCTCTGAAATCTGTCGCGGTTTTTCTCTAAACTCTGGCGCGCCAGGGAGAGCTACGCTGCGTCAGAGATGTCGTCTGGTGTGAGTTCCTCCCGATGATTGCGGGTGCGGTAGG
>CADCTW010000067.1 GCA_902805735.1 uncultured Gemmatimonadota bacterium | reverse complement strand
TGCAGGTGGAGTTCAATCCCGCGCGCGTGCGGGCGTACCGGTTGATCGGCTACGAAAACCGGCTGCTGGCCAACCAGGACTTCAACGACGACGCCAAAGACGCGGGTGAGATGGGCGCCGGCCACACCGTGACCGCGCTCTACGAGATCATCCCCGTGGGCGTGCGCAGCGACGTGGTGTTGCGGGGGGTGGATTCGCTGCGCTACCGGGCCCCCGCGCCCCCCGCCACCGCCGCGCGCGGCGGCGAGCTGGCCTACGTCAAGATCCGCTACAAGCTCCCCGACGGCGACACGAGCCGGCTGATGGAGCACCCGGTCCGCGAGACGGGCGGCGCCGCTTCCCGCGACCTCACCTTCGCGGCGGCGGTGGCCGGCTTCGGCATGCTCCTGCGCGAATCCGAGCACCGCGGCACGCTGACTCTCAACGACGTGGTCCGCCTGGCCGACGGCTCGCGCGGCCCCGACCCGGACGGCTACCGCGCCGAGTTCGTGCGCCTGGCGCGGCTCTTCGGAGACCTGGGGAGCAGCGAAGAAGCGCGTTGATCCCACGCGGAGGCACAGAGACAGGTTCATCTCCGTGCCTCCCTGTCTCCCCGCGAGATTGACGGCTCCGGCGGCGTACGCGAGCTTACCGCCCCGCGTTCGAATCACTCGCTGCCGTAAGAAGATCGATGCACGTACCCGACATTGCCAGCACCCGCGACGTCGTCAACCTGCTCGCGGTGCCGCCGCAACTGCGCGACGCCGCGTGGGTGGACTCGTTCTTCGAGTCCGTGACCAACGCCAGCTTCGCGGCGGGCGAGCCCAACGTGATCCAGGGGCCGGACGGCTTCCCCTACATGGTGCTGCGCACGCCCGACGCGCACCAGCTCTTCGAGCCGTTTTCGGTGGCGTTCCTCACGGAAGACGCCACGCGCCGCGGCTTCGGCATCGTGCTGAACCCCGGGCCCGGCACGGCCGACTGGGTGTTCAGCTACGGAGACATCGTGGGATACCGGATGACGGGCAACCTGCGCCCCCAGCCGCCGCTGCGCCCCTTCCAGGCGCACGAGGTGACCCAGGAGGCGGAGGAGGTGCTCCTGGGCCCGCCCCCGGAGGACCTGCTGCCGGGGTACGTGCGGAAGACCATCCACGAGCACTTCCGAAGGATGGGGCTGGAACGGCCGGCCGTGGTCCTGATGCACCGGCCCTCCGTGCCCGAATCCAACCTGGTCTTCAACGTCTTCCCGGAGATGTTCGCCTCCGAAGAAGACTTCCGCGTCGCGCTGGGCTCCGTGTCGTGGTTCCTCCCGCGCCACTACACCGTGCTCGGAGTCTCGCACGACACCTTCCCCCCGGAAGCCTTTCACGCTCTGGACGCGCCCGTCGCGCCCCCCCCCGCCGCGCCCAGGGAGGAGCCGGCGAAAAAGGAAACGGCACAGAAGAAGCCGTGGTATCGCAGGCTGATGTAAGCGCTCCTCTGTGTACCTGCATCTCCATGTGAGATGCAGTCGAGGAGCGCTCCAGATCCTCCCCGGCCACCGTACGAACCAGTTTCGACCCCGGACCCGCCCACCACGCGGATCCGGGGTATCTCGTTATGTAGGCATCAACGCAACCGCCCAACCCTGCGCAACGATGTCCGCCACCATCCTGGGCCCATCCCCGCGCTCCGCTGCCGAGATCGGGAGCGAGCTGCGCCGCGAGTTCGACCGCGCGCTGTACGCCCAGTACGGCACCCAGTCGCGCCCGGACCCGGTGCTTGCCACGCTCTTCCACACGCTCTCGGTGCAGATCGCGCGCGTGTACGACGAGGCGGAGCACGTCTTTCCCGCGGCGGTGCTGGACGACCTGGTGGGGGTGCTGGGGATGCCGCCGCGCCTGGCGCACCCGGCGCAGACCGTGGTGCAGTTCACCCGCGTCGACCAGCGCGAGCGGATCACGCCCCACACCGAGCTCTTCGGCACCACGCGCACGGGCGAGCAGGTGGGGTGGGCGCCGGACGAGTCCATCGAGATCGCCCCCACACAGCTCGTCTTCGCCGCGGTGTTCGAGGAAGGGCGGCTTCACGCCCTCTCGGGGGCTCGCCTCCCCGGCGGCCCCCCCGTTCCGCCCGGCAGCACGCCGCTCCCCGCCTGGGAGGGTCCGCCCGCGCTCTACCTGGCCTTCCACGCGGACGAGGCGCACCTGGGCGGGCTCGGGCTCTACCTGGACCCCGCTCCGGGCACTGTGGCCGACGCGCTCTCCCGCAGCCCCTGGCAGCTCCTGGACGCCTCCGGATGCGTCCACGAGGCGGGGATGCTGCGCGCGTGCGCCGGCAGGGGCGGCGTGCGCCGCCTGGCCTGGCTGGACGGCGGGGATGAGGGCTCTCCGCCCTGCATCCCGCGTCTGGACGACGGCGTGTACGGCGCCCACGTGTGGGTCTTTCCCCGCGTCCCCGCCGCGCGCCGAACCTGTTGCACCCTCCCCGCGGGGATGGCCGACGCCGCTCGCCTCCTCCTCCCCGACGGCTGCGCGGAGGCGCTGGACGCGCCGCTCGCGTGGGTGCGCGTGCCCCTGCCGCCCGGCCTGCACGGAGTCGCCGACGCCATCCAGCGCGTGGAGGTGAACTGCGTCACCGCCTCCAACGTGGAGGTGTGGAGCGAGCAGGTGATCTTCGACCGCACGGGATGCGTGGTCTCGCTCGCCCCCGAAGGCCGCGCGGACCGGCACGTGATGGCGATCCTCGGCGTGACCGGCGAGGCGGGGACGGCGTACACGGAAGAAGCGGACGTGTCCGCGCCGCTCGGGCACGGGCGCTTCCGCCGTCGCGCGGGGGAGCTGGAGTTCCGCCCGGCGCGCGGCGCCACGGGACGCGCGGACGGCTACGCGATGGCGCGCCTCGCCCTGTGCGACGCGGAGCGGGCCAACGGGATGGAGGCGGGCGACGTGCGCCGCATCGGCGCTTCGCTCGCCAACACCACGGCCCAGGTCAGCAACCTCACTGTGACACGCGGCGGGTGCGCGCCGCCCCCGTTCGCGCCGGCGCGCACCCGCTTCGCGGAGCTCCTCCGCACGCGCGAGCGGGTGGTGACCGAGGCGGACGTGGAGATCACCGTGCGCGCCTTCGAGCCGCGCGTCCGCGGCGTGCGCGTGGAGAGCGTGGCCGAGCTGCACGAAGGCGCCGTCCGCCGCGTGGAGGCGGTGACGGCCTTCCTGGACCCCGCGGACTTCGCGGACCCCGGCGCCGAGGTGGTGCGGCTGCGCGGGCAGCTCCAGCGCCACCTGCAGGAGCGCGCCGTGCTGGGGCAGACGATGCGCGTGGCCGTCGAGTACGGCTGGGGGGGCTGGTGAGGGTGATGCCCGACTTCTGCCGCCCCCGCCGCGGCACCCGCGCGCGCCTGGACGCGGCCGTGGCGTCGCTCCTCCACCTGGGCGTCGGCTCCGAGCGCATCGTGGCGGAGAGCGCCGGACCCGGGTGGCCGGCGGGCGTCGTCGCGCGCCAGGAGCCCGCGCCCGGCACCCCGCTCACCGGGCGCACACGCGTCGTGCTCTCCGTCGGCGGCGCGGGCGCGCTGGACACGCTCCCCTTTCCCCTTCGCGAGGCGGACGACGGCGGCCTGCGCGTTGGCGCCCTCCTCGCCCTCGCCGACAATCCGATCCTCAAGCTGGGGATCTTCATCCGCCACGCCGGCGACCTCCTCGCGCCCAGCGGGGACGATCCCGTGGCCGCGCTCCGCTGGATCGAGCTCTTCGGCCTCTCGCCCGCACCCTGGCCGCGCGAGCTGTGGCCCGCGGTCGCGCGCCTCCTCCCCTCGCTCCACCGCGTCGCCGGCCGCGCGGATGGGATCCGACTCGCGCTCGGCTTCGTCTACGGCCTGCCCGTCGCGGGGGTGCGCCTCGTCGACTCCGCGGTCGAGTCCGCGGCGAGCACCAGGCTGGGCGGCAGCCACACCCGGTTGGGCGTGGACGCGGCGCTCGCGGGTGGCGCCCTGGTCGGATCTACGCTCGAAATCCTGATCGGCCCGGTGACGCTGGACACTTACCTGGATCACGCGAACCGCCGCGCCCAGCGCGATGCACTCTACGGGCTGGTGCTCCCCGCGCACCTGTCCCGCGTCGAAGAGCGATGGACGGTGGGCGACCCCCGCGCCGGCTCCCGGCTGGGAGAGGGCGACGTGCTGGGCATCAACTTCCGTCTCGCGGAGGCGGCGTGAGCGCGCACGAGTCGGTCAACTGGACGACGGGGATGCTGCTGGCTCCCGCTCACTTCCAGCGGCAGGACGGGTTCGTGGAGCGCTCCTTCGGCTGGCTCCTCCGCCATTGCATCCCCGGAAGCGGCCTGCTGGGCGGCGGTGTCCGGGCGGCGGGCGGCGCCTTCGATCCCCACGTGGAGGTCAGCGATGACGGCGACACCGTACGCCTCACCGTCGTTCAGGCGCGCGGGATCACCCCCGGCGGCGACGCGGTGGAGGTGGATCGCGGGTGCCCCGTGCACGGCGAGTTCGGCCGCCGGGATCTGGCCGGCGCCACCGGTCTCCTGGTCTACCTCCACGTCACCGGCGAGCGCGAGCCGGACCCCGCGAGCATCGGCGCCGACCCCGCGAACCCCAGCCAGGCCGCCGCGCGCCGCCCGCGCCTGCGGCTCCTGCTGGGTGCGGAGGCGGACGAGGCGGTGAGCTCGCTGGTGGTCGGCCGCATCCACCGCGCCGCGGAGACTCTCCACTTCGAGGTGGACGGGGGCTTCATCCCCGCGTGCGTGAGCGTGGCCGCGCACTCGGCGCTTTGCTCCGCCTGGTCCCGCATCCACACCCAGGTGGTGCACCTGTCCGGACGATTCGCGCAGCTTCACCGCATGGCCGCGCGCTACGCGGACCAGGTGGCGCGCCGCGGCGTGGACACGCGCGCCGACCTGGAGGTGCTCGCCTTCGTGGAGCGCGCGGTCCACGCGCTGGACGCGTGCGCGTACGAGACCCTGGACCCGGCGCTCGCTCCCGCGCGCCTCTTCCAGGAGATCGACCGCGCCGGCCGGCGCGTGGCCCTCGCGCTCGACCTTTCCACCGCCACACGGGCTTTCTTCGCCACCTTCGCCGGCGCCGACGCTGGGTACGCCGTGCTGCTCGAGGAGGAGCGAGGCTCGCTTTCGTCGGGACGACGGCTCTCCCCCCGCGCCGACCTGCGCGTCCCGCTCACGCGGGCCGAAGCGACGCTCGTCCGTCTGGCCGACCTGTGCCAGGCGCTGGAGGGAAAGTACGTGGACTACCGCGTCAACCGCGCGGCGGACTCGCTCCGCTTCCTCCTGGACCACGACGGCGACCACTTCTACCTGGCCGTCGCGACCCCCGGCCACCCGCAGCGCGAAGGCGATCTCCTCACCTTCGTCTTCTCCCAGCTCTCCCTGGCGGGCCGCCACGAGTACCGCGTGATCCTCCTCGGCGACCCGCAGGGGATCACCAATTGGGAGGTGGGCGAGGAGCTGTGGGTGGACCTGCGGGTCAACACCGCCTCCGGCCCCGCCACCCCCATCTCGCGCACCGCGCATTGCGAGGTGATGGGCCAGCGCAATTTCGCCGTGAACTTCGACACGCCCGCCGACGTCGCGACGCTCTCCGGCCTCCAGGTGACTGTGCACCCCGGCCACCGTGTCCGCGGCGCCATCCTCTTCCAGCGGCGCCTTGGCCTCGCCGTGGATGCGGCGATCCCGTCCCCGGTTTCCGCGGCCCAGCCCGACCCGGAGCCGGTCCGCTCGCCGCGTCTCGCGCTGCGCCGCTCCCGACCCTGACCCCGGCCACCCCAATGACCCTCCCACTGATGGACGTCATCGCACGCATCCTCCGGCGCATGGAAGAGCCCGGCGATCCGCCGCACGCCGATGCCCCCGCCCCGGTGGCCCAGGACGAAGCCCGCGGACTGCCCGCTCAGGAGCCGTCCACTCCCCGCACGCGGAGCTCGTGCGGTCGCTGCAGCGATACCAACCGCCCGCTTCTCCTGGCCCTGCTCGTCCTCCTGCTCCCCGCGCCCGCCGAAGCGCAGTTCCCCTTCCCCTGGCGCCGCAAGCCGCCCGCCCTGGCACAGCCGCAGTGGCCTTCGGCGCCGCCGGCTGCCGTCGCCACACCGATGCAGCCCGCCTCCACGGCGCCGTGGTCCCCCGCGGCGCAGCCCGTCGTGCCGGGGGGACTCGCGCCTGGGCAGCCGGAGCTCACACCTGCGCAGTCGCAGGGACCGGTTGAGAAGCAGGGGCTAACGACGCTTCAGCAGGAAGACCGTGCGCGCCTCCTCAAGATGGCCCGTGAGGCTTCGCTGACGCCCGCAGCCACGGTGCGCGACGCCGAGGACCGCATGGAGCGCTGGAAGATGGTGATGCTGATCGATCCCGCCGACGTGGAAGCGCGGCTCGGTTTCGAGCAGGCGCAGAAGGAGCTCGACGCGGCCCGTGCACGGGAGGAAGCCGCCCGTGCCGCCCGCGAAACCCTGGACCGCGAGTTGTCCGCGAAGCGCGACCGCCTGCGTCTGGCGGAGCGCGCCCTGTACGCTCGCGACCTGGACGGCGCCGCTGGAATCCTGGGCGACGTCCTCCGCCAGCACCCGGACGATCCGCGCGCCGGCTCGCTGATGCAGATGCTCCGCGACGCGCGCCGCGCGCAGGAGACGCGGCGGCGGCTGATGTACGGAGCCGCAGGGCTCCTCGCGGGCGCGCTCCTGCTGGGCGCATGGGCACGCCGCGCCGACCACGGCCGCAAACAGGAGACGCCGCCCGCCGCCGACCCCCCGCGCGCGCTGATCAGGATCGTCGACGGCGTCGGACGCGGAAAGCTGGTGCCGATCACGCGCGACATCCTCCGCATCGGCGCCGCGGACGACGTGGAGAACGGAGATCTGAACGACCTCGTGGTCAGCGACGCGGGCGCCGCGGTCTCGCGCTACCACTGCGCCATCGTGCGCAAAGGCCGCGACTACCTCCTCCTGGACTCTTCGCTGAACGGGACGCGGCTCAACGGCCGGCGCCTCTCCCGCGGCGAGCACCAGGTATTGCGCCACGGCGACGAGTTCGTCCTCGCCGGGTCGTCGCGCCTCAAGTTCCTCCGCACGTGACCTGCCGCGTGGAGCGCGTCCTCGCGGAGCGCGGCGCATCCGTGGTCGCGCTGGTGCGCGATGGGGCAGGGTACCCCTTCGTGCTCAAACGGCCCGCCGCGCCCGCCGGCGCCGAGCGTCTCCGCGCCGAGGCGGAGCTCCTCGCGCTGGGACGCGGAGCCGGCGTGGTCGCCCTCCACGGCGTCACCGCCGACCCGCCCGGGCTCGTCCTGGAATATGCCGCGGGCGGCTCGCTCGCCGAGCTGCTGCGCGCGCGCGGCCCTCTCGCGGTCCATGAAGCGGTGCGCATCGCCGCGCGCCTCGCGGACGCGCTCGCGCACCTCCACGCGCGCGGCATCGTCCATCGCGACGTGAAGCCGGACAACGTCCTCTTCACCGCGCAAGGCGAGCTGCGCCTCGCGGACTTCGGGGTGGCCGCCCGCATCGGCTCGCGCGGAACGCTCGGCGACGGCTGGGCGGAGCTGCGCGTGGGCACGCTGCCTTACGCCGCGCCCGAGCAGTGGAACGCGCCGGAGAGCTCCACCCGCCCCGCCGCGGACGTGTTCGCGCTCGGCGTGGTCCTGTACGAGCTGCTCACCGGCCGCCTTCCCTGGGAGCCGCGCGCCGGCGATGACGACGAGGCGCTCGCCCGCCGCATCCGCTCCGAAGCTCCCGTCGCGTTCGGTGCCGCGGTTCCCTGGCCGCTCAGGGCTCTCGTGCTGCAGGCGCTGCGTCCCCAGCCGGAGGCGCGCCCATCGTCGGCGGCGGAGTTCGCCCGTCGCGCGCGCCGAGCGGTGCGGCGGCCCTCGACGGCGCGCGGGCTCGCTGCCGCCGCCGTGACCGGCACGCTCCTCGTGCTCCTGCTCCGCATTTTCGCGGTGCCGGCTTGACGGCGCGGCCCTGTCTGGAGCCGATAGCCCCGCACCGCGGCGGCGAGGCTCGGCTGGACGCATCGCCTTTCTGGCTGGGCTCGGGTGCAGGATGCGGGCTCCGTCTCCACCTCCCGGGGATCGCGGCACGCCACGCCGCGATCCTGGAGCGCGAGGACGGCTTCTGGCTCGTGCCCGTGCGCGCGGTCCGCCCGGCCCCGCGGGTAAACGGCGTTCCGGTCGCGTCCGAGATGCGCCTGCGGGCGGGCGATGTGATCGAGCTGCTCCCCGGCGTCTCGTTCCGCTTCGCCACTGGAGAGCAGCTCGCGGCGCCGCGAGCGCGCCGCCCGCCTTCCCGGAGACGTCGTCTCTCCTGGCGGCGCATCTGCCCTCGGCTGGGAAGGAGAATCGGGGGAGGAAGCGGGCTCCTGGGCCGCGCCGGATGGATTGCCTCGGCGCTCGCGCTGCTCCTCGTGCTCGCCGCCGGAGCCATGCTCGTCCGCGCGATCCCGGCCGAACCCGCCGCGCGCCCGCTGTCGCACGAGGGTGCGGAGCACTTCGACGCGCTCCGCCTGCGATCCTCCGAGCACGTGGAGCGCGGCACCTCGCTGCTGGAGATGGGACTCGCCGACGCCGCGCTCCTGGAGTTCGCGCGCGCCGTAAACATCCTGCGTACGAGCCGCCTCCGCGAGCACCCCGCCGTTGGCCGAACCGCGGCCGCGCTGGAGGGGACCGTCGCGGCAATCTACCGATCCCGCCGCATCCCGGTCCCGGGGCGCTACGCCGCGGCGCGTCCTTCCGGCGCACTCGGCACCGCGATGCGCGGCGCGATCCCGCGCGACGAGTTCGCCCGCCGCTTCGCCCGTGTCCAGCAGCGGTTCAGCGCGCGCTTCGGCCGGCCCCTCGTGGTCACGGGCCGCGACCACCCGGAGCACCTGTCGCTCTACGGCGCCGGGAGCGCCCTGGACCTCCGCGTCCGCGACCTGTCGCGTGAGCAGGTGAGCTTCACCGTGGCCGCACTCCGCGCCGAAGGAATCCGCGTCAAAGACTTCTCGGACGACGCGGTCCTCCGCGCTCAGATCCGCAGTGCTCACGCGGCCGGCGTCTCCGGCCGCGCCGGCACCGGCCTCCACCTCCACGCCGACCGCTTCCCCGACCGGCACGACCGCTGGACCGTGCCCTGACAGGCCAGAGAAATCGCTGCTTCCCACCCTCCTCTCCGCGGCTCCGTGTCTCTGTGTGAGACCCACCGTCCAACCACATCCTTCCCATGCCCGCCTATTCCATCGACTTCGCTACGGAAACCGGCCCGCGGCGCCTCCGCTTCACGCTGGACACCGACCGGCCGCTGGGCGCGCAGGTGCAGCAGATCGTGGAGGAGATGCGTCAGCACGACGTGGTGCTGAGCGGCGGTCCGGGCGATGAGCTGGCCGTCACCTGGAACGGCATCGACCTGCAGCTCGATCGCTCGCCGGGCGCGCTCGGCGTGACCCCCGACCGTGCGCTGGAGCTGCGGATGCGGCCGCGCGTCGCCCCGGCCGCCGCTCCGTACTTCCCGCGCTCCGCGTACGCCGCGCCGGTCGCGGGCGTCACGGGAGCGCTCGCCGGCTGGGTGGCGGCATCTGCGCTCACCGACCTGGGGCCGTGGCTCGCCAGCTACCGTGCGCTCGACGTCGCCGCGGGAGCGCTCCTGGGGGCGGGAACCGGACTCGGCGTGCGGGCGGGGGCTGCGCTCCGGCGGGGAGCGCGCGTGTGGCTCGCAGGCGCCAGCGGGCTCCTGGTCGGTGCGGCGGGTGGCGGAGTTGGCACGATGCTGGGAATTTGGCTCGGGGTGGTGGCCGATCCGGGGTATCTAGTTCTAAGGGTGATGGCGTGGGTCGCCGTCGCGGCGGGGATCGGCGCGGCGCTGGGGATGGCGGAGGCCGGTGCGCGGCGGGGGGTGGACGGTGCCGTGTACGGGATCAGCGCCGGAGCCGCGGGCGCATTCCTCTTCTCGCTTCCGGGTCCCGCGGAATTCTGGCAGGCGCTGGCATTCGCGGTGGTGGGCGCTGCGCTCGGAAGCGGGCTTCACACCCCCGCGCTCCGCCGGGCGCACGCGGTCCTGGGTTCGGAGGCGGAGCGGGGATGGATGACGCTCTTCGGCATTCGCGAGTGGGTCCTGGAGGACGGCGGATCGGCCCCGCTCTTCGGCACCCGCGGCGGCTCGCCGGCGGCGGTCGTCCGCTGCGACAGCGGCCAGTGCCAGGTCGTGCTCGCCGGTGGTGCAGCGGTTAGGGTCGGCGGGCTTCCCCTCCAGGGCGCGCGCCCGCTGCGCGATGCAGATGTAGTGGAGCTGGACGGCAACAGCCTTCGCTTCCGGGAGATCCGCGCATGAACCGCAAGCAGATCGTACTCGCCCTCGTGCTCTGCGCGCTGCCGGCCGGCCCCGCGCCGGCGCAGGTGGGCGCCGGGCCCGATCTGGTCCGCTGTGCCCCCGGCCGCACCACCCCCTGCGTCCGCATGCGTTTCGACCTCTTTCCGCTGGAGGCCGCGGCGGCCGGTGGCGCGAAGGAGTGGAGCGGCGCGGCGGGCATGCTCGGTTTCCGCGAGGTGGACGTCCGCGCCCTGATGGAGCGGCCTCTCGTGCTCCTGGTGCTCTGCGACGTCAGTGGCAGCATGGCGGGGAAGGGGATCGAAGAGGCGCGCTCCGCCCTGCGCGCTTTCCTCCGCGCGCTCGGCGGGAGCGCGACGCAGGTGGCGGTGGCCCCGTTCGGCAGCCGCGACGTGGCCTCGGGAGTCCGCGCGGCGCGCTTCGGCACCCCCGGCGAAGCGGAAGCGCAGATGGACCGCCTTCCCGCGCCCTCGGGGAACACGGGCCTGTACAGCGCCGTCCAGGCCGGCGCGGAGCTGCTCGCGGCGCGGCTCCGCGCCGCGCCGGCGGGAGCGCAGGGCGTTCTCCTCGTGCTCACCGACGGCCGCAACGACGTAGGACCGGACGACGAGCCGGGCCTCCTCGCCGGAGCCGAGGGGCGCGAGCGGGCGGTGGATGCCGTGCGGCGCAGCCGCGTCCCGGTTTGGATGGTCGGGATCGGCAGCGGCGTGGACGCGGCGGAGCTCGCCGCGCTCGCGGGGCCTGAAGGCAAGGCGCAGGTGGTGGCCTTCGATCCCGCTCGCCTGGGCCGTACGCTGGCCGAGCTGCGCCGCACGCTTGCCACCACGCGCGAGGTGACGGCGGTGCTCCCTGCCTCCGCGCGCACGCGCCTGGCCCGCGGCGAAACGATGGTGCGCGTGGAGCATGGCGTACCCGTGTGGTCCCGGGACATCCGGTGGCGCCCGCCGCTGATCGCACTCCCCGCCTTCACGGCCGTCGCGACCCCGTCGCGGCGACTCGTGGCGGCGCGAGACGAGCCCGCGGCCACCACCCGCCTGGTCCTGGCCTTCTTCGCCACGCTCCTGGCGTTCCTCTGGTTCGTGGTGCCCGCGCTGCTCTGGCCAGCCCAGCGACCGGTCCGTGTGGCCGTGCGCGACCGCCGCTCGCGTGGCGGGGTCCGGCCCGGTGTGCAGGAGGCGCCGCCGCGCCGACAGAGCGAGATCACCGCCTCACTGGTCCGGCGCGTCGTGGTCGGCAACTGATCTCGCGGCTCCGTGCCGCGGCCGGGGGACGGACGCACATCGCCAGCGGTCTGCTGTTTCGACACGCATTCGAACGATTCCATCGGCCCCGGGCGACGCCCGGACAAGGAGAGCCAGCCATGCCGGTAGTAAAAGTCACCCGCGCCGGAGTGCGGTCGGGGCCGCGCGAGGTGCCCACGGACACCACGGCCGCCATCCTCCCCCTCACGATCGACCGAGTGGGGCGCGAGGCGCCGGAAGACGAGTTGCCCGTCCGGGTATCCAGCGTCGCCGACGCCTTCGCGAAGTTCGCTCCGCGCCTGCACTTCCGCACCACCGTGGGCGACGAGGCGGAGTTCGAGGCAGAGCTGGAGTTCCGCTCGCTGCGCGACTTCGACCCACGGCAGATCCGCGCCCGCGAGCCCGGCAAGCGCAACGACCTGGCGGAGCTGCAGAGCCGCATCGAGATGCTGCACCGGATGCGCGAGCGCTTCACCATGCTCCCGGTGAAGCGCGCATGGGAGAACGAGGAGCAGCGCCGCGAGATCGTCGGCGCCCTGGGCGAGCTCGAGGGGCAGATCCGCCGCATCGCCGCGCCGAGGGGGGAAGCATGATCGCGGAGCTGATGACGGCGCGCGACATCATCGGCGAGCGCCCGGCGCGGAAGGCGATCGAGGAGATCTTCAACGTCATCCACCCGGCGCCGCCCCGCACGCCGCTGGCCGAGATCTTCACGGTGGGGACGGCCGCGCAGTTCCTCCCCCGCGTCACCTCGCTGTCCACGCTCCTGCGCGAGACGGACAGCCACGAGCAGGCGCTCGCGCGATTGGACCGCGCCATCGAAGCCGCCGAGCGGGTGCGCGACGGGGTGCTGGCGGAGCTGTACGAGCAGCTCCGTCCGCTGGAGCGCAGCTACCGGCTGCTGGACCTGTTCTTCGACAACGCCGAGGTACGCGACCCGGTGCAGCGCCCGCCGGTGGAGTTCTACCTCTTCAACGCGGACCCCGGCGCCATCCGCGACGGCGCGTCGTCCACCATCGCGGCGGTCGACGAGTTCGTGCAGAGCCGCAACGACTCGTTCAACTTCCGGCAGTTCATCTGCAACCTGGTGGTCCCCGGGTACGTGCCGGACCCCGTGCGAGCGCGGCTGGAAGAGATCGCCAGCCAGTGGGGGATGCTCCTGGTGGGCGACCTCCGCGACGAGCCCTCCTTCCGCGCGCTGAGCGACCAGTTCCGCACCGACGGCGGCGCCTACGAGTTCCTGAAGCGCGCCGAAGACCGGGCCGCCGCGGACGTGGTGGTGGCAGGGTGGGTGAAGCTGCGCGACCGCCACTGGTTCGAGGAGGGCGAAGGCGACGCCGACCTGTACGGCCCCGCCTCGCTCCTCTTCGCGGGTGCCCTGGCGCGGACGGACCGCACCTCGGGCGGGGGGATCGCGCAGGGGCCGGTGGGGATGATCTTCGGCCACCTGCGCGGCGCCGAGCGCGCCCGCATCGAGCCCCGCATCTCGCAGATGGAGCACCTGTCGATGGAGCGGCAGATCGTGTCCATCATCCGCAACGAAGACAACCAGCTCTGCTTCGTGGGGAGCCGGTCGCAGGCGCAGGACCCCGACGGTGTCCTCAAGTTCTTCACCTCGTACCGCATCCTCCGCTACCTGGAGCGCCGCATCGCCGTGTACCTGCGCCGCGTCGCCGAGCAGCGCCTCACCCGCGACCTGGTGAAGGAACAGGTGCGCAACCCGGTGGAGGAGTTCCTGGACAGCGAGAAGCGGAAGGGGACGATCTACAACTTCGACCTGGAGATCGACATGGACGAGGCGAAGCTCGCCCGCGGCGTGCTCGACATCCACCTGGAAGTGGTGCCGGTGGGCCCCGCGGAGCAGTTCGTCCTCAAGATCGACACGCCCCCTTTTCAGGATGCCCGCGAGGCGGCGCGGTAGCGGTGCCGCGCCCCGGCGCCGTCCGGCGGGCGCTGGAGTGGCTGCGCGGATGGACCCGCGGCTGACTGCCCGGGAATGACCACACACCGGGGGCGCACGCCCCCCGACTCGCGAGGAGGAGCGTATGGCCGGTGCAGCCACTTACAAGCGCGTGATGGTGGAGGTGGGAGGGCTGAGGTTCTTCCCCGTGGAGGCGCGCTACAGCCTGTCGCGCAGCGCCAACCAGGTGGGGCGCCGCATCGGCGACTCGCTGCAGGGGCGCGCCTTCATGTACTGCGACGCGCACGACACCTCCCGCCTCTCGCAGGAGGACGCCATCGAGCTGTGGAAGATGGCGACGGAGACGCGCGACCCGCTGCACAAGGTGTCCATCACCTACTACGCGGAAGACGGCGACCGCGTGCTGTCGAACGTGGAGTTCATGGGGTGGATCAACAATTTCGAGTTCTACAACCCGGCGATCACGGGCGAGAGCCGCGGCGCCACCATGGGGCACGGCGGCGCTCCGCAGCCCGCCCTCTCCAGCCCCAGTGGCTACAACAACCTCCTCTACCTGGAGATGGCGGTGGTGCTGGACGAGGCCAACGTCTCGAAGCACAAGTTCACCCGCTAGCCATGCGCACCCTCGCCCTCCCCCTCCGCGTCACGCCCGACGGCCAGCTGGAGCGCGCCGAAGCGGCCGACACCCTCCTCGCGCTGGTGCGGGCGATGGTGGCGGCGTCGCCGGGGGGCGGCACACGCTTCGGAGTGCACGAGCTTTTCCGCGGCGCCAACCCGGCGCTGCACGAGCAGCAGGGGCTCGCGGACGCGCTCAACGAAGGCCTCGCGGAGCTTGGGATCGGCTGGGCGCGCGTGGCGAGCGTCCATACGCTTCCCGCGCACCCGTGGGAGCGGAGCTTCGCCGTCACTCTGCGCATCGACGGGGAGCAGGCGGTGCACGGGAGGGTGCGGGCATGACGATGCGCGTGGATGTCCACGCGGAGGTGGGCGAGCTGCGGCTGCGCAACGGGGAGATCGCCCGCCTGGAGCTGCGGCAGGAACTCGGTGCGCACCACCTCTGCACCCTCGAGTTCACCCGCGACGAGTCGGCCGGCGTCCTCCTGGAGCGCCTGCTCGACGCGCCCGTAACCGTGACCCTCACCGACGGGGCGGGGGATCACGTGGCTTTCGAGGGCCAGGTGGTCGGCGGACGGCAAGACCACCTGCTGAACGCCGGCTCCCGCTTCCGCGTGGAGGCGGCCTCCCGCTCGCTCGCCATGCAGCTTCACCGGGACAGTGAGGCTTTTGAGAACGTGACCTGCGCCGATGTAGCGCGCCGCCTGGCCGGCGACGCCGGGCTGCAGCTCGTCCTGGGCGACTCGGGGGCGGGGGAGCGCTATCCCTACCTGCAGCAGAGCGGGGAAAGCGACTGGGAGTTCCTCGTCCGCGTGGCCGACGAGAACGGGTGCTGGGTGCGGCCCACGGCGGCGGGGATCGAGCTGCGCTGCGGCTTCGACGACCGCGCGTGGGAACTCCTCTGGGGCGCCAACCTGCTGGCCCTCTCCACACGCTGCCGCATGGTGAACCCAGGCTTCAAGGGCGCCGCGTACCAGCCGGACGAGAAGCGCGAGCACCGCTTCCACGCCGTCCGCTCTGCTCCCGCGCTGCTGGGCGGCGCCACGGCGCTGGTGAACGCCGCCACGCGCGCCTCGCACACCTTCGCGGGCGGGGGCGATCCGGGGGTGCTGGACGACTCGTCGCGCGCGCCGACGCTGGCGGCGTTCAAGCGGCGCCTGGAAGCGGAGAGCCGCCGCGCCCTGGGCACGGCGGTGGGTGTGGAGGGAAGCTCCACCCACCCCGCGCTCCGGGCGGGAGACACGGTTCACGTGAGCGACGCGGGCTCGTTCAAGCTGGGCGTGACGGGGAAGTTCGGCCTGGTGCGGGTCACCCATCGCCTCGACGGCGCCCACTACGCCAACGACTTCGCCGCGACGCCCTGGGCGACCTTCACCGCCGCGGCGCGCCCCGCGCGCCCGCTGGCGCCGGGCCTGGTGACGGCGGAGGTGGTGGACAACCGCGACCCAGAGCGGCGCGGGCGTTTGCGGGTCCGCTATCGGTGGCAGGAGGATCCTTCGCGCACGTTTTGGGTGCGCGCGGCGGCGCCGTACGCGGGGAACGGGCGCGGCGTGGCCTTTTTGCCGGAGGCGGGGGACGAGGTGGTGGTCGCCTTCGAGGAGGGCGACCCCGAGCGCCCCTGCGTGGTGGGAAGCGTGTGGAACGGCAGGGACCACGCACCCGGTCCGCTCCGCATCGTCACGCGGAGCGGGAACGCGCTGCGGCTGAGCGATGAGCCGGGGAAGGAAACGGCCGAGATCCACACCGCGCGCGGCACCTGCCTGGTCCAGCTCGACAACGACGCGGGGGGCGTTCCCACCATCACCGTGCACGCGCATGGCGACCTGGCGCTGGAGGCCACGGGCGAGATCCGCATGCGCTGCAAACGGCTGGTGCAGCGGGTGGAGGAGGACGCCTCGCGCGAGGTGGGCGGCGGGGAGTCGGTCAAGGTCGGCGGCGGTTTCCGGGTGGCTGCCGGCGGGGAGCTGGCCCTCTCCGCGGGGACCGACGCCAGCCTGCAGGCCGGCGCCAGCCTGGAGACCGTCGCCGGGGCCACGCACAGCATCGCGGGCGCCATGGTGCAGATCCAGCCACCCGGCCACGTCCGGCGGGCGGTGCAGGTCACCCCGGCCGCGCCGAGAGGCCCGCTCGCCAACGCGCGTCCGGTGCCCGCCCCCGCGCGCGGCACCAGCACGTCCGACGCACCCACTCCACGCGCCGGCCAGCGGCGGCCCCCGCCGAACGCCGCGCGTCCGCCGCGGCCGTTCCGCGTCACGCGGGTCACGGCGCAGGGCGCGGCGGACGAGCGAGGCACCTCCATCCGCGCGCGAAAGAACACCACTGTCGTTCTCACGGCGGACCAGTTCACCCGCGCGCCCGCTTCCAGCGAGATGCAGCAGATCCGCTGGGCCATGCGCATCGGCAGCGGTCCGCTGGAGCCGCAGGGCGCGCGCGGCGAGCAGTTCCATCTGCGGATCGAAGAGAAGCACGACGGGAAGCAGCTCCGCGTCTACGCATTCCGGGAGAGCGCGTCGGAGCAGGTGAGCGCCGCCGTCCAGGTGGGCGACTCCCGGGAGTGGATGCCCTTCGCGGAGCGCGAGCTGAACGTCACGGAGATCCGCCAGCCCGGGCGCCACAACTCGCGCATCCTGGAATACCATCGCACCACCACCCTCTCTCGCGCGGACGCGGGGAGCGACGAGACCCCCTGGTGCTCCTCGTTCGTAAACTGGGTGATGCTGCAGGCGGGGTATCGCGGAACCGACAACGCCCTGGCCGTGAGCTGGCTGCGCTGGGGACAGGCGCTGGAGGAGCCCCGTCGCGGGGCCATCATGGTCGTGCGGAGGAAGTCGCGCGGCGGCGACCGGGCGACCGGATCGTCATCGGGCAACCACGTAGGGTTTTTCGTCCGTTCCACCGCCACCCACTTCACGCTCCTGGGCGGCAACCAGGGCGGCGGCTGGCGTGTGACGGAGTCGGACTACCGCCGCGAGGCGTACCACATTCTCGGTTGCCGCTGGCCGGACTGAACGGCGACCCAACTTTGGGAATCAGCCATGAATGCTCTTCTGTTCCTGCTCCTCGTGCTCTCCGCCTGTCCGCTGCACGACGCGCCCGCCCGTGCCGCGCAGGCCGCCTCGCGCCCCGACCGTGCGGAGCACACCGAAGCGGCGGCGTTCTGGAGGGACTTCAGGGGAGCGGCTCTCTCGGACGACATCGCGCGGGTGATGCAGCTCACGAGATTCCCGTTCTCCACGGCCGGGGAGCTCGACGACGATCCGGTCGCGAAGCACGGCCGTGCCGCCTTTCCGGCTCTCTTCATTCGCCTGCTGCGGCAGCGGGAGCGGCCCAGGCCCGGGGTCTCCATCACCATGCGCGAGCTGATCCACCAGACGCCCGTACTCGGCGCGAGGCACTTCAACGGAGAGGAAGAACACTTCCACGTAGGCGCGTTCTACTTCGGCAAGGAGGGCGGACGCTGGCGGTTGCTGGAAGCTTACCTCGCGGAGTGAACCTGGCGGCCCGCACTGCCCGTCGCTTCAAGCTGCCGGAGCCTCACCGCCCACCAATGGACAACGTGACCGATCCACCCGCGGGGTTCAGTTGGGACCCGGCAGCAGACCAGCGGTGCGAGCGTGAATACGGCTTCTCCTTCTCCGATCTGGTGCACGTTTTCGAGGACGAGCGGTACGACTATCTGGATCTGGGCGAGCACGACCACGGCGGGGAAGCTCGCCGCGTGGTCATCGGGCGAATGCCCTGAGGCCTGATCGTTGCTGTTGTATATACAGTGCGTGAAGGTTGGAAACGCCTGATCTGGGTGCGGCCTGCCCGCCGCGGGGGGCGGAAGGCGTTCAACGAGCACAATGGCCTGAGCGATGAGTGATCACGTACTCGGCAGGAGCCGTCGTAGCTGGACGGACGAGGAGATCGAAGGGATCGCGGATGTGGACACGGAGTTCCCCCCGATCTCCGAAGACGACCTCGCCCGTGCGTCGGCGGTCTCCGCGTCCGGGCGGATCAAGGTCCCCATCTCGATTCGCATCGACGAAGCGGCCCTCGAAGCGGTGCGGGCCGAAGGTCCACGCTACCAGACGCGGATCAACGGCCTGATCGTCGCGTATGCGCAGGGAACGCTGTGCGCGCTGGACGCCGATGTCGTGGATGCTTTTCGCGCATCCGGGGGGGATTGGACGGCCAGGATCAACGAGGTGCTTCGCGAGCATCTGAGGGAGCCGCGTGAGGACGGGCCCCCGCCGGCGTACTCCGCGGCCCGCCGAGCCTCGTGATCGCCGACCCCAGTGTGCAATGTCGGGACGGAATGACCTCACGTGGTGACGCAGTGGAGAGATGCCGGAGTGCTCTCTGCGCCTCCGCCCGAGGCCGTTCTGTTGAGGGCGCCGGGAGCAGGGATTTCCTGGACGCAGCCAAGGGTGAGTCGCGGGTTTTCAGAGGCATAAAAGCAGAGGCACAGAGACGAATTCGTCTCTGTGCCTCAGACCTGCTGTTGCTGGCGCAGCTCAGCTCGACTGAGCGTTGCTTTGCAGCCCGGCGGCGACCGGGCGGAGCTTCGCGGAGATCGCCTCCTGCAGGGACTGGTTGTTGGCGATCTCGCCAAGCACGATCCCCTCGATCACTTCGCGCTGCTTGTCCGACAGGTTGATCAACACGTGCGGGTCGATGAACTGCGACACAGTTGCCATTACGATGCTCCGCGCAGAGGTTTGAGCCGTTCCCGCCAGTAAGCGTGGGCAATCTGCGCCGTGCCCGCGGCCATGTCAAGCATTTTCTTTTGCCTGCCATGCCGCAACTTTCAGCTTGCAGAAGCGATGGCCCGCCATTACTTTCTCCCGCGGAGATGCTCATTTCCAGCAAGAATCGGCTCCCGGCTCAGGGGGCGCAAGGCGTTCCTTTCAGGTCCCATACGCAACAGTTCAGGAAGCTCCCCCTGCTCTCCGTTCGCTCCACGCGACCGCGTTTCATCGTTCAGCCGCGGCAGCATCCCCGTTCGCGAATCATCCACCCGAGTACCGTTCATGGCAGAGCGGGGCACCCGGCACGACGACAGAGCTCCCGGACCGGGAAGCACCGCTGAAACGGGGGCGCACCCACGCACCTCCGCCTTTCGGCTCGTCCTTCCCGCTCCGTCCGCGCGGCGCCTCGACGAGCTCGCGCGTGGCGTGGAGGTGACGCCGGGCGTGGCGTGGCTCACGCTGGCGGGCACCCTCCTGCTGCGCTACACCGGCCGCGAGGAGCACGTACTCGCCCTCCCCACGCGCGGGGTCACGATCCTTGTGCCCTTCCGCCCGTCCGAGTCGTTCGCCGGGGCCGCCGCCCGGGTGCGCCGGGCCTGCGGCACCGATGTGCCGGCCGAGGCCGCGCTGTCGCTGGGGCCGGCGGAGGACGGCGCTGCCCCTGAGATGAGCTTCGCCGCGCGCGAGGAGGGCGGCGCCCTGGCGCTGGAAGTCCGCTTCGACGCCGCGCGGGCGGAGGAGGCGGTGGCCCGCCGCATGGCCGGCAGCCTGGGCCGCCTGCTGGAGAGCGTGCACGCCCATCCCGCGCGCCCGCTGGAGCACGCCGAGGTGCTTGGGCCCACGGAGCGCGCGGAGCTGCTGGAGGGCTTCAACGCGGCGCCCGCGCCTTACCAGCAGGGGCGCACGGTGATGGAGCTGGTGGAGGAGGAGGCCGCACGCGCGCCGCACGCCCCGGCGCTGGTGCGCGGCGATGCCACGCTCTCCTTTGGCGCGCTGAACGAGCGCGCCAACCGGCTCGCCCGCTACCTGCGCGAGGTGCGTGGCGTGCGCCCCGGCGAGCCGGTGGCGGTGCTCATGAACGCGTCCGAATGGCTGCTGGTGAGCCTGCTGGGCGTGCTGAAGTCCGGCGGCGCCTACATGCCCGTGGACCCGGCCTACCCGGCGGCGCGCCGGGGCTACATGCTGCGCGAGAGCCGCGCCCGGACCTTCCTGACCACCTCCGCCCACCGCGACGTGCTGGAGGATCGCCACGGCACCGTGGCCGTGGACGCGGAGTGGGCGTCCCTCGCGGCGTTCGGCGGCGACAACCCGCCCCGGGCCGGCGAACTGGACGGCGCCGCGTACCTCATCTACACCTCAGGCAGCACCGGACGGCCCAAGGGCATCGTGCAGACGCACCGCTGCCTCGCCAACTTCGTGCAGTGGCAGGTCCAGGCGGCGGGGTTCGAACGGGGGCTGCGGGTGCTGCTGTTCGCGGCGCTGAGCTTCGACGTGTCGGTGCAGGAGATCCTCTTCTCGCTGGCGTCGGGCGGGTGCCTGTACGCGCCCGAGCCGGACGAGCGCCGCGACCTGCCGCGGCTGGCCCGCTTCATGGCGCGGCACCGCATCGAGGTGGCGGACTTCCCCTTCTCGGTCATCCAGCTCCTCCTGACGCTGGACCAGTCCCCGTTCCGCTCGCCCGCGCTGCGCCACCTGATCAGCGCGGGCGAGCCGCTGCGCATCACCCCCGAGCTGCGCGCGCTGCTGCGGGAGCGGCCGGAGCTCACGCTCCACAACCACTACGGCCCGTCGGAGACGCACATGCTGACGAGCCACTCCATGAGCGCGCGCATGGGGAACCTGGAGCCCTTCCCGCCGCTGGGGCGCACCATCCCCAACAGCCGCGCGTACGTGCTGGACCCGCGGATGCGGCCGGTGCCCATCGGGGTGGTGGGAGAGATCTACATCGGCGGGGCGGGACTGGCGCACGGCTACCTGGACCCGGCGCTCACGGCGCGCAAGTTCCTGCCGAGCCCCTTCCAGCCCGGGGAGCGGGTGTACCGCAGCGGGGACCAGGGCCGCTGGCGCGCGGACGGCACGCTGGAGATCCTGGGGCGCAGCGACGACCAGGTGAAGGTGCGCGGGTTCCGCATCGAGACGGGCGAGGTGGAGACGGCGCTGCTGGCCCACCCGGAGGTGCGCGCGGCCGTGGTGCTGGCCCGTCCCACGCCGGGCGGCGAGCGGCAGCTAGTGGCCTGGGTGGTGGCGAGGCGCGAGCTGACCGCGGCGGCGCTGCGCGCGCACCTGGCCGGCACGCTCCCCGAGTACATGGTACCCGGCGCGTTCGTGCGGCTGGACGCGCTGCCGCTGTCGCCCAACGGCAAGGCGGACCGGGAGGCGCTTCCGGACCCCACCCGGGCGCCCCCGTTCGACGGCGAGGAGGTGGGCGCGCCGGGCTCGTCGCTGGAGGGTGCCCTGTCCCGGATCTGGGAAGAGGTGCTGGAGACGGGCCCCGTGGGGGTGCGCCACAACCTGTTCGAGCTGGGGTGCGACAGCCTGCGCTTCGCCCGCGCGGCGCGGCGCATCGCGGGCGAGCTGGGGGTGGAGGTGTCGCTCCGCGAGCTTTACCTGCACCCCACCGTGGAGGCGCTGGCGGCCCGCGTGGCGGAGCGCGAGCGCACGCGCCGCGACCCCATTCCCCACGTCCCGGATGCGCCGCACCACCCCGCCTCGCAGGCGCAGCGGGGGATGTGGATCGAGCACGAGCGCGGGGCCGGCCGGGCGCTGGTCTTCGCCGAGGCATACGGGCTGGAGGGCGGGGCCGACCCCGCGGCGCTGCGGCGGGCGCTGGGGTGGCTGGTGGAGCGCCACGAGAGCCTGCGCACCACCCTCACCGTGGCGGCGGGCGACCTGCGCCAGGTGATCCACCCGCCGCGCCCCGTGCCGCTGGAGGTGGCGAAGCTCGCCCCCGGCGCCGACCCGCTGGCGGAGGCGCGCCGCCGGGCGGAGGCGGAGAGCGCGCGCGGCTTCGACCTGGAGGCCGGCCCTCTCTTCCGCGCCTCCCTGGTGGAGGGAGAGGACGGCGCGCTCCTCCTGGTCTCCATGCACCACGTGGTGAGCGACGCCTGGTCCATGGGGGTGCTGCGGCGCGAGCTGGCCGCCGCGTACGCCGCCGTCCGCGCGGGGGGCGAGCCCCGGCTGGCGCCGGCCGCGCGCTACCGCGACTACGTGCAGTGGCAGGCGGCGCGCGAGGCGGGGGCCGCGGGCGAGCGCGACCGCGTGTACTGGATGCGGCGCCTGGCCGGGCCCGTGCCGCGCCTGCGCCTTCCCGCGGACTTCCCACGCCCGGCGGAGCGCGGCTACCAGGGCGCCTCGTTCGACGTGCCGGTGCCCCCTGCCGCGTCCGCCCGGCTCCGCGCGCTGGCCGGCGCCACGGGGGCCAGCCCCTTCCTGTGCCTGCTGGCTGCTTTCATAGGCGTGCTGCACGAGGCCACGGGGGAGGAGGACCTGCTGGTGGGCACCACCGCCTCCGGGCGCGGCCACCCCGACCTCCACGACTCGGTGGGCCTCTTCGCCACCCCCGTCCCCCTCCGCGTGCGGGTGCCGCGCGGCGGCACCTATCGCGCGCTGCTGTCCGAGGTGCGCCGGGGCGTGCTGGAGGCGCACGAGCACCCGGACTTTCCCTTCGCCCTGCTGGCGGCCGAGCTGGGCGGCGGCCCGGGCGGCGGGCATGCGCCCCTCTTCGACGTCGGCTTCCAGGCCGTGGGCGGCGAGACCGGCGGGAGTGCGCTGCCACGGGTGCTGAGCCGCTGGGGCCAGAGCGCCCGCAACGACCTGTGGGTCACCCTGATGGAGGAGCGGGGCGCCGCCTGGCTGCGGGTGGAGTACCGCACGGACCTGTTCCGGCGCGGCACGGTGGAGCGGCTGGCGCGGGCGTGCCTGGAGCTGGCGCTGCGCGCCGCAGACGACCCGGAGCTCGCCGTCTCCGCCGCCGAGGCGCCGTTCGCGTTTTCGTTCGAGATCCCCGCCTGATGCCCATTGACGCGGCCCTCCCCTTCGTGCTGCGCGACGCGGCGCTCGCGCCCGGCGCGGCTCCCGGCGAGCCCCGCCGCCTGG
>CADCTW010000066.1:52604-59254 GCA_902805735.1 uncultured Gemmatimonadota bacterium | reverse complement strand
AAATCCACTTTACAGGACCGTTTACGCCAGCTAAGTTTTGCGAACGCCACGACGTATTCTACGCGCGCAAACTCGCCACTGCCTTTCGTTCCCGCCCCGGGCGCGAACGGAATCGCAGGGCCGCGCCAGCCGGGTGGCTGGGCGGCGAATCCCCAGGCGCACCCCGCGCCCCATTCCGCACAGAGGAACCCTCGCATGCAAACTCGCAAGTACGCCTCCCTGGTGGCCGTGGTGCAGGAACACCTGGCCGGCCGCGACTCCGTCGCCCGCGACCTGCTGGCCAGCCTGGTCGACGGCCAGCTTCAGCCCGGGCGTCCCGAAGACCTTCGCTACTTCATCTTCGCCTCGGCGCTGTCGCGGCGGCTTCAGTCCGACAAGTCGGCGGAGATCAACCTGTACCTGCGCCAGTACGAAAAGACGCAGATCGCCCTGTTCAACCTGCTGGCCGAGCACCTGCCCACCGTGGCCATGGCCGGCCCCCTGGCCAACGAGGTGCTGGCCCGCTTCGTGGGCGGCCACGACGAGGTGACGCTGCTGGACGTGGGCATCGGCTCGGGACGGCAGGAGGAGGCCCTGGTTCACCTGCTGGCGCAGCGCGGCACCCTGCCCCGCAAGCTGAACGTGATCGCCATCGAGCCCGACGCGGGAAGCCTGCTGGAGGCCTCCTTCGCCCTGGGCGAGGCCGCCGAGGCGCTGGGCTTCGAACTGGCCTTTCACCCCGTGCACAAGCTGGTGGAAGACCTGGACGAGGCCGACTGGGCGGAGTTCGGCTCGTTCGGCGCGCCGCTGGTGGTGCTGGGCGCCTTTGCCGTGCACCACGTGCGTGCCGCCGGGGAGCGGCGCACGCGCGACGACCTGTTCCACCGCCTGCGCGAGCTTCAGCCCGATGCGGTGGTGCTGTGCGAGCCCAGCAGCAACCACGACGCGCCCGACCTGATGGAGCGCTTTACGGCGGCGTGGAACCATTTTGGGCTCACCTTCGGCCTGATCGACGCGCTGGACGTGGACGAGCCGCAGAAGGCGGCGATGAAGATGTTCTTTGCGCGGGAGATCGACGACATCGTGGCCAACGCCGAAGAGGCGCGCTGCGAGCGGCACGAGCCGGTGGACAACTGGGTGCGCCGGATGCGCGACGCCGGCTTCGAGCCCTATCCCGAGCTGGAGGCCTTCCAGGGCCGCGAGTCCGGCGGCGTGCGCGTCCGCGCGCGGGACGGCTACCTGGGTCTGGACCACGGCGACGAGACGCTGGTGGCCATCGTCTGCGCCACGCCGGGCGTCCTTGCCGGCGTCGGGGCGCCGCGGCGCGCGGAGCTGGCAGCCTTCGCCTGAGGCGATCGGGAGCGCACAGCAGGCTCCCGCTTTCCGACATCGGCGGCACACCCGGCGCCGTTCATTCAGTCCACTCCCTCTCGCCCGCAACCACAACGGGCAAGAGGACATGGCCGCCGCGTCCTTGACAGGGGACGCGGCGGCCACATTTATTGTCACTCGCTCCATCCGCGACATCGTGGTGGATCGTCCGCCATCCTCGCGCGCGCGGCGAATCCAGCGGCTCTCCCCGAAACCCATCCTGGCCCGTGACCAACCTCGACCGCATCCCCCCGGACGCCACCGTGAGCGGCGGCAACATCCTTTCCATGCTGGCCGCCATGGGCCCGTTCCGCCGCCGCGGCGAGCAGATCCTGGCCGATCACGGAATCGACGCGGTGGCTCCCGAGAACTGGTATCCGCTGAAGCCGTACGTGGATTCGCTGCTGACGATCGGAGAAAAGATGGGGCCCAACACGCTCTTCCAGATCGGCCGGCAGATTCCCAACCACGTGCCGCTGCCGCCGGGGATCGACACCTTCGAAAAGGTGATGGCGTCGTTCGGCATGGCCTACGACATGAACCACCGCGGGGTGAAGCAGGGCGTGATCCCGTTCTCCATCACCGACTCGCGCCACGGCACCATCACCACCGGCACGCCGTACCCGTGCGACTTCGACCGCGGCGTCATCCAGGGCTTCTTCGCCAAGCTGCTCTCCACCCGCCCTACCGTGAACCCCGTGGAGGGCCAGCCGTGCAAGGCTCGCGGCGGCGAAACCTGCACGTACGAGATCATCCTTCCGCAGATGTGACGCAGGATCGGCGGACGATGGAGCCCCGCGGCGATCGGCGCCGCGGGGCTTTTTCGTTCCTCAGGCAGACGACGGCGCCCAGAGATCGCCGACGGCGCGGACGCGCCCGGGCATCGTCTCGATGGTGAAGTCCAGCGGGTCGAGCGCGTCGGACAGCTCGCTCCACGCGAGCGGCGCGGAGACGGTGAGCTCCGGCGTGGCGCGGACGGCGTAGGCGCCCGCCACGTTGGCCCCGCGGCGCGACATCAGGTGGTCCACGTACACGGCGTCCCGCGGCCGGGCGGTGGTGGACCGCTCCACCGTCGCCAGCCCCGGCGCCCGCCGGGCCACCTCGCGCGCCAGGCGCTCGGCGACGGCACCCGCCGCGCGCACCGTGGTTCCCGGCGGCAGCAGTGCGTAGACGTGAAGGCCGGAGCGGCCGGAGGTCTTCAGCCGGCTCTGCAGCCCCGCGTCGCGCACCACCTCTCCCGCCACGCGGGCGACGTCGACGACACGGCTGAACGACGCGCCCGGCATGGGGTCCAGGTCCAGCACCGCGTAGTCCTGCTCGTCCACGCCCGGAACGCGCGCATGCCAGGGATCGTGCGAGATGGCGCCGCGGGCGATGGTGAACAGGAGCGTGGCCAGGTCGCCGCCCACCAGCATCCGCTTCTGCTCGCGCCCCACCTGCACCGTTTCCACGCGCACTTTGGCCGGCGTGTCGGGCGGCGCGCTCTGGCGGTAGACGGGGCGCTTGCCGGGCGATCCGGGGAAATAGGCGACGGCCAGCGGCCGGTCGCGCATCGCGGGAAGGATGCAGGGCGACATCCTCACGTAGTATCGCAGCAGGTCTCCACGCGTGAACCGCGATCCCGGATAGGCGGGACGGGCGAGGCCGGCGACGTCCAGCATCGCCCCGTCCACCTCGATCGTCCCGCTTCCCTCCCCCTCCTCCATCTCTCGCAGCGCGGCGTCGATGCGCCCCAATCCGCCATCGTCCGCACCCTCCGCCGCCGTCCTCGCATCGCGCAGCAGGTCCGCGCCCGTCCTGTCGTCGCGCAGGCCCAGGAAGGTGGAATCGCGCAGCTTTCCGGCGGCCGTCCACTCGGAGTAGCGGATCTCGGCCACGAGAACCGGGTCTGCCCAGTGGTGCGCCTGGACGAGGCGCGGCTTGGGATCGAACGGGCTGGATTCGCGCTCCAGCGACTGCAGCCGGGCGTGCAGCGACCGCAGCACCCGCTCGCTGAACCCCTTTCCCGTGTGGCCGACGTAGCACAGCCGGCCGTCGCCGCCGTACCGGCCCAGGAGCACCGCGCCCAGCTTGCGCGCCGGGTTGGTGGGGTTCGTCCATCCGCCGATGACGAATTCCTCCTGCGGCGCCAGCTTCACCTTCAGCCAGTCGCGCGAGCGCACGCCGGGCTGGTAGCGCGCGCCGGTGCGCTTGGCGACCACGCCTTCCCACTGCTCGCGGCGGGCAGCCTCCATCATCGCCCCGCCGTCCGCCGCGGTGGCGCCGAGCCTCACCCGGTCCGTCTCGCGCCCGTCCAGCACGCGCTCCAGCGCTGCCCGCCGCTCCGACCAGGGCCGCGGCACCAGGGCGTCGCGGGCGGTGAGCAGCAGGTCGTACGCGACTTACGCGGCCGGCTGCTCTCGCGAAAGGCGCGCGACGGCCCGGGGATTTTCGGTGTGCATGCGCCCGGCGAGCGCCTCGAAGCGAACCACCAGGCCCGCTCGCAGGGCGACGATCTCGCCGTCCAGCACCAGGTCTGCGCCGTGCCGTTCGCGAAGCTCGCGCAGCGCCTTCACCAGCTCGGGAAACTGGGGAGCCTTGTCGTTGCCGTTGCGCGTCAGCAGCAACACGGCGCCCGCGGTGACGATGGCGATTGCGCGGATGCCGTCGTACTTGGGCTCGAACGTCCATTCCCCGCCCGCCGGCAGGGCGCGGGCGAGCGTGGCGAGCATGGGGCGAAACTCCGGCGCCGCGGCCACGTCAGTCCGCGACGCGGGGCAGCGGACGCTGCGCCATTTCGACCACTTCGTCCACAAACCACCCTCTTGTGCCATCCATCGTCCACGCGGTTTGCACGTTGGCTGTTTTGTAGCGATAAGGGTCTTGCAGCGCCTTTTCGTGTTGCCCGAACCGCTTCGCGCACCTATCGTTGCGCGGCACCTCGCACGTGTACTTTCCCAAGCAAGGCTTATGCGACCCCCATCGCGATTCGTGACCGCAGCCGGTCTGGCCCTGGCGCTGTTCGCGGCCTCTCCGGACGCCGCCGCGCAAGGTCCGCTCCCCTCCATCGCCGAAAAGACGCGCGGCATGGAGCGCCGCGACGGCTTCGTCCCCGTGTACTGGGACGCCGCCGCCGGCAAGCTGTGGATGGAGATCCCCCGCGCGGGCGAGGAGCTGATCTACGTCGTCTCGCTTCCGTCGGGGCTGGGCTCCAACGACGTGGGGCTGGACCGCGGCCAGATCGGGGGCGAGCGGCTGGTGCGGTTCGAGCGGGTGGGCCCGCGCGTGCTGATGGTGCAGCCCAACCAGGGATACCGCGCGGTGAGCGACGACCCCGACGAGCGCCGCGCCGTGGAAGAGTCGTTCGCGCAGTCGGTGCTGTGGGGCTTTAGCGTCGGGGCCGAGACGGACGGCCGGGTGCTGGTGGATGCGACCGACTTCGTGCTGCGCGACGCCCACGGCGTGATCCCCGCGCTCAAGCGCGCCCGCCAGGGAGACTACCGGCTCGACGCCACGCGCAGCGCCCTGTACCTGCCGAACACCAGGGCTTTTCCGCGCAACACCGAGATCGAGGTGACGCTCACCTTTACGGGCGACGCGCCCGGCGCGCTCGTCCGCACCGTGGCGCCCACCCCCGAGGCCGTCACCGTGCGCCAGCGGCACTCGTTCGTGGCGCTTCCCCCGCCGGGGTACCAGCCGCGCCGCAGCGACCCGCGCGCGGGCTTCTTCGGCATCTCGTTCTTCGACTACGCCACGCCCGTGGGCGAAGAGGTGGTACAGCGCTACATCTCGCGCCACCGGCTGGAAAAGCGGGACCCCACGGCCGCGGTCAGCGAGCCGGTGGAGCCCATCGTGTACTACGTGGACCGGGGCGCGCCCGAGCCCATCCGCTCGGCGCTGGTGGACGGGGCGCGCTGGTGGAACCAGGCGTTCGAGGCGGCCGGCTACCGCGACGCGTTCCGCGTGGAGGTGATGCCGCCGGGGATGGACCCGCTGGACGCGCGCTACAACGTCATCCAGTGGGTGCACCGCTCCACGCGCGGATGGAGCTACGGCAACACCGTCACCGACCCGCGCACGGGCGAGATCATCAAGGGCCACGTGTCGCTGGGCAGCCTGCGGGTGCGGCAGGACTACCTGCTCGCCGAGGGGCTGCTGGCGCCGTACGCCACGGGAACGGAGGTGCCGCCGGAGATGGAGCGGATGGCGCTGGCCCGCATCCGCCAGCTTTCGGCGCACGAGGTGGGGCACACGCTGGGGCTGGCCCACAACTACGTCGCCAGCGCGCAGGGCCGCGCCTCGGTGATGGATTACCCGCATCCCCAGGTGAGGCTGCGCGCGGACGGCACCATCGACCTGTCCGAGGCGTACACGGCCGAGATCGGCGCGTGGGACAGGCTGGCCATCACCTGGGGATACCAGCACTTTCCCGCCGGGACGGACGAACGCACCGCGCTGGAAGGGATCCTGGCCGACACCCGCGGCCGCGGGCTGACGTTCGTGACGGACGAGGATGCGCGTGCGCCCGGCGGCCTTCACCCGCAGGCGCACCTGTGGGACAACGGCGGCGACGCCGCCGCCGAGCTGCGCCGGACGATGTCGGTGCGGCGCGCGGCGCTGGCGCGCTTCGGCGAGCGGGCCATCCGGGCGGGGCGGCCCCTGGCGACGATCGAGGAGGCGCTGGTGCCGCTGTACCTTCACCACCGCTACCAGGTGGAGGCGGCGGTCAAGGTGCTGGGCGGCATGTCGTACACGTACGCGCTGCGCGGCGACCGGCAGGACCCGCTGACGCCCGTTCCCGCCGGCGTGCAGCGCGCGGCGCTCGAGGCCCTGCTGCTGACGCTGGACCCGGCGGAGCTGGCCATGCCGCGGCCGCTGCTGGAATTGATTCCGCCGCGGCCGTTCACCTACGGCGCGCACCGCGAGCTGTTCAACCGCTGGACGGGGCTGGGCTTCGACGCGGTGTCGCCGGCGGCCTCGGCCGCGGACCTGACGGTGGGGCTGCTGCTGAACGACGAGCGCGCCGCCCGGCTGGTGCAGCAGAATGCGCTGAACCCGGCGATGCCGGGGCTGGAGTGGACGCTGGACCAGCTGGTGCGCGGCACCTTCGGGCGGCGGCAGGCGGATGCGTACCTGGCGGAGATCGACCGCGCGGTGGAGCGCGTGGTGGTGGAGCACCTGATGCGGCTGGCGGGCACGGCGCCCATGCCGCAGGTGCGCGCCGTGGCCGCCATTCCTCTGGGCCGGGGGGTCGCCCACCCGGCTCGGTGCTACCTACCCGCCAGCGCCCTGCGGGCCACAAGGTAGGAGCAGGTCGCCCT
>CADCTW010000066.1:50122-52594 GCA_902805735.1 uncultured Gemmatimonadota bacterium | reverse complement strand
CGCGCCGTGGCCGCCGGGCAGCTGATGCAGATCCGCTCGAGCTACGGCTTCGAGCACACTCCCAACAGCCCCGAGCAAGCGCACCGCGCCCTGCTGACCGCCGACATCACCCGCTTCCTGGAGGGCGAGTACACCCCGGAGCAGCGCATCGCCCCGCCCGGAATCCCGCCCGGCGCCCCCATCGGCGACGACGGGGAGTTCTGAGATGCAGACCGGCCCCGCGGATCACCTCCGCGGGGCCGGTCTCGTTTCGGCACGCTGGTTCATGGGTCGTAGTGGAATCGTGCCTGCGCGAATTCGATGAACTCGTCCGACACGCGGTAGACGATGCGGGCTTCCCCGGTCAGCCGACGCGACCACCAGCCGGACCAGTTCCCCTTCAGCGGCTCCGGCTTTCCACGGCCCATTGTGGGAGTCCTCAGGCACTCGTTCATCAGATCGATCAGCCGGAGCGCAACCTTGCGGTCCGTGTCTATCCAGTGCTCGAGATCCTCCATGAACTGGGATGACAAAACAGGCCTCCGGCTCACCCGTTGAACCGGAGGCCCACCCCTCTTGTTTCCGGGCCTACCTGGCGGCGGCTTCACGAAGCCGGCTGGCGACTTCCGACATGCTCGTCAGCGTGCCGCGGCCAGCGTTCAGTTCCTCGATGGCAGCATTCAGCCGCGCTTCGTTCGCCCGAGAGCTACGCAGGTGGTCCGTGTCGTTGCGGCCTATGCCGCGGCGCGCGGGCCGGAGTACGCCCAGGAGTCGGCCGATCGTGCGAATCATGTCTATCTCCATCGCAGTCTCAGGTAGTGCTCGCGGGTGAGACGAGTCCGCCCGCGAACGCGCTTCACCGAAGCCTCACTCAATATAAACCGCACAACACTGACAGCCAAGAGTGTAGATCCGCCTCACACTGCCTCCACGCGCATCCGCACGCCGATGGCGCGGAGGGTGATGCGGGGCTGGGGGGTGGGCGCCGCGCCGGGAACCGGGCGCAGGCGCCAGCGCCCGGCCAGGGTGGCCAGGGCGAGCACGCCCTCCATCCACGCGAACCCCTCGCCGATGCACTTGCGCGGCCCGCCGCCGAACGGGAAGTACGCGTACCGCGGGTGCGACGCCTCGGCGTCGCTCAGCCAGCGCTCGGGGCGGAACTCGAGGGGCTCGCTCCACCAGCGCGCGTCGCGGTGCACCAGCCAGGGGCTCACCAGCACGATGCTCCCGGCGCGGATGCGGTAGCCCCGCGCCTCGAAGTCCTCCAGCGGCTCCCGCCCGATGGTCCACGCCGGCGGATACAGGCGCATGGATTCCGCCAGCACCGCCCGCGTGTAGGGCAGCGCCGGGTAGTCCTCCGCGCCGGGCGCGCGGCCGGCGAGGACGGTGTGCAGCTCGTCGTGCAGGCGCGCCTCGGCGCCGGGGTTCTGCGCCAGCAGGTGCCAAGTCCACGCCAGCGCGTTGGCCGTGGTCTCGTGGCCCGCCAGGAACAGCGTCAGCAACTCGTCGCGAAGCTGAAGGTCCGTCATGCCGCCGCCGTCGCCTTCCTCGTCGCGGGCCGCCAGCAGAAGCCCCAGCAGGTCGTCGCGGTCTTCGCCGGAGCGGCGGCGCAGGTCGATGGCGCGATAGATGGTGGCGTCCAGCTGGCGGCGCGCGCGCTTCATCCGCAGGGTGCCGGGCACGGGCAGCCGGTCCAGCAGCGGCGCGAACGGGTTGTGAAGCCGGTCGAAGAGGGCCAGCGAGTCCGTCAGCGAGCGGTTGATCTCCTCGGCCTCGCCGCCCACGTCGGCGCCCATCAGCGTGTCGCCGGCAATGTCCAGCGCCATCCGCGTCATCTCGCGTCCCACGTCCAGCTCCATCCCCGGGCGCCACGACCGGGCGGTGCGGTCGGCGTGGCGCACCATGGCGGCGGCCATGGCCGCGATCTTTTCCTTGTGGAACGCGGGCTGTGCCAGCCTCCGCTGGCGCAGGTGGAACTCGCCCTCGCTGGTCAGCAGGCCGTTGCCCAGCAGCACGCGGGCACGCTGCAGCGCCAGGCTCTTGATGAAGTTGCGGTGATGGGTGACCAGGACGTCGCGCACCAGGTCCGGGTGCGTCAGCAGGTACGCGCGGCGGTTGGCCAGGTGGAACATCACCACGTCGCCCCAGCGGGCGCTCATCCGCTGGAAGTCGCCCAGCGGGTCGCGGCGAAACGCCAGCAGGTGCCGCAGCGAGGGGCGCTTCTCCGGCCCGGGCGGATCGGGAAGGTGCGCGAGGCTCGCGGAAGCGTGGGGAAGCGACAGGCTCATCGGGTCCGCCGGTTGTCGTCCAGATGCAGGAAGCGCCAGGGATCACTCCCCGGCGCCTCCGCGTCTTTCGTACCTCCGTGTCCCCAGCCGGTCCGCGCCGGCCGAACCGCTTCTACCGCACGCGGTTGAAGAACCGGTCCCAGCGCGCGGCGGTGATGGGGCGCGGGAACGCAGCGTACGGGTCGGTCTTGTCGTACGAGAAGTA
>CADCTW010000066.1:0-50075 GCA_902805735.1 uncultured Gemmatimonadota bacterium | reverse complement strand
GGATGTCGACGCGCGGCACCGGGCCCATGAAGCGGGAATCCAGCGAGCGGTCGCGGTTGTCGCCCATCAGCCAGTACTTGCCGGGCGGAACCACCAGCGGGCCCCAGTTGTTGCGGCTGGGCCGGTAGCCGCGCTTGTCGACGGAGGGCACCAGCAGCGGATAGTGGTTGTGCGAGCCGTACGCGTCGGTGCGCACGGTGGGGTCCATCATCATCCCGGTGCCGAACTCGGCGATGGGGTCGTCGCCCGCGTCCAGGTAGCGCGCGTAGGGCTCGTCCAGCCGCTTGCCGTTGCGGTAGATCACCTTGTCGCGCATCTGCAGCGTGTCGCCGGGAACACCGATCACCCGCTTGACCACGTCGATGCGCGGCTCGTTGTAGCCCGGGCGGAACACCACGATCTCCCCGGGATGCGGGTCGCGGATGGACGGAAGCTTGAGGCTGGTGAACGGGATGGTGGCGCCGAACAGCGCGTTGTTCGCCATCAGGTAGTCGCCGATCAGCAGCGACTCCTCCATGCTTTCCGACGGAATGGAGTACGCGGTGATGGCGAACGTGCGGATGACGAAGAACAGCAGCACGGCCCAGAGCACCGACTTGATGCCCTCGCTCACGCTACTGCCCGATTTGGCGGGAACGGGCTTGCGGGCGCGCTGCCCTTTGAGCGTCGCAGGCGTACGCTTGTCGGCGGGAGCCTTTTCGGCCGCCTCGAGCGACAAGCCAGCGGCCGGCTTCACGACGGGCGCGGCGTTCTCGGCAGGTGCGGCCTTCCCGGCGGGCGAAGGGTCCTCGACAGCCGCCGGCATCTCGGTGGCGAGGGGCGTCCCCACAATGACGCGCTTTTCGCCAGCCAAGGGGCCGTCGGCGGCGGCCGGCCTCGCGACGATCGGGAGAGACGCGGGAAGCTTCGGCTTTTCGCCGGGGCCGGCGTTGTCGCCGGCCGCGGGCTTGTTGGCGGCGTTGGCATTGCCAGCGCGGCGGCCGCGCGAGCGGTCCTTGGATTTCGCCACGATCAGTATCTCGGGAAATAGCGGCCGGGCGCCGTCGGTGAGGGCGGACGGCCGTTGTCGCATCGGATGTAAACGATAGCCGCCGCGAGGTCGCGCAAGCAACCACGCGGCGTGCGCTCCCGTGTACGCCGGTGCGCCCGAAATGTTTCGGTACGGCTCAGCGGGAATACCGCGGCTCACACGCAGGGCACGGAGCGACCGAGGAACGGCGGAGGGCACCAGACCTCCTCGCTGTCATCCCGACGGAGCGGCCCCGCCGAACCTGCCCGCACACCGATGTACGCAGCGACTGAGGGATCCGCCACACACTCGGCGGACGATCACCGGCACCCGACCCCCGTCCCATACCCTGTCTCGTCTGACGACGAGCAACCGGTTCCGGAGCAGCCGCGGCCGTGGAGCGCTGAAGCGGAGCGGATCCTTCAGTCGCTGCACGCTGGGGCGCAGGCGGCCGGTTCCGCGTGGCCGCTCCTTCAGGATGACAAACGGCCGCCGCGGCCGTCAGTTCGCAGAGCCGCCCAGCGCGTCCAGCAGCTTGCCGTGGATGCCGCCGAAGCCGCCGTTCGACATCACCAGCACCACTTCTCCGCCCTTGAACTCGGGCGTCAGGCGGGCCACGATGTCGTCCGGCTCCGGGATGAAGTCGGCCGTCTTACCCTCCGCGCGCCAGGCGTCCACCAACTCGTGCGGGTTCATCGCCGTCTCCGCGGTGTAGCGCTCGGGATGGAACAGGCCCGCCAGCACCACGCGGTCGGCCCCGGCGAACGACAGCCGGTACGCCTCCTGGAATTCGCGGCGCTGCGCCGTGTAGCTGCGCGGCTCGAACACGGCCACGATCGGGCGGCCGGGATAGCGCTGCCGCACCGCGTCGATGGTTTCGCGCACCGCGGTGGGATGGTGCGCGAAGTCGTCGATCACCGTCACCCCGCGCGCCTCGCCGCGCACCTCCATCCGCCGCTTGACGCTGGCGAAGGTGCGCAGCCCCTCCAGCACCCCCTCGCGATTGGCGCCGACGGACTCCGCCGCGGCGATCACCGCCAGGCAGTTTCGCACGTTGAAGGCGCCGGTCAGCGGCGTGCGGACTTCGCCCCACTCCTGCCCGTCGTGAACGACGGTAAAGCGCGTGCCCTCCTCGCCGAACGACACGTCGCGCGCCGTCCAGCGCGGGTGCCCGCCGGCCGCGGCCGACTGGTCGCCGTAGCCGAACGACTCGATGGGCGCGTGCGACGCGGGCGCCAGCTCGCGCACCAGGGGCGAGTCCCAACCCGCCACCAGCGCGCCGTTGCGGGGCACCAGGTTGATGAACCGCGCAAAGGCGAAGTTGTAGGCGATGTCGTCGCGGTAGATGTCGGCGTGGTCGAACTCGATGTTGTTGACGATGGCCGTGACGGGCAGGTAGTGCCACATCTTGGGGCCCTTGTCGAAGTACGCGGTGTCGTACTCGTCGCTCTCGATGGCGAAGAACTCCGAGTCCGTCAGCCGGAACGAGGTGCCGAAGTTCTCGGCGATGCCGCCGATGAGGAACGAGGGGTTGAGCCCCGCGGATTCCAGGATCCACGCCAGCAGCGACGTGGTCGTGGTCTTTCCGTGCGTTCCCGCCACCGCCACCACGTGCTTGCCGCGCAGGAACTCGTCCTTGATGACCACCGCCGCGGCCGTGTAGTGAAGCCGCCGCTCCAGCACCGCCTCCAGCTCGGGGTTGCCGCGCGAGATGGCGTTGCCCACCACCACGATGTCGGGGTTCACGTCCAGGTTGGCGGGGGCGTACCCCTCGGCGTAGTCGATGCCCAGGCCGCGAAGCTGGCTGGCCATGGGCTCGTACACGTTCTCGTCCGAGCCCGTCACGCGGTGCCCCGCGGAGCGCAGCAGGCCGGCCAGCGACGCCATGGCCGTCCCGCCGATGCCGATCAGGTGGTAGTGGCGCGGCGTGCGGGCGCTCGTCTGGGGCGCGGTGGGCTGCGGCATTCCGGCGTTCTCCTCTCGGGTTCGGGTCAGGGCGGCAGGGGCTTTGCCAGAGGCGTGCCCGCCGTCACGAACGGGGTAGATTGTGGCCGCGCCGCACGCCCGGCAACGCCGCCGGCCGCCAGTGCCCATCCGGGAAGCGCCAGGGGATGAACGAAGAAACCGTCCTGCAGATCAACGACTCGCTGTGGATTCCGCGCGCGGAGCTCGGCTACAAGGCCACGCGGTCGGGCGGTCCCGGCGGCCAGCACGTGAACACGTCGTCGAGCCGCGTGGAGCTTACCTGGGACGTGGGGGCGTCGCCCAGCGTCACCGAGGAGCAGCGGGCGCGCATTCGCGAAAAGCTGGCGAACCGCATCAGCCAGGAGGGCGTGCTGCTGCTGGCCGCCAGCGACGAGCGCAGCCAGCACCAGAACAAGGAGCTGGTCACCGGGCGATTCGTCGAGCTCGTCCGGCAGGCGCTGGTCGTCCCCAAGCCCCGCCGCAAGACGCGCGTTCCCCGCGCGGCCAGGGAGGCGCGTCTGCAGGACAAGAAGCAGCGCTCCGAGACCAAGCGCAACCGCGGCTCCATCCGCCACGACGAATGAACGGCCGATCGCCCGCGGAAGCGCGAGCAGCCGGCCCCGAAAGGTGAACGGAAGAACAAGTCAGGCACTGCCTTGCCGTAAAGGGTCAAATACGGCACGGAGTCTGCGTTGAGCGGCGCCCGACGGCGGTTCCAGGGGGAGGCGCCGGGGCACACGAAATCAGAGGGGGAGGGGCTCATGTCAATCTTGTGGATGGTCATCATCGGCCTGATCGCCGGCGCCATCGCGAAGCTCATCATGCCGGGGCGCGACCCGGGCGGCATCATCGTCACCATCCTGCTGGGCATCGCCGGCTCGCTGGTGGGCGGCATGCTGTTCGGCGGGCGAGACAACCAGGTGGGCCTCATCGGTTCGGTCGTGGGCGCGCTGATCCTGCTGGCGCTGTACCGGCTGGTCGTGGGCCGCCGCCGCACCCACGTTTGACCTGAACCCCAATCACCCCGGAGGCGCACGCCATGCCCGCGACTGAATTGAAGGAGCTGCTGAAGCACGAACTGGGCGACATGCACTATGCCGAGCAGAAGATCCTGCGGATGCTCGGCACCATGAACCGCGAAAGCAGCAACCCCAAGATGAAGGAGCGGCTGGAGGAGCACCTGACGGAGACGTACGAGCAGATCGAGCGGCTCAAGCGCGCCTTCGAGGTGATCGGCGAAGAGGCGGTAGCGGAAAAGTGCCACGCCGCCATCGGCCTCAAGGAGGAGCACGACTCCTTCGTTCGCGAGGAGCAGCCGTCGCCGCCCATGCTGGAAGCGTTCGACCTGGGCAACGGCCTGCGGGTGGAGCACTACGAGATCGCCGGCTACCGCTCGGCCATCGCCCTGGCCCAGGCCCTGGGAGAGAACGAGTGCGTGGCGCTGCTCACCGAGAGCCTGCGCGAGGAGGAGGCCATGGCCACCTTCATCGAGCGCAGCGCGTCCCGCGCGCTGAAGCTGATCTCGGCGACGATGGACGAGGGCGAGGAAGAGGAAGAGGGGCCCAGGCGGGGCCGTTCGTCGGGCGCCGGGACGGCCGGCAGGACGGCGGCGAAGTCCGGCGCCAGGGGCGGCGCCAAGGCGGCCGACACCGGCGCGAAGTCGGCCAGCAAGTCGGCCTCGGGCAAGGGCGGCGCCTCCAAGTCGGCCAGCAAGACGGCGAACAAGTCGGCCAGCAAGACGGCCAGCAAGTCGGCGTCCAAGTCGGCCTCGGGCGGCGCCAAGTCCGGCTCCGCGCGGAAGACGGCGGCCAGGAGCGGCGGGCGCGGCAAGGGCTGATCAGGCGCCCGTGCCGCAACGAGCGAGGCCCCTTCCCGTGGTTCCGGGGGAAGGGGCCTCGCTCGTTCATCGGCCGTGAAAGGCTCAGCCGAGGCCGGCTTCGGCCATCTTGTCGCGGAGGCTCTTGGGGCGCATGTCGGTCCACACCTCTTCGATGTAGGCCAGCACCTCGGCCTTGGGCCCCGGCGTGCCCACCGCGGTCCAGCCCGCCGGAAGCTCGCGGTCCGCCGGCCAGATGGAGTACTGCTCCTCGTGGTTCATCACGGCGGTGTAGATGGTCGTATCTTCGCGCTCGTCGGACATCGAAATCCTCTCTCTGGCAGATCGGAAAAGCCCGGCGGCGCGGACGCGGCCGGAATTGCGCCCCGCCGGAAGTGCGTCCCGTCCTGAAAGCGGGGGCGGGTGCGCGGAGTGGCGGGCAGGGTGGATGCTGGTGAATGTACGCCGGGCGGAGACGATGTCAAGCGACGGCGGGATCTGGGTGTGCCACTTCCCCGCATCCAGCGTCAGCCTGTCTGCGGCGGCGCCGACGCCGTAGATTGGCGGGGCGTTCCCGCCGCAACCCGTTCAGCCAGCCGTGCAGCCAAGCGAATCCGACGTGCCGGGCCGCCGCCCCATGAGGGTGGTGTACTTCACCGAAAGCCTGCTGCCCCACGTGGACGGCGTGTCGCGGACGCTGGCGCAGCTGTTCGGGTTCCTGGAGCGGCGCGGGGTGGAGTTCCGCGTCTACTCGCCCTTCGTGCCCGGGCCCGAGGTTTCGTGGAGCGGACGGGTGAGGCCGGTGAAGTTCGTCCGCTTTCCCCTGTACCCGGACTACCGCGTGTCGCTGCCCCTGGGCCGGGGGATCGCGCGCGAGCTGCGGGAGTGGGGGCCGGACCTGGTTCACCTCGTCAGCCCCACGCCCATGGCGCGGAGTGCCCAGCGGTGGGCCGAAAAGAATGGTGTGCCCACGGTCAGCAGCTTTCACACGCACTTCGTCTCGTACTTCCGCTACTACGGCGTGCCCGCGCTGGAGCCGTTCGGCTGGCGGATGCTGCGGCGCTTCTACGCCCGCGACCGAAAGGTGTACGCGCCCTCGCACAGCATCATCGCCGAGCTGGCGGAGCAGGGGATCGGCAACACCGAGCTGTGGTCGCGCGGCATCGACGTGGCCCGCTTCTCCCCCGATCACCGCGACGCGGAGCTGCGGCGGATGGCGGGCGCGGAGGAGGGCGTGCCCATCGTGCTGATGGTCAGCCGCCTGGTGAAGGAAAAGGACATGGCCGACCTGGTGCGGATGGACCGCATCCTGCGGCAGCGTGGAAACCGGTACCGGCTGGTGCTCGTAGGGGATGGGCCCATGCGCGGCGAGCTGGAGCGCGACCTGCCCGACGCCTTTTTTGCGGGGCACCAGTCGGGCGAGGGGCTGGCCCGGTGGTACGCATCGGGAGACGCGTTCGTCTTTCCGTCCACCACCGAAACCTTCGGCAACGTGGTGGTCGAGGCGCAGGCCTCGGGGCTGCCCACGGTGGTGGTGAACCGCGGCGGCCCGCCGGACCTGGTGCAGCCCGGGCGCACGGGGTTCATCGCCCGCCCGAACGACCCGGAAGACCTGGCTCTGGCCGTCGAGAAGCTGCTGCGCGACCCTGAAGGCCGCGCGCGGATGGGCGCACAGGCCCGCGCCGCCGCCGCCGAGCGCGACTGGGCCGCCATCAACGGCCGCCTGCTGGAAAGCTACGCCCGAGTGATCGAAACCCACCGTTTGCCCCGTCGCCCATGACGCCCACGGCAGCGCCCGTCAACGAGCCCGGCAAGCTTTCCAGGCACCTGGACCGGGTGCTTCGGATGGCCATGTTCCTGGTGCCCTTCGGCGTGCTGGGCAACCTGGCGCTGTCGTGGTTCGCCACCGACCACGACGTGCTGCGGCAGCTGGGCAGCCTGGACCGGCGCTACCTGTACCTGGCCATCGTCCTTGCCCTGTTCCCCTGGGTCACCAACACGCTGCGCCTGCTGATCTGGGCCCGCTTCATCGGACACCGGGTCAGCTTTCGCGACATGTTCCGGGTAACGCTGGGCGCCGAGCTCACCTCGTCGGTGTTCCCGACGTCCTCGGGCGGCGAGGTGTTCCGCTGGGGGATGATGGTGCAGAAGGGCATTCCCCAGGGGCAGGCGGCGTCCATCGTCACGCTGGGGTACATCGAGGACATGGTGTTCTTCGCCATGGCCATCCCCGCCTCCATCATCATTTCCGAGGCGTGGGAGCTTCCCGTGCTGCGCTCCATCGGCCGGGAGCTGCGGGGCAAGGTGCTGCTGGTGGTGGTGGGGCTGGCCGTGCTGATCGTGCTGGTTCGCCTGCTGTTCCGCGCCATCCTTCGCGGCGCCATCGGCGAAAAGGCGCGGGCGTGGGGGCTGAAGTTCGCCGCGCGGTTCAGGCGGCGCACGCGCAAGACGCGGCACGACTTCCGGACGGTGAAGGACCTGGTGATCGCCCGGGGCAAGAGCCGGTTCGTGCTGGCGGTGCTGATCACCGCCGTGCAGTGGACCTGCCGCTACTCGGTGGTGACGGCGCTGGCGTACTTCTTCAAGGCGCCGGTAGACCCGGTTCTCTTCTTCCTCCTGCAGTGGGTGATCTTCACCGGGATGATGTTCGTTCCCACGCCGGGCGCGTCGGGCGGCGCCGAGGCCATGTTCTACGTGGTGTACCAGGCGCTGCTTCCCGCGGGGCTGATCGGCATCGTCACCGCGCTCTGGCGCATGCTCACCTTTTACCTGAGCCTGGCGCTGGGGTCGGTGATCTTCCTGGCCTTCAACATCGCCGATGCCCGCACGCGCGTACGCCAGCGACGCCGGGGCGTTCCCGAGCGTGTGTAAGTGCCAGATTAACAACGGGTTAACCGCGCCGCAAAGCTCTCCCAACCCTCGACAAAACCTCCCCGGGGCATTAGATTCCCCGGCATGAAGACCGCAATCGACCTCAGCAAGACGGCCGCGCTTTTCGAGGCGCCCACGCACGCCCCTGGCCGGGGGCTGCGTACCGACCGTGTGCGCCTGTCCGGCGTCGAAGGGCTGGACGAGGCGAACCGGGAGCGGGCGGCGCTGCGCGACCTGGCCGACGAAGAGCTGTTTACCCGATATACGCAGGGCGACCAGGGCGGGTTCGACGTGCTGGTGCAGCGGTACGAGCCGCGGATCCAGGGTTTCCTGCGCAAGCGTTTGAACGACGAGGAGCGCGTGGCGGACCTTACGCAGGACACCTTCCTGCGCATTCACCGCGCGCGTGAAAGCTACGATCCCAGCCGGAAGTTCTCGACGTGGATCCACACGATCGCGAACAACCTGCTGAAGAACGAGTTCCGCAACCGCTCGCGCCGCCGGGAGACCACCTTCTCGGAGATGCGCCCGGAGACGTCGGCCTCGGGTGCGCCGGCCCGGCCGGTGGAGTTCGCGGCCACGGGGCACAACCCGGAGCGCGAGGCGTACCGCCGCGAGCTGCGCGAGGCCATCGACACGGCCATCGGGCGGATGGACGAGCACCACCGCATCCCCTTCGTGATGCGCGAGGTGGAGGACCGCACCTACGAGGAGATCGCCGAGGAGATCGGCATCCCGGTGGGCACGGTGAAGAGCCGCCTGAACCGTGCGCGCAACTCGTTCCGTACGCTGCTGCCCGTGCCGGTGTAAAGAACAATGGGTCACACAGAGACACAGAGGCACAGAGATTCGGTTCTTCTCTGTGCCTCTGTGTCTTTTCGGAACCGATGGCGTTCCGGGGGATGAATCCCGCGGCTGGAACGACGGGAAGCCCGCTGAAGCGGGCTCGCTCCGATGACGGATCATTCGTTGGGCGGGCCGGTGCGCTCGAAGGTGGTGCTCAGGGTACGGTCGCGGTGGTGACGCTCCTGGTCGAGGACGTAGGCCCGCACGCGCGGGAGGATGGATCGCGAGACGCTGAAAGCGCCGTAGCCGTCCTGCCACCGGAAAGCACGTGACCCGGCCGCCTGGCCCGCGACGTGTGAGGAGCCCCCTTTGATGCGGCGGGCGAGATCCGCGACGCAGATGGTCGGTGGTGAGCGGAGGAGCACGTGCGTGTGGTCCGGCATTCCGCCGATGGCGATCACATCCGCCTTCACTCGCACGCACTGGTCGCAGATCGCCGCGTAGATCCTCGGCTGGAGCTCCGGCGTAATGAGCGGGTGCCGCCGATGCGTCGCCCAGACGAGGTGCAGGTACAGTTCCGTATGTGCGCTCGGCATCGGTGCACCTATTTATGGATGAGGTTCACACCCCGTGTCGCGCGAGCCCGCTTCAGCGGGCTTCCCGTCGTTCCAGCCGGGGGATTCATCCCCCGGAATTCGGGCGATCCAATCCCCGAATGCGCGGATCCGCGATGCGAACCCTCGGCTCGATCCCCAGATATAGATACCCCGGATCCCCCTTCCGGGCTCACGGAGACGCACAGAGAACGATCGCTTTTCTCTGTGCCTCTGTGTCTCTGTGTGAGCCCAGGTTCTTGAGCTATCTTGTCCAAAGGGCCTTCACCGGAGAGACAAGATGGCGACGCGTATCCTGCGGGTGCCGCACGTGGTGATCGTGGGGGGCGGGTTCGGGGGGCTGTGGGCGGCGCGGGCGCTGCGGCGCGCGCCCGTGACGGTGACGGTGGTGGACCGGAGGAATCACCACATCTTCCAGCCGCTGCTATACCAGGTGGCCACCGCTACCCTCTCCCCCGCGGACATCGCCTCCCCGATCCGCCAGGTGCTGCGCCGCCAGGGGTCCACCGAGGTGAGGATGGCCGAGGTCGCCGACGTGGACGTGGAGCGCAAGGAGGTGGTGTTCGCGGACGGGGACCGGATGGAGTACGACTACCTGGTCCTGGCCACCGGCGCCACGCACGCCTACTTCGGCCACCCGGAGTGGGAGCCCCTCGCCCCCGGCCTCAAGTCGCTGGAAGACGCCACCGAGATCCGCCGCCGCTTCCTGCTGGCCTTCGAGGCCGCCGAGCAGGAGGAGGACCCCGAGGAGCGGCGCGCCCTCCTCACCTTCGTGGTCATCGGCGGCGGGCCCACGGGGGTGGAGATGGCGGGGGCAATGGCCGAGACGGCGCGCCGCTCCATCGCCCGCGACTTCCGCCACATCGACCCGTCGCACGCGCGCATCCTGCTGCTGGAGGGCGGCCCCAGCCTGCTGGCCGCGTATCCCGAGCCGCTCTCGCGCTACGCCTCGGAGGCGCTGCAGCTTCGCGGGGTGGAGGTGCGCACGGGGAGCATCGTGACCGACGTGCAGCCGGACCACGTGCGCGTGGGCGACGAGATCGTCCGCACCCGCAACGTCGTGTGGGCCGCCGGCGTCACCGCCTCGCCCCTGGGGAAGCGGCTGGGCGCGCCCACGGACCGCGTGGGGCGGGTGCAGATCCTCTCCGACCTATCCATCCCCGGCCACCCGGAGGTGTTCGTGATCGGCGACCTGGCGAACCTGGACGGGGACGACGGGAAGCCGCTGCCGGGCGTGGCGCAGGTGGCGATGCAGATGGGGCGGCGCGCGGCCTCCAACATCGTGGCGAGCATCGAGGGCGGGGCGCGCACGGCCTTCCGCTACAAGGACAAGGGGAGCATGGCGGTGATGGGGCGGCGCGCCGCCGTGCTGCACATGGGCAGGGTCAAGATGTCGGGCGTCCTGGCGTGGTGGGGCTGGCTCCTGATCCACATCTTCTTCCTGGTCGGCTTCCGCAACCGCATCTCCGTCTTCACGCAGTGGGCGTGGTCGTACGTCACCTGGCAGCGGGGGGCGCGGCTGATCACGGGCGAGGTGGGGGCCGAGCTGGCGCCCCCGGGCAAGCCGCTGGGCACGCCGGACACGCACCAGAGCCGCTCCGGCCAGGACGCCGACGCCGCCGAGCGCCAGGGCCAGACCGCCCCCGCGGACGCCGAGGCCACCGGCTGGATGGGCGGCGACCGGCACCAGGCCAGCGCCGGCCGTTGAGGGCGCGTCTGGGCGCCTGGCTCGCCGCCGAGGGAGCTTCCCTGGAGACGGTGAGCTATCCCCGCGCCGGCGGCCACGCGCGCGGGTGCCGCCTCGTCCCCGCGGGCGCCGCGCGCGGGCGGGTGCTGCTGGCGCACGGGGCGGGGAACGACGCGCTCTATCCCCTCCTCGCCCTCTGCAAGCCGCTGCTGCGCGCCGGGTGGGAGATCTTCGCCTTCGACCTGGACGGACACGGGCGTGAGAGCACCACCACCTTTCGCGTGGACGCCATCGTCGATGCGCTGGCCGGCGCCGCCGAGCGCGCGGAGGCGGGGCGTCCCGCGCTTCCGCTGCACCTGCTCGGGCACAGCCTGGGCGGGTCGCTGGTGCTACACGCGCTGTCCGGCCCCGGCTGGGAGCGGGTCGTCTCGGCGGCGGTCCTTTCCGCCCCCATCCGGCTGCGCATCGGGGCGCGGGTGGCGCTGGGGGAGCTGCGCGGATTCCTGCGGCGCGCGACTTTCGCGCAGAGGGAGCATTATGGGATGTGGGGCGTGGTGCCCGCGGTGGGTCCTTTGAAGCGCGGCGCCTATCCCTTCCGCCTGGACGGAGCGCCGGGGGGATTCGGGTACGTGGCGGGGGTGCAGGCGCTGCTCGCGCAGCTGGCGCTGGAGGAGGCCGCGCCGCGCATCCGCACGCCCGTGCTCCTCGTCTACAGCCGCGGCGACGCGCTGGTGCCGGCGGAGCAGGGGAAGGTGCTGGCGAGCCGCATCCCCGGCGCGACGCTGGAGGTGCTGGACGGGGCATCGCACTGGAGCGTGCCCTTCGACGCGCGGGCGGTGGCGCGGGTGGCGGGGTGGCTGGCATGATGCGCATCGACGTGCACGCGCACCTGGCCGGCGTCGGCGCCAACGGGAGCGGATGCTGGGTTTCGCCGCGCTTCCGGCGCAGCCTCACCTTCCGCGCGCTGGGGCGGCTGCACGGCTTCCGGCCCGACTCTCCCATGGCGGACGCGGATTGGGCCGCACGCCTGGCCGCGCACGTGCGCGGGAGCGAGGTGGACCGCGCGGTGGCGCTGGGCTTCGACGCGGCGTGCGACGCCCGCGGCGAGCCGGACCTGGGGCGCTCGCAGATGGTGATTCCGCCCGGCTGGGTCTTCCGCGCGTGCCGCGAGCACCCGGAGCTCCTTCCCGGCCCCTCGCTCAACCCGGCGCGGCGGGACGCGCTGGAGCGGCTGGAGGAGTGTATCGAAGGGGGAGCGGTGCTCCTCAAGTGGCTCCCCGCCACGCAGCTGATCGACCCGGCCGACCCGGCGCACCGCCCGTTCTACCGCCGCATGGCCGACGCGGGGCTCCCCCTGCTGGTGCACTCCGGCGGCAGCGAGAACACCTTCGCGGAGCTGGACCCCGCGCTCAAGGACCTGCGCCGCATCCTCCTCCCCCTGCGCGAGGGGGTGCCGGTGATCGTGGCGCACCTGGCCGCGCCCGTCCCCTTTCGCCGCGACCCGGACCAGACGCCGCTGCTGCGCGCCCTGATGGCCGAGTTTCCCCACCTGTGGGCGGACAACTCGGGGATGAACAACCCCGCGCGCTCCGCCACCCTGGGCCGCCTCGCCGCCGACCCGGAGCTGGCCGCGCGCACCCTGCACGGCAGCGACTTCCCCGTCCCCTGCAACGCGGTCTGGCACCTGCGGCGGCTGGGGCCCCGCCGGGTCGCCACCCTGGAGCGCATCAAGAATCCGCTTCAGCGCGAGATCGCCATCAAGCGCGCGCTGGGCACGCCGGACGAGGTGCTGGAGCGGGGGGCGTCGGTGCTGCGGCTGCCCTGAACGGCGGGCTCACACAGAGACACAGAGGCACAGAGGCTATGTACCGCACCTGCATCTTCTGTCACGCCCCGCTCGGGGGCAACGAGGCGCTGGAGCACTTTCCCGTGGCGCGCCGCGTGGCGTTCGATGCGGAGCGGGGGAGGCTGTGGGCGGTGTGCGGCGCGTGCGAGCGGTGGAACCTGTCGCCCATCGAGACGCGCTGGGAGGCCATCGAGGAAGCCGAGCGGCTGTACCGGGACACGCGCACCCGCGTGGCCACGGAGCAGATCGGGCTGGCGCGCGTGGCGGACGGCACGGGGCTGGTGCGCATCGGGCGGCCCCTGCGCCCGGAGTTCGCGGCGTGGCGGTATGGCGACCAGTTCGGGCGGCGGGCGCGGCGGTTCTGGACGGGTGCCGGGGTGCTGGGGGTGACGGGCGCCGCGGCGGCGGGAGTGCTGATTGCGAGCGCCCCCGCTCTCCTCGCGCCCGTTGCGCTCGCGGCGCACGTCGCGCTGATTGTCTCGCGCCGCGTGCCGGGGGGCAGCGGCCGAGCTCGCCAGGCGCTGCTCGCCATGACCGACGAACGGGGCGAGCGGATCCTGACACCGAAGGACGAGGTTGTCCGCGCCCGCATCCTGCCGGGCGAGGAAGATTGGGCGCTGGAGCTGGGGCTGGCGGAGCTGTACGAGTACGCCCAGAACGACCCCTTTCGCATCGACCGCAAGGTCCAGCTCCGCGGCGGGGCGGCGGTGCGGGCGCTGGGGGTGATGCTCCCGGGCGCCAACCGCGCCGGCGGCTCCCGCGCCGAGGTGCAGTCCGCCGTCGCGCGAATCGAGGCCGCGGGGGACCCGGAGCGCTACTTCCGCCAGTCCGAGCTGGACGCGCGCCGGCTGGGGTGGGGCTACCGCGAGCTCTGGCAGATGCCCGCCGAGGTGCGCCTGGCCCTGGAGATGGCCTCCCACGAAGACTCCGAGCGGCGCGCGCTGGAGGGCGAGCTCCAGATCCTGGAGCAGCAGTGGCGCGATGCCGAGGCGATCGCCGCCGTCGCGGACACGCTCGCCATCCCGCCCGAGGTGGAGCGGCGCCTGAAGCGGCTGCGCTGAACAGAAGGGCTCACACAGAGACACAGAGCCACAGAGAAGAACTTGATGGTTTGCGGGCGGGCGTTGGCGGGATGTATCCTTCCCGAACACGCACGTACTCCCCCAAGGCGACGCTCATGGAAGGCTCACGGCTCATCCACCGACTGATGCTCCAGAACTTCCTGTCCTATGGAAGTCCCGGGGTAGACATCGAACTCCAGCCGCTCAACGTCCTGATCGGGCCGAACGCTTCCGGGAAGTCGAACCTGGTCGAAGCGTTGGGCGTGCTGCGTGCGGCCCCCCGGGACCTCGCGGCGTACTTTCGGGAGCGCGGGGGCGTCGGCGAGTACATCCGGCGTGGCGCAGGCGCGTCGGGCGTTGCGACGATCGGCGCGCAGGTGGATTACCCGAGTTTCCTCCTGCCCCAGAACATTTCCTATCTTCTTGGGTTTGCGCAGGTCAACTATCGGCTGGACATTGTTTCGGAAGGCATCGGCGCCCCGATCCACCGGCCAGGCTCCAAGATCGACTACGAACCGGTGTACAGATACAACCGGGAAGGGGCCGCGATCAGCGGTTACGATGCCGAGGGCGAGACCCGCAGGATGATCCATTTGCAGCAGCAGGAGCTGAAGCCGAACCAATCGATCCTGTCGCAGCGCAAAGATCCCGGTGTCTATCCGGAGCTTACGCATCTCGCGTCGTCGTTCGAGGGAATCACTCTGTTCCAAGAGTGGAGTTTCGGACGCCGCAATCCCGCACGGCTTCCGCAGGGCGCGGACCTGCCGACCGATTTCTTGCTCCCCGACGCGAGCAATCTCGTTCTGGTGCTGCACGACCTGACGCAGCGCCCGACGACGAGGGAAATGGTGGAGAAGTACCTTCGGCACCTTTATGAGGAAGTCGAGCGCATCATCACCAGGATCCAGGGCGGCACGGTCCAGCTTTACGTCGAGGAGCGAGGAGGCGAGCAGATTCCGGCGCCGCGGCTTTCCGACGGCACGCTCCGCTACCTGAGCCTGCTCGCGATCCTTTGCCATCCCACGCCGCCGCCGCTGATCTGCATCGAGGAGCCGGAGCTAGGGCTGCACCCGGACCTTCTCCCGACGATCGCGGAGTTGCTGAAAGAGGCGTCGGCGCGGACTCAACTCATCGTCACGACCCACTCCGATGCGCTGGTCTCCGCGCTGTCGGATGTGCCGGAGAGTGTGATCGTCTGCGAATCGGGCAAAGGTGGGACTTCGCTGCGGCGATTGGATGCACAGCAACTCGCCACCTGGTTGGATGAGTATTCGCTGGGCGATGTCTGGCGGATGGGCGAGATTGGAGGCACTCGATGGTGAAGGAGATCCGGATCTACGTGGAAGGAGGAGGCGGGAAGGAGAGCAAAGCGTTGATGCGCAGGGCGTTCGGCAGGTTCCTGAGCGAGGTGGGCTCCGAGGCGTGGGAGCGCGAACGCGGGCTGCAGGTGGTCGCGTGTGGTTCGCGCGAGGCGGCACATGAGAAGTTCCAGCGTGCCCGTACCGAGCATCCGACTGCGTTCAATGTACTGCTGGTCGATTCCGAGGCACCCGTGACGGGAACCGCGCGGGATCATCTACGCGGTTGGAATCTGGATTCGATCATGGAGACCCAGGTGCACCTGATGGTCCAGGCGATGGAAGCGTGGCTTATCGCGGACCCGGATACGCTCGCGCGGTTCTACGGCCAGGGATTCGCGGCCAATGCAATCCCGAGAACGAAGAACGTCGAGACCATCCCCAAGGATGATCTGGTTCCCGCGCTGAAGCGTGCCACGCGTGGAACTACGAAGGGCGAGTACCACAAGACGCGCCACGCTTTCGACCTCCTCGCGCAGATCGATCCGGCGAAGGTGCGCAGCCGGGCCCCGCACTGCGAGCGGCTCTTCCAAACGCTTCTCCAGCAGCTCGCATCCTGAACAGAAGGGCTCACACAGAGACACAGAGCCACAGAGAAGAACTTCATCTCTGTGGCTCTGTGTCTCTGTGTGAGCCCTTGCAGGGGAACGGATGAACCGCGACTTTCACGGCCCATCCTGAACCGCACCCTCCCATGATCCGCACCGCGTCGCTGCTCGCCGCTCTCACCCTCGCGCTCCCCGCGAGCGCGCAGCTCCGTCCTCTGGATCCGGCGGAGTGGAGGGCGTTCGCCGAGGGGCCGCAGGTGCTGGTGGAGGTGGGCGGGGGGGCGTTCCGGGGGCAGCGGGCGTCGCTGGCGGGGACGGAGGGGGCGCTGGTGGAGGCGGGGAACTTCAGGGCAGTGTGGCGGACGGGGAGGGTGGTGCTGGAAGCGTCGGGGACGGTGCGGCGCTTCTTCGAGGACCAGGAGCGCTTCGCGCCGGCCGATCCGGCGGTGACGGAGGCGGGGCCCGGGCGTCAGGATTCGGGGGACTACCGCGTTTCCACCCTGGTGAGGCTCACGCCCGAGAACGCTCGCGCCCTCGCCATCCTCCGCTTCGGCACGCGCATCCCCACCACCGACAACCGCGTTGGGCTGGACCGCGACGCCACCGACTTCTTCGCGCTGGTCGGCGGGCGGGTGGCGCGCGGCGGGGCGTCGCTGGCGGCCGAGACGGGGGTGACCATCAACACCACCCGCCGCCCCGACTTCGAGCAGGACGACCTCCTCCTCTACATCCTGCGCGCCGAGTACGACCGGCTCGCCATCGTCCCCTCTCTCACCATCACGGGGCAGCAGGTGGGGAGCGGGCACCGGGAGATCCGCGGCAACGAGTCGCTGGGCGAGGCGCGGCTGGGGGTGCGGATCGGGCGGCGGCGCTGGGTGCGGGTGGAAGGGGTGGCGGGGCTCACCCGGTTCAGCCCGGAGGCAGGGGTGCTGGTGTCGGCGGGGATCGCGCGGTGAACCAAGGTGCCATGAACAAGATCCTGATCACCGGAGGAGCCGGCTTCCTGGGCCGCCACCTGGCGCGGCGCTACGCCGAGGCCGGGTGGCGCGTCACCGTGCTGGACGACCTGAGCTGCCCCAACAGCGGGTTCCGGGGCCCGGAGCTGCGGCATCCCTCCATCGAGTGCGTGCACGGCTCCACCCTCGACCGCGCGGCCGTCGCGGGGCTGGCGGGGGAGAACCCGTGGATCGTCCACTTCGCCAGCCCGGTGGGGGTGGGGGAGACGATCGACGACCCCATCGGGACGGCGCGCAACCTGACGGGGACGCTCAACCTGGTGGACGCGCTCACGCCGCGGCACGTGGTGCTCTTTGGCTCGTCCGCGGACGTGTACGGGATGCACTCGCGGGTGCACGGCGGCGCGCCCATGGCCGAGGACGACGACGTCCTGTTCGAGCACGCGGACGTCGGCCGCTGGATCTATCCCAAGATCAAGTCGGTGGAGGAGAAGGTGGTGGCCGCGTCGCCGGCGCGCAGCGTCACCGTGCGCATCTTCAACTGCGTGGGGCCCGGGATGGACTACCCGGACGCCAGGCGCGTCGTCCCCCGCTTCCTGCGCAGCATCGAGCTGGGCGAGCCGCTGCGGCTGAGCGGGAGCGGGGCGCAGACGCGCTGCTTCTCGTTCTACACGGACACGCTGGACGGGGTGGAGCGGGCGCTGGCCCACGCGGCGCGGGGGACGGGCTCGGCGGGGGCGTTCAACATCGGCAACGACCGCCCGGTGTCCATCGCCGACCTGGCGGAGCGGATGAACCGGATCGCCGTGGAGATGGGGGTGATCGAGCGGCCGCTTCCCATCCTCACGGACGCGGAGCTTTACACCCAGCCCTTTCGCGACGACTGGGACCGCGTGCCCTGCCTGGAGCGCGCGCGGCGGGTGCTGGGATACCGGCCTTCGGTGGAGCTGGAGGACGCGCTGCGGCGCACGATCGCCGCGCTGCAGGCCCCCGCGCTACTGGACGCCTGACCCGCGCGCCAGCACCCGCGCGGTGCGCACGAGGATGGCCGCGTCGGTGCGCAGGGAGACGCGCTCCACGTAGCGCAGGTCAAGCTCCAGCTTGCGGGCGATCTCGTCCCAGGTGGCGAAGCGCCCGTACGCGTCGGAGACCTGGCACAGCCCGGTGAGCCCCGGCGCCACCTCCAGCCGCCGCCGGTAGCCGGGGAGGCGCGCGGCGAGCCCGTCCGTGACCTCCGGCGTCTCGGGCCGCGGGCCGACCAGCGACATCTCGCCGCGCAGCACCTGCGCGAGCTGCGGCAGCTCGTCCAGCCGGTAGCGGCGCAGCCAGCGGCCCACGGGGGTAACGCGCGGATCGCCGCCGTACGTCCAGTGCTCGAAACGGCCGCCGGGGGCGGGGGGCGCGCCGGGACGCATGGTGCGCAGCTTCCACAGGGTGAAGAGGCGTCCATTCCGCCCCACGCGCCGCTGGGCAAAGAACGCGGGGCGCCCCGTCGTCACGGCCACCAGCGCCGCGAGCGCCCCCGTCAGCGGCACCCACACGGGGGCGAGCGCGAGCGTCAGCGCCACGTCCGCGGCGCGCTTGCCGCCGCCCCGCCAGAAACGGCTCATGCGCCCCTCCGCGCGGCCACCACCTCGCCCAGCGGCGCGAAGGGGAAGTCGGCCAGCAGGCGGCGGAGGCGCGGCTCGGTGCGGCGCAGGTTGGCGTAATGCGTGGCGCACGGCTTCCACGGGATGCGCACGAAGGGGTGCTCCGGGTCCAGCTCCCAGGGGTGGATGTAGAAGACGACCGGCTCGCGGGCCGCGCGGATGTTGGCGGCGGTGAAGCGGTACGGGTAGATGCGGAAGTACGCGCCGCCCGCCGCCGGAAAGGTGAAGGGGCCGACGGTGCGCGCCGCGAGCGGGGCCTCCCACAGCCGCCCCTGCGCGGCGGGCACGGGGTGGCGCGGATGGCCGGGGATGCCGTAGCGCCAGTTCTTTACGGGGAAGATGCTGCTGTCCAGCGTGACTCCCAGCTCCGCCAGCACGTCGAGCGCCCAGAGCGAGGCGCCCGTCACGCTGAAGCAGGGGGCGCGATAGGATCGCACGCGCTCCCCGGTGATATCTTGCAGCACGGCCAGCGCCCGCGCCGTCTCGTCCCGAAAGGCTTCGGGGGTCTGGTCGTAGACCATGCGGTCGTGGGCGAAGCTGTGGCATCCCGTCTCGTGTCCGGCGTCCGCCAGCTCCCGCACCAGCGCAGGGTAGGCGAGCGCCGTGTCCGCCACCCAGAAGAAGGTGCCGCGCACCCCCCGCTCGTCCAGCAGCGCGGTGATGCGGTCGAGCCCCGTGCGGAGCCGCCGCGTCTCCACCGCCGCCGTGTCGCGGTAGAAGCGCAGCGGATGGTACCACTCTTCCACGTCCACCGTGAACGCGTGCCGTATCTCGTGCATCCGATCTTCGTAGAGGCGTCTTGAGCGACGTGTTGATCCTGGGCGGCGGGCTGGCGGGGCTGGCCTGCCGCGCCGCGCTTCCCGCCCACCGCTCCGCCACCGTGCTGGAGGCGGCGGACGAGGTCGGCGGGCTGCTGCGGGTGCACGCGCGCGGCGACTACGTGTTCGACAGCGTTCCCCACGTGATCTTCTTCCGCAGCCGGCGGCTGCTGGAGGCGTTGCGGGGGCTGCTTCCGGGCGGCCTGCACTCCTTTCCGCGCACCAACTCGATCTGGCAGGGGGGGCGCCGCATCCCGTACCCGTACCAGTTCAACGCCCGAGCGCTCCCGGACGCCACACGCGACGAGTGCCTCGCCGGCTTCCGCGACAACCCGTTCGCGGGGACGGGCAGTGACGGGGCGGCAACGTTTCGCGAGTGGCTGCGGGGCGAGTTCGGGCCCGGCTTCTTCCAGCACTTCTTCCAGCCCTACAACGAGAAGCTCTACGGCGTGCCGCTGGACGAGCTGGAGGCCGCGCCGCTGCGCTGGACCATCCCGTCGGAGAACGGGCGCGCGGTGCTGGCCGGCGAGGGCGACCCAGCGGGCGCGCCGGAGCTGTTCTACCCGGCCGGCCGCGAGGGGATCGCGCTGATCCCCAAGGTGCTGGCGGAGCTGGGGCGGGGCGACGTGCTGACCGGCGCCGAGGCCGTGCGGGTGGACGCCGCGAGCCGCACCGTGACGGTAGCGAACGGGCGCGAGTTCCGCTACCGCAACCTCGTCAGCTCCCTGCCGCTCCCCGAGCTGCTGAAGATGCTGGAGGGCGTGCCGGACGAGGTGCGCGAGCTGGGGAGCACGCTGGCGGCCGTCCCCATCACGGTGGTGCAGGTGGGCGCGCGCACCACGGGCGCCGCGCTCCCCGACATCTGGACGTACTTCCCGGACGCGGACGTGCCCTTCTACCGCATGACGCGCCTGGAGCGCATCTCCGCGGATCTAGCTCCGGCCGGCGGCACGTCCATCCTGCTGGAGTGCGCCGGGACGGTGGCGCCGGACCGGGAGAGCGTGCTGGCCTGGCTCCACGCGCAGGGCGTCGTCCCCCGCGAGGCCGTGGAACACTACGACGCGTGGCACGTTCCCTACGCTTACGTGCTCTTCCTGCGCGGCTACCGGCGCACGCTGGAGCGCATCCGGCGCGCGCTCTCGGAGCGCGGCATCCTCACCACGGGCCGCTACGGTGGCTGGATGTACGCGGACATCGAGATGGCGATGAAATCCGGCCTCATGGCCGCCCGCCGCCTGGACCCATCGGGCGCGCCGACCGCGACCGCGCGCATCTTCGCGGCATGAAACGGCGATCTCACACAGAGGCACAGAGACACGGAGGAGGGGCACCGCGCGTGGCGGTGGTGCACGATTGGCTCATTCGGGTGGACGGCAGCGTGAGGACGCTGGCGGAGATCCTGCGCGTGTTTCCGGACGCGGACGTGTTCACGCTTGTGGATGCGCTGGAGCCGGGGGAGCGCGCGTTTCTGGGCGGGCGGGTGCCGCGCACGTCCTTCCTGCGGCGCTTTCCGGCGGTGCGGGCCATGTGCTGGTACTACGTGCCGCTGATGCCGGCGGCGGTGGAGCAGCTCGACCTTTCCGGGTACGACCTGGTGATCTCCAGCAGCTCGGGGTTCGCGAAAGGGGTGGTGGTGGGGCCGGACCAGGTGCACGTGGCCTACGTCCATTCGCCGCTGCGCTTCGTCTGGGATCTGCAGGCGCACTACCTGGAGCGCTTCGGGTGGCGCCGCGGGCCGCGACGCTGGGCGGCGGCGGCCGTCTTCCACTACCTGCGCCAGTGGGACCGGGGGAGCGCGCACGGGGTGGACCGCTGGGTCGCCAACTCGCGCTTCGTGGCGCGGCGCATCGAAAAGGTCCACCGCCGCCCCGCGTCGGTCGTCTACCCGCCCGTCGAGGTCGGCCGCTTCACGCCAGCCGCGCGGCGCGACGGGTTCTACCTGACCGCCGCGTACATGAACCCGTTCAAGAACCTGGAGCTGGTGGTGCGCGCCTTTTCCCGCAGCGATCGGGAGCTGATCGTGGCGGGCGACGGTCCCGAGCGCCCGCGGCTGGAGCGCATCGCCGGCGAGAACGTGCGCTTCGTGGGCGCCGTGGACGATGCGGAGCTGGCGTCGCTGATGGGCCGCGCGCGCGCCTTCGTGTACGCCGCGCCGGAGGATTTCGGGATCGTCATGGCCGAAGCGCAGGCGGCCGGCGCCCCCGTGGCCGCGCTGGGCGTGGGCGGCGCGTGCGAAATCGTGCGCGGCCTGGACCATCCCGAGCCCACGGGCGTCCTGTTCGACGAAGCCACCCCCGAGGCGCTGCTCGACGCGCTGGACCGCCTGGAGGCCGCGGACATCTCCTCCGCCGCCTGCCGGGCGAACGCCCTCCGCTTCGGTCCCGAGGCGTTTCGCCAGGGGTTGCGGCGAGAGGTGGACGCGGCGCTCGCGGGCTCGCACAGAGACACGGAGGCAGGGAGATGAATGCATCTCCGCTACGCTTCTTTTTCGCCCTGCTGGCGCTGCTGATCGGCGTTCGGGCGCTGCCGGCGCAGGAGGTGATCGTGCAGGCGGAGCGGCGCAACGCCCCGGCTCAACAGGCGAAGCCGTACGTGGTGCTGGTCTCGCTCGACGGGTTCCATCCGGGCTACGTGAAGAGCGTGCCGGCGCCGCGCATCGCCCGCCTCCGCCGCGAGGGGGTGTCGGCGCCGTACATGATCCCCGTATTCCCCACCAAGACGTTCCCCAACCACTACTCCATCGTCACGGGGATGTACCCCGGCAGGCACGGGATCGTGGGGAACCAGATGTGGGACCCCGTGCTGCGCGACTCGTTCAAGGTCGGGCACCTGGCCTCCGAGCGCGACCCGCGCTGGTACGGCGGCGAGCCGGTGTGGGTCACCGCCGAGCGGCAGGGGATGCTCAGCGCGGCGCTGTACTGGCCCGGCTCGCAGGTGCCCATCGGTGGCGTGCTGCCGGCGTACCACGCGCGCTACGACCAGTCGGTGACGAGCGCGACGCGCATGGACCAGGTGCTCAGGTGGCTGCGCCTCCCGCCCGACCGCAGGCCGCACCTGGTCACCGTCTACATCTCCGAGGTGGATGAAGGGCATCATCCGCCGGGCTCGCCGCAGGTGCGCGCGGCGGTGGGGCGGGTGGACGAGGCGGTGAGCCGGCTGCTGGACGGCATCGCGCGCCTCCCCATCGCGGGGCAGGTGAACGTGGTGCTGGTGAGCGACCACGGGATGCAGGACGTGCGAAACGGGCGCACCGAGTACCTTTCGGACCACATCCCGCTGCAGGGCGTGCGCGTGGTGGGCACCGGGCCCACGACCTCGCTCTTCTTCGACGGGGATACGGCGGCGCTGGAGCGGGCCCGCACGGCCCTGCGCGCGGGGCTGAACGCGGCCGGAGTGTACCGGCGCAGCGAGATCCCCGCGCGCTACCGTCTCGGCGCTTCGCCCCGCGCCGGCGACCTCCTGGTGGAGATGCGCGCGCCGGACCTCGTCGCCATCCGCCGCCGTCCCGGAGCCCCGAAAGGCGATCCCGCGAACCACGGCTACGACCCGCGGACCCCTTCGATGCGCGCCTTCTTCGCCGCGAACGGACCGGCCTTCCGCCCGCGCACCCGCGTCCCCGCGTTCGAGAACGTGCACATCTATCCGCTCCTCACCACCATCCTGCGCCTGCGCCCCAACCCTGCGATCGACGGCCGCGCCCCGGTGCTCGCGCCCCTGCTGCGCCCCAGGTAGGCTCCGTGAGCCAACTTCACCGGCACAATTCGTGCTTTACTTTGCAAAGCACTTGACTGGCGCTCCAAACCCGTGCATCTTGGGATCATGGCGACCATCCACCCGATCCGGCGCGAAGAAGAGACTCCCGACGAAGAGCCGTCGCTGGAGCTTCATGCCCGCGCGATGGACAACCTCCGCTTCATCCGCGAGACGATGGAGCGGGCGGGCAGCTTCACGGCCGTTTCCGGCTGGGGGCAGGTGGTGATCGGGGTGACGGGGTTCCTGGCCGCGTGGCTGGCGTCGCAGCAGGGGTCGCCGGAGCTGTGGCTGGCCACCTGGATGCTGGCCGCGGTGGTGTCGGTGGCCATCGGCGTGCTCACCACGGCGATGAAGGCCCGCGCCGCGCGGATGCCCCTGCTCAGCGGTCCCGGACGCAAGTTCATGCTGTCGCTGGCGCCGCCGCTGGTGGCGGGGGCGGTGCTCACGGCGGTGCTCTTCCACGCCGGCAGCGTCACCCTGCTCCCCGGGATGTGGATGCTCCTCTTCGGGGTGGGCATCCTGACGGCGGGGGCGTTCTCGGTGCCGGCGGTGCCGGTGATGGGGCTGATCTTCATGGCGCTGGGCACGGTGGCCCTGGTCTCGCCCGCGTCGTGGGGCAACGCCTACATGGCGGTGGGCTTCGGCGGGCTGCACGTGGTCTTTGGAACCCTGATCGCGCGGAGGTACGGTGGCTGAGGCGAAGCGCGAAACCCGCGAGGGACAGGACTTTACCCTCCGCTCCGTGGTGGGCGGGGCGGATGGAAGCGCGGCCGAGCTGGACCGGCTGATCCACGAGCGCGTGCGCCTGGGGATCGTGAGCGCGCTGGCCGTCAACCAGTCGCTGTCGTTCAACGAGCTCAAGGACATGCTGAGCCTGACCGACGGCAACCTGAGCGTGCACGCCCGCAAGCTGGAAGAGGCGGGGTACGTGGAGTGCACCAAGAGCTTCGAGGGGCGCGTCCCCCGCACCGAGTTCCGCCTGGCGGACACCGGGCGCCGGGCGCTGGCCGCGTACCTCGACCACATGGAAGCGCTGATCCAGGCCGTGCGCGACGGGTGACCGCCGCACGGCCTTTTTTTTCGCCGGTGTACTTTACAGTACAGAGTGCTTTGAGAATTTCACTACGAACCGGGAGGGGAGGATGAAGGGAATCCACGTGGCCATCATCATGGATGGGAATGGACGCTGGGCGAACGCGCGGGGGCTGCCGCGGGTGGCGGGGCACCGCGAGGGCGCCCGTGTGGTGCGGAAGGTGGTGGAGGGCGCGCCCGGGCTGGGCGTGGGGATGCTGACGCTGTACGCCTTCTCGTCCGACAACTGGGGGCGCCCGCAGCGCGAGGTGGGCGGGCTGATGCGGCTCTTCCGCATCTACCTGGCGGCGGAGACGCAGCGCTGCGTGGAGAACGACATCCGCATGAGCGTCATCGGCCGCCGCGACCGCCTTCCCGAGCCGCTGCGCCGCGCCGTCGACGGCGCCGAGGCCGCCACGGCGGATGGGAGCCGGATGCACCTGCGCATCGCGCTGGACTACTCCGCCCGCGATGCCCTGGTCTCGGCCGCCGCCCGCCTCTCCGCCGGCGCCACGCGCGACGACTTCGCCCGCGCGCTGGGCGACGGCGCGCCGGACGTGGACCTCCTCGTCCGCACCGGGGGCGAGCAGCGGCTCAGCGACTTCCTCCTTTGGGAGTGCGCCTACGCCGAGCTCCTCTTCACCCCGCGCATGTGGCCCGACTTCGACGCCGGCGCCCTGGCCGACGCCGTCTCCGAGTACCACCGGCGCGAGCGGCGCTTCGGGGGCGTTCCGGTGGCGGCCGCAGGGTGAAAAGCAGGCTCACACGAAGCTACAGAGACACGGAGAGGAACAAGATGAGCACGCACGAGCCGATGGCGGCACCCGCCGCCGAGAGGGTTTACGAGGTGGCGCCGATGAGCGCGGGCACACGGGGGGCGCTGGGGGTGCTGGGCGGGGCCGCGGGGCTGGGGGTGCTGGGGGATGTCCTGCTGCGCGCGTCGCCGTGGGGGATCAACCTGACGCTGTGGACGCTGGCGCTGGTGGGCGCGGCGGTGGGGCTGCGGCGCTGGGCTGGGCTGGAGGTGGCGGCGCGAAGCTGGGTGCCGCTGGCCATCGGCATCGCGGCGCTGATGGCGTGGCGCGACTCGCCCACGCTGAAGGGGCTGGACATCGCCGCGCTCCTGGTAGTGCTGGCGCTGGCGATGCACCGCACGCGGGGGGCGCGGCTGCGCACCGGCGGCGTCGCATCGTACGTCATCGGGGTGGCGCGCGGCGCGTTCGAGGCGCTGGCAGGACTCCCCGCGCTCCTCGTGGGCGATGTGCGCTGGGCGGAGGTGGGGCGGGGACGTGGCGCGAGCTACGCGCTCCCGCTCCTGCGGGGGCTCGCGCTGGCGCTCCCCCTGGTGGGCATCTTCGCGGCACTCCTGGCGGCCGCCGACGCCGCCTTCGAGGGGGTGCTGAACCGCGTCGTCCGCATCGACGCCGTCGTCGTCGTGTCGCACCTTTTCCTGGGCGGCGCGGTGGCGTGGGTGTCCGGGGGCGTGCTGCGCACCCTGGCGCTGTGCGACGAGGCGGAAGAGGTGCCCGAGCCCGCGCTGCCGCCACCCTTCCTGGGCGTGGTGGAGGTGGGGACGGTGCTGGCGCTGCTGAACGCGCTCTTCCTCTCCTTCGTGCTGGTGCAGCTCCCCTACCTTTTCGGCGCGGCGCCGGTGGCGATGCGGCACGCGGACTACGCGCGGCGCGGCTTCTTCGAGCTGGTGACGGTAGCTGGGCTGGTGCTGCCGCTCCTGCTGGGCCTGCACGCGGCCATGCGGCGCGGCGAGCCGCGCCACGAGCGCGTCTTCCGCTGGCTGGCGGGCGTGCAGGTGGCACTGCTGATGGTGATCATGGCTTCCGCACTGCACCGCATGCGCCTGTACCAGAACGAGTACGGCCTCACGGAGCTGCGGGTCTACACCACGGTGTTCATGTTCTGGCTGGCGGCCGTGTTCGCCTGGTTCTGCGCCACGGTGCTGCGCGGCCGGCGCGACCGCTTCGTGTTCGGCGCGGTGCTGATGGCGGCCGAGGCGCTGGTCCTCCTCCACGCCGCCAACCCGGACGCGCGCATCGTGCGCACGAACGCCGCCCGCGCCGTGGCCGAGCGCCCCTTCGACGCGCGCTACGCCGCCGGCCTCAGCGCCGACGCCGTCCCCGCGCTCCTGGCCGCCCTCCCGCGCGCCCCCGCAAGGGAACGCTGCATCGCCGCCGAGCGCATCCTGCGCCGCTGGGGCCCCGATGCCGAGTCCGACTGGCGCTCGTGGAGCGTTTCGCGGGCGCGGGCCAGGCGTGCCGTGCGCGAGCAGGCGCTGACCGGCTGTTGATCACACAGAGGCACAGAGGCACAGAGAAGAACTTATCTCTGTGCCTCTGTGCCTCTGTGTGAGCCCCAGCTTTTTCAGCCTCGGACGGCGCCGGTGGTCTCGGAGCTCTGGTACGGCTGGAACTCGCAGCCGGGGCGCACGGGGACGTAGTAGACGTCCGGCTCGCGGGTGCCGGCCTCCACGAAGAGGGGCACGCCGCGGAACTCGCCCATGCGCTGCAGCTGCTGCGGCGCCAGGGCGCGGGGGAGGCCGTACTTCGCGAAGGTGCGGCCGCGGACCTGGACCGGCTCGTGGTTGATGAACCAGGAGGCGCCCGCCGCGTAGGGAAGGGCGTCGGAGGCGTGCACCATGGCCACCGGGCGGCCGCCGATCAGCGTGTCCGCGCGCTCCGGATCGTACACGGCGTCCACCTGGGCCAGCTCGCCGTTCTGCACCACGCACACGCGCACCGGCGTGGTGGCGGCGCGGGCCGGCGCGGCGGCGGGCGGAGGCGGGTTGTAGGGGCGCAGGGCCATGGGCCGCGAGCGGGCGGGGCGGTAGGAGACGCCCAGGCGCAGCAGGAAGATGTTGCCGGTGGAGTAGTCGTAATCCACCCCCACCGGGTTCCCCTCGAAGCGCGGATCGTCCGCGAAGAAGCCCAGGTCGCGCGCGATGAACTCGTCGGTGCGCCAGAAGGTGATGTAGTCTTCCAGACCGATCTGCAGCGCGAAGTTGCTGCGGCCGATGCGCGTGGTGGCGTCGGCGCCCAGGTTCAGCGCGAAGTGGTAGCTGTCGTCGAAGGCGGACGACGAGCGATGGTTCAGGTACACGATCCCCGGCGCCACCGTCACGAACGCGGACGGGTGGAAGCGGCGGTCGTCGCGGATGGGGTCGGGAAGGCGCGCCGTGATCCCCAGCTTGGCGAACGCCATCGACGGCGCGTCCGTGATGAAGCGCCCCTCGGGCACCGAGTCGCCCGCGGTGCCAAAGGTGTAGATGTCCTGCTGCCCCCCGCTGTACGCCACCCCGCCCGTCAGCGAGAAGGGCCCCACCACCCGCACGTCGGCGTTCAGCCCGACGGCCGGCGTCCCCTCGCGCTGGGTCTCCACCAGGATGTCCTGGTCGGTGCCGAGCCCGAACACGTAGAAGCTCCCCGTGTTGTACGGCACGCGCGCCGCCACGAACGGGGTGATGGAGAACCGCGACTGCGGCAACTGCTGGGGATGAGGCTCGGGAGTGTACACGGGGCCGGTCTGGGCCTGGGCGCACACGGGGAGCGCGAGCAGCCCGGCGAGCGCGAGCACGCAGCGCTTCATGGGTGGATCTCCTGGACTGAACAGGGGAACGGTACGGCGGCGGGATTCGTGTCGGTGATTACCGCGAAGATAAGCGTTCCCCGCCCGATCTGAAATAGCGCTCCGTGCGCGGGTGTCCCAAGTGCCTGCCGCGCAACCAGCTAGCCCCGCCCACGCCGCGTTTTCTCCCCCCATGGCCCGCGGCACGCCTCCCCAAACACCCGGCAATCTTTTCCTCGCCCGGCATCCTGTTGCAGATCATTCCGGACGATCCCGGCTGCGACGCCCCCCTGTGCCTCTGTGTCTCTGTGCGAGCCCCGCCGTTCACCCGTGCAGCGCCGCGAGCGAGGCGCCGGTGACCACGTAGGGCGTGGCGGGGATGCGCTCGATGGCGAAGCGGGGGACGAGCTCGGCGGGGGGGAGGCGCTCGCCGGGGACGGCGAGGCCGCAGGTGGAGGCGAGCCACCCCACCACGGCCTCCGGCGCGATCCCCTCGCGGCGCAGCTCGGTGAGGGAGACGGCGCCGTGCCGCTTGGCCAGCCGCTCGCCGTCCGCGCCCAGCAGGAGGGGGACGTGGGTGTAGCGCGGCTCGGGGAGGCCCAGCGCGCGGAAGAGGAGGAGCTGGCGCGCGGTGGAGCCCAGCAGGTCGCCGCCGCGCACCACGTGGGTGATCCCCATGGCCGCGTCGTCCACCACCACGGCGAGCTGGTAGGCGGCCACGCCGTCCTTGCGCCGCACCACGAAATCGCCCGTCTCCGCGGCGGGGCGGAAGCAGGCGCGGCCGTGCACGCCGTCGTCGAAGCACACCTCCTCGTCCTCCGCCAGGCGGAAGCGGAGCGCGTACTCGGAGACGGCCCAGCGCGTGAGGGGCGCGCCGGCGGGGACGGCGTGCTCGCGGCACATCCCGGCGTAGCGCGGGCCCTCGTCGCCGGCGTGCGGGGCGCTTGCGGCGGCCGCGATGTCGCGCCGCGAGCAGCCGCAGGCGAAGAGCAGACCGGCGGCGGCCAGGCGGCGCAGCGCATCCTCGTACCCCTCCACCCGCCGCGACTGCACGTAGGGCGCGTGCGGGCCCCCCACGTCGGGCCCCTCGTCCCAGTCCAGCCCCAGCCAGCGCAGCTCGTCGAGCTGCGCCTCCATGATCCCGGGCCGCACGCGCCCGAAGTCCAGGTCTTCCACGCGCATCACGAAGCTTCCGCCCGCCGCGCGCGCGTGCAGCCAGGCCAGCAGGGCGGTGCGCGCGTTGCCCACGTGCAGCGATCCCGTGGGGCTGGGCGCGAAGCGGCCGCGGTAGGGAGCGGGGTACGATTCCGTCATGCGGAGAGAATAAGGGTGCCGGCGGATGCGCGCACCCGTCCGGCCTTCGTTCTCCCGACGCAGCTCCGCAACTAACGGGGACCGAGATGCGCCCCCTCATCCTCCTGCCGCTCGCCGCCATGCTCGCGTCGGGGCGAGTACCGCGTGGTCCCCGTCGTGGAGCGGGCGCGGAGCGGGGACCGGGGCGAGATCTGCACGCCTCCCCTCAAGGCCGAGCGCTGAAGGTCCATGGCTCACGCAGGAGAGGAGGCACGGAGAACATTCTCCGCGCCTCCTCATCTCCGTGGTTCGCCGCACGTTCTGCCGAGTCACGGCTCCCGGTCCGGGCGCGGCTTCCACGCTTGGAGCGCCTGCCGCGCGAAGGTTTGCGTGTACTGGTCCGGCCCCCGGCTCGCCGCGTGTTGGAGAATCGCCCGTGCGCGCTCGGTCCCCAGCGCCGCCAGGGTGCTGATCGCCGCGCTACCGCCCTGGAAATACCCGGCGGACACCGTGCGTTCGAGCGCCCCGTACACGTAGGAGGGAACCGGCCGGTTGCCACTGCCAAAGGCGAGCAGAAGCCGTGTACGTACGTCATCGTCGCCCGCCGTGTCCAGCGCCGCCACCAGGTAGCGGTGCGCCCGCTCCTGTGCGGTGAAGCCAAGGTTCAGCGTCGCGTTGGAACGCGTCCAGGAGTCCCGCCGGCTCTCCACCACCTCGATGAGCGCCTCGACCAGGTCCGGCCGCTCGCGGATCCGCGCCCAGAGCGCTTCCCTGCGCGCGCCCTCGGCGGCTCCGCAGTCGTCGATGCAGTTCGGGTGGTTGGCTACATACCACCCTGCGGTGATCTTCTGGGGGACGGGGCCGCCGTTCCAGCGTTCACCGGGGCGGCCGTAGCACCCGCTCAGGCCGAGAGCCAGCAGGACGACGTACGGAACTCGTGTCATCGGAGGCGCCGCGATCGAGGTCCAGTGCGAACCCCTCCCCGTCGGAGCCGGGGAGGGGCGGTCGTGCGGAGCGCGTCAGGGCCCGCCCAGCATCCTGTCCACGCGCGCCTGCAGCGACGGCTTGGTGGCGCCGGAAAGGGCGCTTTCCAGCAGGTCCGCCAGCTCCTCGCCGAAGTCGTCCGGGAAGCGGCGGGTGAGGCGCACCAGGGGCGCGAAGGCCAGCATCACGGTGCGCGGCCCGTCTTCCGGATCGGCGTCGTCGCCGCGCCACGCGTCGCCGCTGGAGCCGGACTGCCAGGGTTCCAGCGGCTCGTCCCCCCCTTCTTCGTCTTCCTCGCTGGGCGCCACGCCCTCGGGAAGCTGCTCCACGGGGATGGAGAGGCCGACCATGGCGTGGATCTCCGCGCCCTCCTCCGGCTCCTCGGCCAGCAGGCCGAGCTGCACGGGGCTCTGGAGCGCTTCCTCCAGGATGGTGAGCGTCTCCGGAGGCAGCAGCGCGCGGAACGAGGGCCGGTCGTTGCCGTCGGCGTAGAAGGCGACGGGGATCAGCTCGGCCTCTTCCGGAAGCAGTCCCTCGTGGTCCACTTCGCGGATCTCGAGGGCGACGGGATCATCTCGAAGGTAAACGTGCATCGTATGGACGTCGGTTGAAAGCGCGCGGCGCACGACCCTCGCGCCCCGGCCCTCTGGTACACCGGACCGTGCGGGGGTTCCCGCGGGCGGGCGGCAGGCGATTTGCCGGGCTGGGCGGGCCGCGCAAGATTCACGAGGTGCTCAAGTACGGCGGGATGGGCTGCGGCGCGCCGAGAGGGCCCCCACCCCCCCACCCCCGCTCCCCCAACCTTGGGGGAGGGGGGGCGCATTCCGGCCATCCGCGGATCTTGGAAGGCCGCTCCTTGGAGAGCCGCGGTTCCACCACGAACGTGGACGCCGGCATACACAGAAGATGCGCCCCCCTCGCCCATTTTTTGGGAGAGGGGGGTCGGGGGGGTGAGGGCCCCCGCGGACGCCATCGAGCTCTCTACCCGTGCACCGACGCACTTCGCGGCAAACGCACTCACGCACCAGGACACCATCGTGCCCCTCCCCGTCGTCCAGAACGATCCGCGCGCGGCGAAGCTCGAGCGCGCGCTCAGGGAAAAAATCCGCGGCGAGGTGAGGTTCGACGCCAAGTCGCGGCTCCTGTACAGCACCGACGCGTCGCTGTACCAGATCCTCCCCGTGGGCGTGGTGGTGCCGCGGGAGGCCAGCGACGTGGAGGCCACGGTGAAGCTGGCCGCCGAAGCCGGGGTCGCCATCCTGCCGCGCGGCGGGGGGACGGCGCTCGCCGGGCAGTCGGTGGGGAGCGCGCTGGTGATGGACTTCTCCAAGTACATGAACCGGGTGATCGAGATCGACCCGGACCGCCGCACCGCGCGCGTGGAGCCGGGGCTGCGGCTGGACCGCCTCAACCGCGCCGCCGCGCCGTACGGGCTCCACTTCGGCCCCGACCCGGCCACCATCCGCCAGTGCGCGCTGGGCGGGATGATCGGCAACAACTCCTGCGGCGCGCGCTCCCTGGTCTATGGCAAGACGGGGGACCACGTGCACTCGCTGGAGTGCATCCTGGCCGACGGGAGCTGCGCCCACTTCGGCGCCGTCCCCCGCGAGGAGGTGGCACGGATGCCGGGGCTGGAGGGGGAGATCGCCCGCGCCGTGCTCGGCGTGCTGGAGCCGGAGCGGGAGCGCATCCTGGCGCGCTATCCAAAGATCCCGCGGCGTGTGTCCGGCTACAACTTCGACGCGATGCTGGAGGGCGACTCGCTCAACCTGGCGCGCCTCATCGTAGGGTCGGAGGGGACGCTGGCGACGGTGGTGGAGGCGGAGCTGGGGCTGGTGCCGGTGCCGCCGGCGCGCTCGCTCGTCCTCCTCTCCTTCCGCGAGCGCTTCACCTCGATGGACGCCGTGCCCGCCATCCTGCAGGAGGCTTCGCTGTCGGCGCTGGAGATCGTGGACAGCCGGGTGCTGCAGGGGGCGCGCTCGCTGCTGGACTTCCGCGACACGGCGGCTATGGCGGCGCCGGACGCGCTGGGCGTGCTCTTTTGCGAGTTCAGCGGCACCACGGCCGAGGAGGTGGCGGGGCTGGCGCACGACTTCGCGACGCGGGCCAAGGGGCTGCCGGGCGCGCCGCAGGCCAACGTGTACCTCACGGCGCGCGAGCAGATGGCGGCGTGGGCGCTGCGGCAGGCGGCCACGGGGCTCCTCTACCTCACCACCCCCAACAAGAACATCAAGCCGCAGGAGTTCGTGGAGGACACGGGCGTCCCCCCCGAGCGGCTGGGCGAGTACACGCGCCGCTTCGAGGAGGTGGTGCAGCGCCACGGCACCACCACTGGGTACTTCGGACACGCGGGGCAGGGGTGCCTGCACATCCGCGTGGACCTGGACCTGAAGCGCGGCGAAGACATCACGCGGATGCAGGGGATCGCGCGCGACATCGCCGAGCTGGTGGTGGAGTTCGGCGGGTCGCTGTCGGGCGAGCACGGCGACGGGCTGGCACGCTCCGAGTTCCTCCCCCTCATGTTCGGGCCGGAGATCATCCGCCTGCACCAGGAGGTCAAGCAGGTATTCGATCCGCACGGGCGGATGAACCCCGGCGGCAAGATCGTTCCGCCCTACCAGCGCATGTCCGACAACCTGCGCTTCGACGCCGTGGCGGACGCGGGCGCGCCGGAAACGTGGTTCGACTACTCGGCCGACGGCGGGTGGGACGTGGCGGTGGAGAAGTGCAACGGGATGGGCGTGTGCCGCAAGCTGGACACGGGCACCATGTGCCCCTCGCACATGGTGACGCTGGAGGAGCAGCACGCCACCCGCGGCCGGGCCAACGCCCTGCGCGAGGCCATGCGCGGCAACCTCCCGGGGATGAAGAGCGAGGCCGTGATGGAGGCGCTCGACCTGTGCCTGGGATGCAAGGCGTGCAAGACGGAGTGCCCCGTGGGCGTGGACATGGCGCGCTACAAGGTGGAATACCTGGCGCAGCACTACCGCGAGACGGGCACCCCGCGCGACGCCCTCTTCTTCGGCCGCATCCGCGACTTCGCGCGGGCGGGGAGCCTGGCGCCGGGGCTCGCCAACCTGGGAAGCCGCCTCTTCGGCGGCGCCATCAAGGGCGTGGGCCGCATGGATCCGCGCCGCGAGCTGCCGCCGCTGGCGCGCGAGCCCTTCCGCCGCGCGTGGAAGCCCAGGCCGTCCACGGGTCGCCCCACGGTGATCCTGCTGGACGACACCTTCCACAACTTCTTCCAGCCCGGCCCGCTGCACGCCACGGCCACGGTTCTGGAGCGCGCCGGCTTCGACGTGAAGCTGCCGGCGAAATCCGTGTGCTGCGGCCGCGCCGCCATCTCCAACGGCCTCCTGGACCACGGCCGCGCGCTGCAGACGGAGCTGCTGGAGACGCTCCTGCCCGAGGTGGAGGCGGGCGCGTGGGTCGTGGGCGTGGAGCCGAGCTGCATCCTGACCCTGCGCGACGAGCTCCCGGACCTGGTGCGCGACCCGCGCGCCAAGCGCCTGGCCAGCGCGTCCGTGATGCTGGAAGAGTTCCTCGCCGCCCTCCCGGACTGGCGCCCCGGCCGGCTGGAGCGGCGCGCCGTGGTCCACGGCCACTGCCACCAGAAGGCGATCGTGGGGATGGGCCCCACCAACGAGGTGCTGGGCCGCGTGGAGGGCCTGGAGTTCTCCGTGCTGGACTCCGGCTGCTGCGGCATGGCCGGCTCCTTCGGCTACGAAAAGGGCCACTACGAGGTGTCGAAGGCCTGCGGCGAGCGCGTCCTCTTCCCCGCCGTGCGCTCCGCCGCCGACGACGACCTGGTGGTGGCCCCCGGCTTCAGCTGCCGCCACCAGATCGCCGACTTCTGCGACGGCCGCCCCACGCTGCACACGGCCGAGCTGCTCGCCATGGCGGAATAAGAAGCTCACACAGAGACACAGAGGCACAGAGAACAACTGATCTCTGTGCCTCTGTGTCTCTGTGTGAGATAGCCGTTCTCAGCGGTGGCACGGGCGGCCGTCCACGCGCACGAGCCGGAGGTGGTCCAGGAGCGCGGTGTTGACGTGGCGGTCCATGTTCTCGTCCAGCGCGGTGTAGGCGATGGAGATGGTGTGGCCGCCGGGCGCCAGGGGCACGCGCAGGCGCGTGCTGTAGCCCCAGCTCTCCCAGCGGCCCTGGCCGCGCTGCGGCATCACCAGCACACCCGCGTCGCGTCCGTCGATGCGCACCGTGCGCACCGCGGCGCGGCTGTCCGTGTTGATGGGGCCGCTCCCGTTGGCGTAGCGCGCCTCCAGTGTGTAGGTCCCCGCGCACGCGACGCGCACGGGCACCCGCACCGTGGTGTTCCGCGCGCGCTCCAGCCGCACGTAGCCCGCGCCGGTGAAGCCCGCGTGCTCGCGCTCCAGCGGCGCGCCGGCGGGGTGGGCCACGATCACCGCGCCGGGGCCGGCCACCAGCACCGGCTCGCTCAGGAACGACTCCGTGCCGCTGGTATCCACCGCCAGCACCTGGTACTCCCCCACGCCGCCGGCGCGCACCGCCATGCGTGTGCCCCGCACCTCGCCCAGCCGGGCGCCGTTGCGGAAAACCCGGTAGTGGACGGCGCTGGGCACCGGGAGCCACTCCAGCGTGTCGCCGCGCACGGAGGCGGCGGGCGTTCCGGGCGCGAAGCGGTTCTCCCGGAGGGCGACGCGCCCGGCCGGCCAGCGGCCGTTCATCTCGATCTCCAACGTGTGCGCCCCCGTGAGGGTGGCCGGCACCACCGCCGCGGCAAGGGGGCGCCCGTCCAGGCGCACCCGCGCCACCCCGTCGCCGTGGCCGCGCACGGTTACGGAAAGCGTGGCCCCGCGGTAGCGCAGGTTTTCCAGCGTGCGCGTGCCGCCGTAGGCCGGGGGCACCACGGGGCGGAACACCAGGCGCTCGGCCTCCAGGCGCATCCCGAAGAGGATGCGATAGCTGGCCGCCAGGTTGCCCGCCACGCTCCAGAGCTGCCGGTCCGAGTTCAGCTCGGTGCCGTCGAAGTGGCCGGTGGAGGCCACCATGTTCTCCTTGTTGGTGAGGAAGAGCGCCGCGGGGCGGAACACCGAGGCCAGCGCGTGCTCCACCGCCGCCGTGTTCCCCGCGTCCGCCGCGGCCCACCCCCAGAAGGCGTTGACGAAGGGCCAGATCGCCCCGTTGTGGTACGCGGGTATACCCGGGATGTAGGGCCAGAACACCGGTATCCCGAACTCCGTCACCGGCGTGGAGGCCGCCAGCTGCGCGCGCCGCGCCGGGTCCGGCACGCCGTAGATGATGGCCAGCGACTCCCCCAGCCCGTCCGAGCGCGGCGCCAGGCGCGGAAAGACGCGCCCGTAGCGGAACACGGAGTAGAAGCCCTGCTCCGGGAGCCAGAGGTGCCGGTTGATGGAGGCGCGCAGCCGCTCCGCCACCCCGTCCCACCCCGCCGCCGGCTGGCCCAGGGCGCGCGCCATCTCGCCCAGGATGCGGTAGGTGGCGAAGTGCACGGCGTTGGTGCCGATCCCGGCGGAGTGGGCGATGTCGCGCGGGTCCATCCAGCGTGGATAGCTCTGCTCCCTCCAGTCCATGAACGAGGTTTCGCCCCGCACCAGCCCCGTTTCCCCGTCGAAGGCGGCGTGGCCGTCCGCCAGGGCGGAGCGGCGGATGATGTCGTAGGCGCGGCGCAGCCACTCGCGGTCGCCGGTGGCGGCGTACAGCTCCCAGGCGGCCAGCGCCCACGTCATGCGGTCGGTGGAGACGGGCCACGAGCCGCCGGTGCCGGTGTCCTGGATGATGCGCCCGGCCGAGTCCACCTTGGCCAGGAGGCTGCGGCGCACCGCGTCCGGGGCCACCAGGGCCAGCGCCAGCACCGAGGCGTACGACACGTCGCGCGTCCACACCCCCGGCCACTTGGCCCCCGCCGCGAGCGCGCCGTCCTCCCGCACCAGCTGCTGCATCTCTTCCAGCGACATGCGGTAGAGCGCGTCCACCAGCGGCTGGCTGGAGTGCAGCCGCGGGTAAGCCGACACGTCCAGCCGCCGCGCCCACACCGCCTCGCCCGTCGCCGTGCGGGGGCGGGTGTACTGCGCCTCCACCTGGAGGGTGAGCGTGTAGATGCTGTCCCCGTCCGCGTCGGTGAGCTGGGCGGGGGAGCCGGGCCGCAGCCGCGACGCGTCCCAGCTGAGCGGCTCCACGTCGCCGATGGCGTACACGGCCAGCTGCTCCGCGCGCCGGACCGGCGGGCCGAAGGGCGGCGTGTACGACCCCGCCGCCGCCAGCGCGCGCAGCACGGGGCGCAGGTCCAGGCGGATGGTGACCTCGGCGGTCCCCTCCTCGCTGCTCGCGAACGCCTCCGGCGTGGGCACGAAGGGGGGCTGCTCCTGGCCGAACACGTACAGCGGCGTTACGATGCGCCCGCCGGCGGGGCGGATGTACAGGGTGTGCTCCGTCCCCGACTCGAACTCGTTGTCGCGCCCGTCCAGGCTGAAGCGGAAGTGCATCTCCCGCCCGGCGCGCGGATAGGTGGAGACGATGGTGTCGCGCGAGCGGGCGACCGCCTCGAAGCGCCCCTGCCGCACCCCGGTGCCGCTCACGGAAAACGACTGGGCGTGGAGGGAAGCGGCCGCGCAGCCGGCCAGTACGAGCGTGGTGCGGACGAGGAGGGAGCGGAGCATCGATGGCGGAGGAAGGGGTGAGGGAACGCGCTTCCCTGGAGCTACCACGGCGCCCGTGCCGTGTCAATCCGCATCCCGGGCCACCCCCGGCACCGGCCGCCCGCCACGCGGGAAAAGCGAGAATCCGTGCGGGCGAAGCTCGCCGTCGGGCGCGCGGGCGGCGGGCCTCGCGCGCGCGTACCCCGCCCGCACGCCAATGTTGACATCGGATGCGTATAAGATTAGCATCAGGTTTCCGCATCGTGAAACACCCGACGCTGCCGGTCCAGCTTCGGTGAGGTCCCGGCCCGGCTCTCCAGAACCCAGGCGCCGAACCACCCCGCGAATCCCATTTTGGGAAGCTGCCCGGAAGCGTGCCGTATTTGTCCAGTTTCGTGACAATGTCGCGCGGCGCTCTCCGGCTCTCGTCCGGCCGCAGCCAGCGGCGCCGGTTCGCCGGCACACAGGGCGGTCACGACCCCTGCCTCACGCTCGCCGGTCGCGGAATCCCCTGATCACGCAGCCCCCGGCTGCCCTGCACCCCCCTTCGCAAGAGGTACGATGAGACGGATAGTACTTGTGAGCTTGACGGCGGCGCTGTTCGCCAGCGGTCCCGCGCTGGCGCAGAACGGGCGCATCACCGGCACGGTGACGGAGGCCCAGGGGGGCCGGGCGGTCCCCAGCGCGGTGGTTTCCGTGGTGGGTACCGCCGCGCGCGCCGTTACCGCGCAGGACGGCTCCTACACCATCAACGGCGTGGCGGCGGGCCCGCGCCGCGTGACCGCCTCGGTCATCGGCTTCGCCGCCGACACGCGCAGCGTGACGGTGCCCGAGGGCGGGGTGGCCACGGTCAACTTCCAGCTCCAGCCCTCGGCGGTGGCGCTGGAGGGCGTGGTGGCCATCGGCTACGGCGAGCGCCGCGTGCGCGACGTCACCGGCTCGGTGGACGCGGTGGCGGCGGAAGAGTTCAACACGGGGCGCATCGTGAGCCCCGACCAGCTCATCCAGGGCAAGGTGGCCGGCGTGCAGGTGGTGAGCAGCGGCGAGCCGGGGGGTTCCTCCAGCATCCGCATCCGCGGCGGCACCTCGGTCAACGCCAGCAACGAGCCCCTCTTCGTGGTGGACGGCGTGCCGCTGGCGCCCGGGGGCGGCCTGTCCGCGGGGCGCAGCCCGCTCAACTTCATCAACCCCGACGACATCGCCCGCGTCACCGTGCTCAAGGACGCCGCTTCCACGGCGATCTACGGCTCGCGCGGGGCCAACGGCGTGATCATCGTGGAAACCAAGACGGGGACCGCGCGCGGGCCGCAGTTCACCTACGCCAGCTCCGTTTCCACGTCGCGCGTCACCCGCGAGCCGGACCTGCTGGACGCGGGCAGCTTCCGCCAGGTGGTGGCGCAGCGGGCGCCGGAGCGGGTCAGGTTCCTGGGCACCGCCAACACCGACTGGCGCGACGCCGTGCAGCGCGACGCCGCGGGGCAGGAGCACTCGGTGGCCGTGGCCGGGAGCGGGCAGACCATGAACTACCGCTTCTCGCTCAACTACCTGGACCAGGCCGGCGTGCTGCGCGGCTCGGAGACGGAGCGCACCTCGGGCGCGCTCAACTACAACCACCGCCTGTTCGGCAACCGCCTGAACCTGCGGGTGAACCTGCGGGGCGCCCGCACCAGCGACCTGTTCACGCCGGGCGGCGTGCTGGGGAGCGCCACCGCATTCGACCCCACCCAGCCGGTCCAGACCCCGGCCGGGTTCTTTGAGCAGACCTCCTTCCCGCTGGCGCCCAACAACCCGGCGGCGGAGCTGGCGCTGGCCCAGGAAGAGGGGAAGACGTACCGCAGCGTGGGGAGCGTGGAGGCGCAGTACCGGATGCCCTTCCTGGAAGCGCTGACGGGAACGCTGCGCCTGGGCTACGACGTGGCCAGCTCGGAGCGCCGCGGCTTCTTCCCCAGCACCCTGCAGTCGCAGATCGAGAACCGCACCAGCTGCGAGCGCGAGGACAACGACCCGCCGTGCCCCACCGGCACGCTGACGCGCTCCACCCCCACGGAAACGACCGGCCTGATCGACCTGTTCGGGAACTACAACTCCCGCGTGGGCGGCAACGGCAACCTGGAGGCGACGGCCGGCTACTCGTTCGAGGAGACCCGCGGCGACCGCCCGTTCTTCTCGGCCCGCGGCCTCAGCACCGACCTGCTGGGCCCCAACGGCGTGCCCACGGCGGAAGAGAACGTGTCGCGCATCGACGTGGACGAGAGCCGCCTGGCCTCGTTCTTCGGCCGCGTCAACTACACGCACCTGGACCGCTACCTCGCCACGCTGAGCATCCGCCGCGACGGATCGTCCCGCTTCGGGCTGGACAACCAGTGGGGCACCTTCCCCGCCGCGGCGCTGGGCTGGCGCGTCAGCGAGGAGTCGTTCCTCCGCGACGTTCCCTGGCTTTCGGAGCTGAAGCTGCGCGCCTCGTGGGGGATCAACGGCAACCAGGCGATCGGCAACTACCTGTACATCCCAACCTACCAGTTCAGCGACGCCTTCTCGCGCGTGCAGTTCGGCAACGAGTTCGTGACCACGCTGCGCCCCTCGGCGGTGGACCCCAACATCAAGTGGGAAGAGACCACCTCGTACAACGTGGGCTTCGACTACGGGCTGCTGGACGACCGGCTCACCGGCTCGGTGGAGTACTACATCAAGGACACGGACGACCTCCTCTTCCGCGTTCCCGTGGCGGCGGGCACCCAGGTGTCCAACTTCATCACCACCAACATCGGCAGCGTGCGCAACCGCGGCTTCGAGGCGAGCATCAACGCCCGGGTGCTGGAGGGTACGCGCGGGCTGACCTGGGAAGCGAGCCTCAACGCCTCCACCAACCGCAACCGCCTGCTGAGCATCAACCCGTTCTCCGGCGGCAGCGAGCAGATCCAGGTGGGCGGGATCGCGGGTGGCGTGGGGAGCAACATCCAGGTGCTGCAGCCGGGCGCCGCCGTCAACTCGTTCTTCGTGTACCGGCACAAGCGTGACGCCAACGGGGCGCCCGTGTACCAGGACATGAACAACGACAAGACGATCAACGACCTGGACCTGTACGAGGACCTGAACGGCGACGGCAAGATCACGGACGAGGACCGCTCCGTGTACAAGAACCCGGCGCCGAGCTGGATCCTGGGCCACACCTCGCGCTTCGGGTTCCGCAACGTGGACCTGAGCACCACGGTGCGCGCGTACATGGGCAACTACGTGTACAACAACCTGGCTTCCAGCCAGGGCTACTACAACCTGCTCAAGGGCGCCGGCGGGCTCACCAACCTGCACTCGTCGGTGCTCGAGAACAACTTCGTGGAGCCGCAGTACTTCTCCGACGTGTACGTGGAGGATGCGTCGTTCCTGCGGATGGACAACCTGACGGTGGGCTACACGGTGCCGCGCTTCCGCGGCGTGCAGCAGATGCGCGTCTTCGGGACCGTGCAGAACGTGTTCACGCTGACCGGCTACAGCGGCGTCGACCCCGAGGCGGGGCTGAACGGGATCGACCTCACCATCTATCCGCGCTCCCGGACGTTCACGGCGGGCGTCAACATCGGGTTCTAAGCACCCCAACGCGCACAGAGAAAGGACAACCATGAAGATCAGGGCGTATCGGGTGCTGCTCCTCGCGGCCGGGCTGGCCGCGGGGGCAGGTGCCTGCACCGACGTCACGACGGAGCCCGTGAGCACCGTCACCGGCAGCAACGTGTTCGACGACCCCGGCTCGTACCGCGCCTTCCTGGCGAAGCTGTACGGCGGCCTCTCCGTGACCGGGCAGCAGGGCCCCGCCGGCTCGGGCGACGTGGGCGGCATCGACGAAGGCTTCTCGCAGTACCTCCGCCAGCTGTGGCAGCTGCAGGAGCTTCCCACCGACGAGGCGATCATCGCCTGGGGCGACGCGGGGCTCCCGGAGCTGAACACGCAGCAGTGGGGCGCTTCCAACCAGTTCATCTCGGCGCTGTACTACCGCCTGTACTTCCAGATCGCGCTGGCCAACGAGTTCATGCGCGAAACCTCGGACGCACGGCTCTCGCAGCGGAACACGGGCGCCGACCTGCGCGGGCAGATCAAGCAGTTCCGCGCGGAAGCCCGCTTCCTGCGCGCCCTCAGCTACTTCCACGGGATGGACCTGTACGGCAACATCCCGCTGGTGACGGAGGAGAGCAGGAACGGCGTGGCGCCGCCGCCGCAGGCCACGCGGCAGCAGATCTACGACTACGTGGTGAGCGAGCTGACGGCCATCCGCGGCGACCTTCCCGCCATCGGCGAGGCGGAGTACGGCCGCGCCGACCGCGGCGCCGTGGAGATGCTGCTGGCCAAGGTGTACCTGAACGCGCAGGTGTACACCGGCACCGCGCGCTTCGCCGAGGCGCGCGCCGCGGCCGAGGCGGTGATCAACTCCAACGCGTACCAGCTCGACACCAACTACCTGCGCATCTTCTCGGCGGACAACCACACCTCGCCCGAGATGATCTTCCCCGTTCCCTTCGACGGGCTGAACACGCGCACCTACGGCGGCACCACCTTCCTGATCCATGCCTCGGTGGGCGGCGACCTGAAGGCCGAAAACTACGGGATCGACGGCGGGTGGTGGGGGCTGCGGCTGCGCCCGGAGGCGTTCCGCTTCTACGCCAGCGGCGACCAGCGCAGCTCGTACTTCGTGATGCAGGAGACGGTGGAGAACACCAGCATCTCCGACTACAAGAAGGGCGTGGCGGCTCCCAAGTACCGCAACGTCACCTCCACCGGCCGGCCGGGGTCCAACCTGACCTTCCCGGACACGGACTTCCCCCTCTTCCGCCTGGCGGACGCGCACCTGATGTACGCCGAGGCGGTGCTGCGGGGCGGCGGCGGCTCGCGCGCGCAGGCGCTGCAGTACGTCAACGCGCTGCGTACACGCGCCAGCGCGGGCAACATCACCGACGCGCAGCTCACGCTCGACTTCATCCTGGCCGAGCGCGGGCGCGAGCTGCTGTGGGAGGGCCACCGCCGCATGGACCTGATCCGCTTCGGCCGGTTCACGGACCAGGGGGTGTGGAGCTGGAAGGGGGGCACGCTGGCCGGGCGCACGACCGCCGCCCACCTGAACCTGTACCCCATCCCGGCTTCGGAGCTGGCGGCCAACCCCAACCTGAAGCAGAACCCGGGCTACTGAGCCGGGGCGGTACATTGTAGCACGCCGCATGGAGACACAGAGCGAGACGGCGGAAGGCCTTCCGTTTCCTCTGTGTCTCCGTGCGGAACCGCACTTTCCGACCGTGCAGAGGAGAAGAGAGATGGAGCGACGGTTCCGGTCCCTGGTGCTCGGCGCGATCCTGGCGGCGAGCCCGGCGGCGGCGCAGGACGAGGTGCGCGTGGCCTCGCCCGACGGGCGCAACGTGGTGACGGTGACGGCCCGCGACGGGGGCGTGTTCTACAGCGTGCGGCGCGACGGCAAGCCCGTGCTCCTCCCCTCGCGGCTGGGCTTCGCCTTCCGCGGCGGCGATTCGCTGCGCTCCGCCCTGCGCATCACCGGCACCCGCCGCGACTCGGCGGACGTGACGTGGACGCAGCCCTGGGGCGAGGTGGCCCGCGTGCGCGACCACCACAACGAGCTGCGCGTGCAGGTGGCCGAGGGGCGCGCCCCCAACCGCCGCTTCGCCGTCGTGTTCCGCGCCTTCCAGGACGGGATCGGCTTCCGCTACGAGGTGGCCGACAGCGCCGGCTTCCGCGATTTCGAGATGATGGACGAGCTCACCGAGTTCGCCCTGGCGGACAATGCCCGCGCCTGGTGGATCCCCGCCAACCGGCCGGAGCCGGACCGGCAGGAGATCCTGTACTCCTCAGGCCCCCTGAGCCGGCTGGACACGGTGCACACCCCGCTGACGCTGCAGACCAGCGGCGGGGTGCAGGTGGTGATCCACGAGGCCAACCTGGTGGACTACGCGGGGATGTACCTGGCCAACACCGGCGGCCGCACCCTGCGCTCCACCCTGGCCCGCTGGGCGGACGGCGTGGCGGTGCGCGGGCGCGCCCCCTTCGTGACGCCGTGGCGCACCGTGCAGCTGGCCGACCGGGTGGAGGACCTCGCCCCCTCGGTGCTCACCCTCAAGCTCAACCCGCCCAGCCAGATCGCGGACACCCGCTGGATCCGGCCCATGAAGTACAACGGCGTGTGGTGGGGGATGCACATCGGCACGGAAACGTGGGGACCGGGGCCCAGGCACGGCGCCACCACCGCCAACGTGAAGCGCTACATGGACTTCGCGGCGGCCAACGGGCTGGGCGGCACGCTGGTGGAGGGGTGGAACACGGGGTGGGAGATCGACTGGTTCAACACGGGGAAGGCCCGCTTCTCCTTCACGCAGTCGTACCCCGACTTCGACCTCCCCGGCGTGGCCGCGTACGCGCGCCAGCGGGGGCTCACCCTGATCGGCCACCACGAGACGGCCACCATGATCGAGCCGTACGAGCGCCAGCTCGACTCGGCGATGGCGCTGTACCAGCGGGTGGGGGTGAGCGCCGTGAAGACCGGCTACGTGGGCGACCTCACCGAGCACGGGCACGCGCACCAGTCGCAGTACATGGTGCGCCACCACCGGCGCGTCATCGAGACCGCGGCCCGCCACGGGATCGCGCTGGACGTGCACGAGCCGGTCAAGGACACCGGCGAGCGGCGCACCTGGCCCAACATGATGTCGCGCGAAGCTTCGCGGGGGATGGAGTACAACGCGTGGGGCGGCGAGGGGGGCAACCCGCCGGAGCACGAGACGATCCTCTTCTTCACGCGGATGCTGGCGGGGCCCATGGACTTCACCCCGGGCATCTTCGACCTGCTGATCCAGCGCCCCACGGGGAAGCCGCGCACCCCCGAGGAGGCGCGCCCGCGCACCACGCTGGCCAAGCAGCTCGCCCTGTACGTGGTCCTCTACTCCCCGCTGCAGATGGCGGCGGACCTCCCGGAGAACTACCAGGGGCAGCCCGCCTTCCAGTTCATCCGCGACGTGGCGGTGGACTGGGACACCACGCGCGTGCTGGAGGGGGAGATCGGCGACTACGTGGTGGTCGCGCGCAGGGAGCGGGGGAAGGAGAACTGGTTCGTGGGCGCCATCACGGACGAGGAGGGGCGCAACTTCGACGTTCCGCTCGCCTTCCTGGCGCCGGGGCGGCGCTACGTGGCCGAGGTCTACGCGGACGGGCCCGGGGCCAACTGGCGCGACAACCCGCTCCCGGTGGCCATCACCCGGCGGGAGGTTACCTCCACGTCGCGGCTGCGGATGGTGCTGGCGCCGGGCGGGGGGCAGGCCATCCGCATCCGCCCCGCGGCGCGGTGAACCACGGCTCCCGCCGGCTCCGCCAGGCCGCCTCGGTCCTGGCCCTGGGGGGCTGCATGGTGGCCGCGCCGCCCGCGGGCGCGCAGCTCACCCTGCGGCTCACGGAGGTGCCGGCGGGGACGCCGCCCGGCGCCTCCATCTACGTGGCGGGCGGCTTCAACGGGTGGAACCCCGCCGCCCCCGGGTACCGGATGCGCGCGGAGGGCGGCGGGTACGTCCTGACCCTGCCCGGCGAGGTGCGCGGGCCCGTGGAGTTCAAGTTCACCCTGGGCTCGTGGGACACCGCCGAGGCCGACTCGGCGCGGCGCGACGTTCCCAACCGCGCCTTCGTGGTGCCGGCGTCCGGCGCCGCCACCTACGCCGCGGCCGTGGCCGCCTGGGTGGACCCGGCCACGCGCCCCCGTCCCGCCTCCACCGCCACGCGCGGCGTCGCGGTGATGGACACCGCCTTCCCGGTTCCGCAGCTCGGGCGCACGCGGCGCGTGTGGATCTACCTTCCCCCGGACTACGCGGCCACGGACCGGCGCTACCCCGTCCTGTACATGCACGACGGGCAGAACCTCTTCGACGCGGCCACCGCCTTTTCCGGCGAGTGGGGGGTGGACGAGGCGCTGGACAGCCTGCACGCCGCGGGCGACCCGGGCGTCATCGTGGTGGGGGTGGACAACGGGGGGCAAAAGCGGCTGGACGAGTACTCCCCCTGGAAGAACGCCCGCTACGGCGGCGGCGAGGGCGACGCGTACGTGGATTTCCTGGCCACCACGCTGAAGCCCTACGTGGACCGGCGCTTCCGCACCCGCCCCGGGGCCGGGAGCACGGGGATCATGGGCTCCAGCATGGGCGGGCTGATCTCGCTGTACGCGGGGCTCAAGTACCCGGAAGTGTTCGGGCGCGTGGGCGTCTTTTCGCCGGCGCTCTGGTTCGCGCCCGCCATCTTCCCCTACGCGGCGGCCGCCGACCCGCGCCGCGCCGGGTCGCGCGTGTACTTCGCCACCGGCGGCCGCGAGGGCGACCAGCCGGAGGTGTACGTGCGCGACCAGGAGCGGATGCTGGAGACGCTGGCCGCCTCCGGCTTCCGCGGCCGCAACGAGGTGAGCGCCGCCATCCGCCCCGACGGTACCCACGCCGAATGGTTCTGGCGGCGCGAGTTCCCGGACGCGTACCGCTGGCTCTTCGCCGGCGCGCCGCGCCCCTGAGCCGCGCGGCGGGCGGGGGCGCGGTTCACCCTCCCCGCACCAACGACCCCGGCGGCTCCCGGCCGGGCAAGCACGGGCGCGGCCAACCGCGCCCCCACAGGAGATCCACACGATGAAGCGCAGCGCCGCCGTGGTATGTGCCCTCCTCGCCGGTTTCCAGGCGGAGGCGTACGGGCAGGAGGCGAACCGTCCCTGGTGGTCCCGCAACACCGTTTGCTACGAGGTGTTCGTCCGCTCGTTCTTCGACAGCGACGGCGACGGCATCGGCGACCTCAACGGGCTCACGCGGAAGCTGGACTACATCAACGACGGCAACCCCGCCACGCGCGGGGACCTGGGCGCCAACTGCATCTGGCTGATGCCGGTGGCCGAGTCGCCCAGCTACCACGGCTACGACGTGGTGGACTACTACCGCGTGGAGCGCGACTACGGCACCAACGACGACTTCAAGCGCATGGTGGCCGAGGCGCACCGCCGCGGGATCCGCGTGCTGGTGGACCTGGTGCTCAACCACAGCTCCAGCGACCACCCGTACTTCAAGCAGGCGCTGGTCGATCCCAACTCGCCCTACCGCGCCTGGTACCAGTTCTCCCCCACCGATCCCGCGGTGAAGGGGCCGTGGGGGCAGCAGGTGTGGCACCGTTCGTACAACCGCGACGAGCACTACTTCGGGCTGTTCGTGCGCGAGATGCCGGACCTCAACTACGGCAACCCCGCCGTGCGCGCCGAGGCGCAGAAGATCGCCCGCTTCTGGATCGAGGAGCTGGGGGTGGACGGCTTCCGGCTGGACGCCGTGGCGCACATCGGCGAAGAAGGCGCGAAGATGAAGCACGCCGGAAACACCTTCGAGGTGCTGCGCGAGTTCGGCGCGTACATGCGACGGGTCGCCCCCAACGCCTTCACGGTGGGCGAGGTGATGGACAGCACGGGGGCGATGCTCCCGTACTACCCCGACCAGCTGGACTCGCACTTCGCCTTCGAGGCGGCCGACGCGCTGATCAACGCCGTGCGCACGGGCTCGTCGCGCGCGCTCTTCCCGGCCATCGCGCGCCTGCAGCGCGACGTGCCGGCCCAGCGCTGGTCCCCGTTCCTGCGCAACCACGACCAGACGCGCGCCATGACCGAGCTGCGGGGCGACTTCGCCCGCGCCCGCGTGGCCGCCGCGCTGATGCTCACCATGCCGGGGATCCCCTTCGTATACTACGGCGAGGAGATCGGGATCACGGGCGACAAGCCGGACCCGCGGCTGCGCACCCCCATGCAGTGGACCCGCGAGCCCAACGCCGGGTTCACCCGCGGCCTCCCCTGGGAGCCGCTGCAGCCCGATTCTCTCGTGGCCAACGTGCAGGTGCAGGAGGCGGACCCGGGGTCGCTCCTCAACCTGTACCGCACGCTGATCCACCTGCGCACCTCCAACCCGGCGCTGGGCGCGGGCGACCTGGTGCCGCTGGACGCGGGGACGGACGCGGTGGCCGCGTACCTCCGCCGCGCCGGCGGCCGCACCGTGCTGGTGGTGGCCAACCTGGGGACCACGGCGCTCCCGCGGGTGGTGCTCTCCTCGGCCGAGCGCGTCCTTCCCGCCGGGCGCTACGCCCCGGCCGCGCTGTTGGGCGCACCCGCCACGGCGCCGCTGCGGGTGGGCGGGGACGGCCGCATCCGCGGCTACGCCCCGGTGGGGGCCATGGCGCCCATGGAGGTTCGCATCCTGGAGCTGGCCGCGCAGCGCTGACGCGCCCGCCGGGCCCTGCCCGGCGCCCCTTTCCGCCACACCGAGGTGATCGTGACCGAGAAACCGCGCCTGAGCTTCTGGCAGATGTTCAACATGAGCTTCGGCTTCCTGGGCATCCAGTTCGGCTGGGGGCTTCAGCTCGCCAACATGTCGGCCGTGTACGAGCGGCTGGGCGCGCGGCCGGACGAGGTGCCGCTGCTGTGGCTGGCGGCGCCGGTCACGGGGCTCCTGGTGCAGCCCATCGTGGGCGCGATGAGCGACCGCACCTGGGGGCGGCTGGGGCGGCGGCGGCCCTACTTCCTGGTGGGCGCCATCCTGGCCTCCATCGCCCTCTTCTTCATGCCCACCTCCAGCGCCCTCTGGATGGCGGCGGGGCTGCTCTGGATCCTGGACGCCAGCATCAACATCTCGATGGAGCCGTTCCGCGCCTTCGTGGCGGACAAGCTGAACGTGAGCCAGCGCACGGCCGGCTTCGCCATGCAGTCGTTCTTCATCGGGGTGGGCGCCAGCTTCGCCAACGCCCTCCCCTTCTTCTTCAGCTGGATGGGGGTGACGGGGAGCACGCCCAGCGGCATCCCCCTGTCGGTGAAGTACTCGTTCCAGGTGGGCGCGGTGGTCTTCTTCCTGTCGGTGCTGTGGACGGTGGTCACCACCACGGAGCTCCCCCCGGAGGACCCGGAGGCGTTCGAGCGGGAGCGGAGCCGGAGCGGGATCGGGACGCTGTTCAGCGAGATCGGCGGGGCCATCCGCGACATGCCCGCGACCATGAAGCAGCTCGCCGTGGTGCAGGTGTTCACCTGGCTGGGCCTCTTCTGCATGTGGCTCTTTTTCGTCCCCACGGTGGCGCGCCACGTCTTCGGCGCCACCGATCCGCAGTCCGAGCGCTACACGCAGGGGATCGAGTGGGGGGGCTTCGCCTTCGCCTTCTATTCCATCACCTGCTTCCTGGTGGCCTTCGCGCTGCCCAAGCTGGCGGCCGCCACCAGCCGCAAGACGACGCACGCGCTGGCGCTGGTGTGCGGCGCGGCGGGGCTGCTGAGCGTGTACCTGATCCACAACCCGTACCTCCTCCTGCTGAGCATGGTGGGGGTGGGGATCGCGTGGGCGTCGATCCTTTCCATGCCGTACGCCATCCTTTCCGGGGCGCTCCCGGCGGCGCGGATGGGGCTGTACATGGGTGTCTTCAACTTCTTCATCGTCATCCCGGAGATCGTGGCGTCGCTGACCTTCGGCCCCCTGATCCGCGCGATGTTCGGCCCGGACAACCCGGATGCTTCGCTGTACATGGTGATGCTGGGCGGGGTCAGCCTGCTGGTGGCGGCCGGGTGCGTGGGCCTGGTACGCGACGTTGCCGACGCCCCGGTTGCGACGCGTGCCGTGATCGACGCGGACGAGAGCGAGCCCTTCTCCGTCCAGGGCTCCGCCCAGCCCGTCCCGAGCACCGGCCCCGGCGACGGCGCCTGACGGTTCCCATCGGCTCCGGGCGCTGCCGCCGCGCCGCGAGCGAATGAATTCGCCGCTGGGAACACGCGAAGTCCCCCTGCGGGGACTGTCGTGGAGAGGCCTGCGGATGCAGTCCGCGGAGGCGGACTTCGCGTCTTTCCAGCGGCGAATTCATTCGCTCCTGGGGCAGGTACGGCCCTCTCCGCGGCTACGCGTGAGCCGGATTGCCGGGAACCCGATTCGCGAATCCGGAAGAACCAAAAGAGGGGGCGCCGCCGCGCCGCCGCCGCGGCGCGAGCGAATGAATTCGCCGCTGGGAACACGCGAAGTCCCCCTGCGGGGACTGTCGTGGAGAAGCCTGCGGATGCAGTCCGCGGAGGCGGACTTCGCGTCGTTCCAGCGGCGAATTCATTCGCTCCTGGAGCGGGCCCTCTCCGCGGCTGCGCAAGCCCGATCACCGAGAATCCGGTTCGAAATCCGGAAGAACCAAAAGAGGGGGCGCCGCCGCGGCGCCGCCGCGGCGCGAGCGAATGAATTCGCCGCTGGGAACACGCAAAGTCCCCCTGCGGGGACTGTCGTGGAGAAGCCTGCGGATGCAATCCGCGGAGGCGGACTTCGTGTCGTTCCAGCGGCGAATTCATTCGCTCCTGGAGCGGGCCCTCTCCGCGGCTGCGCAAGCCCGATCACCGAGAATCCGGTTCGGAATCCGGAAGAACCAAAAGAGGGGGCGCCGCCGCGCCGCCGCCGCGCCGCGAGCGAATGAATTCGCCGCTGGGAACACGCGAAGTCCCCCTGCGGGGACTGTCGTGGAGAAGCCTGCGGATGCAGTCCGCGGAGGCGGACTTCGTGTCATTCCAGCGGCGAATTCATTCGCTCCTGGGGCAGGTACGGCCCTCTCCGCGGCTACGCGTGAGCCGGATTGCCGGGAACCCGATTCGCGAATCCGGAAGAACCAAGAAGATTGGGCGCCGCCGCGGCGCGAGCGAATGAATTCGCCGCTGGGAACACGCGAAGTCCCCCTGCGGGCACTGTCGTGGAGAGGCCCGCGGATGCAGTCCGCGGAGGCGGACTTCGCGTCTTTCCAGCGGCGAATTCATTCGCTCCTGGAGCGGGCCAGAAGAACCAACCGTGTAGGGGCGCGATGAATCGCACCCCTACGATGAACCTGGTTGATGTTGTCGGCACTATACCTCGCATGAACCCACGGTCGTAATGATCTCCTCCGAAAGCAACCCATCCACCCCGCGGGGCGCGTAGATGCAGACGACCATCCTGCCGGAGGGCTCCACGCTCACGCTGCTCGCGCCCGTTTCGGGGGTGGTGGTGCCGCTGGACGACGTTCCCGATGCGGTGTTCGCGGAGCGGCTGGTGGGCGACGGGGTCGCCATCGACCCGCTGGGCGACGTGGTGGTGGCGCCGTGCGACGCGCGCGTGCGGCTTGTGCACCGGGCAGGGCACGCGGTGACGCTGGACGCCGCCGGGCTGGAGATCGTCATCCACGTGGGGCTGGACACGGTGGCGCTGGCCGGCGAGGGCTTCCACCCGCTCGTGCGGGAGGGCGACGAGGTGCGCGCGGGCGATCCCCTCCTCCGCTTCGACGCGGACGTGGTGGCGCGGCGGGCGCGCAGCCTGCTCACCGAGGTCCTGATCTCCAGCATGGACGGCGTGGCGGCGCTCCGCCCCCGCGCCGGCGTGGTGGCGGCGGGGCGCGACGTGCTGCTGGTGGTGGAGCTGAAGGAAGCCGCGGCGGGGGCCGTGGCGGGCGGTGAGACGGTGACCACCCCTCCGGTGGCGGTGGCCGCGCAGACCGGCCTGCACGCGCGGCCCGCGGCGGTGATCGCGGCGGCGGCGCGGCGCTTCACGGCGGACGTGCGAATCCTCAGGGAGGGCCGTGAAGCCAACGCGCGCAGCGTGGTGTCCATCATGGCGCTGGACGTGGCCGGCGGCGACACGGTGACTGTGGCGGCGCGCGGGGCGGACGCCGCCGCGGCGGCCGCGGCCATCTCCCACCTCCTGGCGACGCACGTGGACGCCGCGCACTCGCCCGCGCCCCGCGCGGCGGCCGCCGCCGCCC
>CADCTW010000065.1 GCA_902805735.1 uncultured Gemmatimonadota bacterium | reverse complement strand
TGTCGGGTGCCGCTTCGTCGGCGGCGGGCGCGGTGGGCGACGCGGCCTCGTCGGCGGCCGGCGCGGTGACGGGCGCCGCTTCGTCGGCCGTGGGCGCCGTGGGCGACGCCGCTTCGGCGGTTGCGGACTCGGTGCGCGGCGCGGTGGAGTCGGTGACGGGCGGGGGCGACGATGCGCCCGCGGCCGGCGCGACCGAAGAGAACGCGGGCTGAGCATCCGCCCAGTGGCCGGCGCCGAGGGGGACTTCCTGATCGTGGGCGCGGTGCAGAAGCCGCACGGGATCAAGGGAGAGCTGTACGTCCGCCTGGAGACGGACCACCCGGAGGACGTTTTCGCCGCCGGCCGCGTCATCCGCGTGGGCGACGCGGAGGGGCGTCCATTGGAACGGTCGCTCACCATCGAGCGGGCCCGCCCCTTCAAGGGCGGGATGCTGGTGAAGGCCGCCGAGATCGGCCCGCGCGATCCGCACGGGCGCGAGTCGGATGTGGACGCGCTGCGGGGGCTCACCCTGCTGATCCCCCGCGGCGAGGCCCGCCCGCTGGACGAGGACGAGGTCTTCCTCCACCAGCTCGTGGGGCTGCGGGTGACGGCGGAGGAGGGCGAGGTGGGGAAGGTGAGGGAGCTGTACGACGCTCCCTCAGGCTTCCTCCTGGTGGTGGAGCGCCCGGGCCGAGGCGAGCTGCTGATCCCCTTCGTGAAGGCGATGGTCCGCCGGATCGACGTGGAGGCGGGAACGCTGGAGCTGGAGGCCCCGCCCGGCCTGCTGGAGCTGTGAAGCTCCGCGTCAACGTCGTCACCCTGTTCCCGGATTTCTTCCGGGGGCCGCTGGGGCTCAGCATCCCCGCGCGGGCGGCGGCGGCCGGGCTGGTGGAGTACAACCTGGTGCAATTGCGCGACTTCACGCACGACCGGCACCAGACCACCGACGACTACCCCTTCGGCGGCGGGGCGGGGATGGTGATGAAGCCGCCCCCGTTCTTCGAGGCGGTGGAGTCGCTGGCGCCGGAGGGGCGCGACCGTCCCCCGGGGGCCATCCTCCTGATGTCGGCGCGGGGAAAAAGGTTCACGCACGAAGACGCCGTGCGGCTTTCGCTGGAGCCGGAGATCACCCTGCTGTGCGGCCACTACAAGGACGTGGACCAGCGGGTGGCCGACGGGCTGGCGACGGAGGAGGTCTGCCTGGGGGACTTCATCGTCTCCGGGGGCGAGATCCCGGCGCTGGCGGTGGTGGACGCCGTGGTGCGGCTCCTTCCGGGAGCCATCAGCGACCACGAGTCCGCGTCCACCGATTCGTTCTACGACGGGTGGCTGAGCCCCCCCTCGTACACGCGCCCCGCGGAGTATCGCGGGATGGCGGTGCCCCCGGTGCTCCTTTCGGGGGACCACGCGCGCATCGCCGCATGGCGGCGGGCAGAGGCGGAGCGCCTCACCCGCGAGCGGCGCCCGGAGCTGCTGGCGCGTCCGGAAACGAGTTGACGTTGGGGAAACACGCCGCATGGAGCGGCCCCCTCAACCTCTCACACTTCAACACAAACGAGGCAGAGCGATGCATCCGTTCATGGAAACCCAGAAGGAATACCTCCGGGACAACCTCCCGGACTTCCGCCCCGGCGACACCCTGCGCGTGAACGTGCGGGTTCGCGAAGGCGACAAGGAGCGCATCCAGGCGTTCGAAGGCGTCTGCATCGCCCGCAAGCACGGCGGCGTCAACGAGACCTTCAAGGTCCGCAAGGTGTCCGGCGGCGTGGGCGTGGAGCGTACCTTCCCGCTGCACTCCCCGATGCTGCAGAACATCGAGGTCGTTCGCCAGGGCCGCGTGCGCCGCGCCAAGCTGTACTACCTGCGCAACCTGCGCGGCAAGGCCGCCCGCATCCGCGAGCGCCGCACGGTGCGTCCGACCAAGTAGCAACCGGGCTCACACAGAGACACAGAGGCACAGAGACGACTTCATCTCTGTGCCTCTGTGTCTCTGTGTGATATTCTATCCTTATCTTGGGACCGCCCATGCCACCTGCCAAACGCCCGCGCCGGCCCTCAGCCGCCCGGCTGCGGAAGCTGCTCGCCACGGAGGGCGGCTTCTGGGAGCGGGGGATGCCGTACGTGGCCGGGGTGGACGAGGTGGGGCGGGGGCCGCTGGCGGGGCCCGTGGTGGCCGCGGCGGTGATCCTGCCGCAGGGGTGCTGGATCCCCGGCGTGGTGGACAGCAAGAAGCTGTCGGCGGCGCAGCGCAGGGAGTTGATCGAGCGGATCTCGGGGTCGTGCGTGGCGTTCGGGATCGGCGCGGCGTCGGCGCGGGAGATCGACCGCATCAACATCCGCCGGGCCACGGCGCTCGCCATGCGCCGCGCCATCCAGCGCCTCCCCGTCCCCGCCGACCACCTGCTGGTGGACGGGCTCCCCGTGCCGGAGCTGGGGCGGGACTCGCACACCGCCATCGTGCAGGGCGACGCCTGCGTGCACTGCATCGCCGCCGCCTCCATCCTGGCCAAGGTCACGCGCGACCGGCTGATGGAGCGGCTGGCGCGGCGCTACCCCGGCTACGGCTGGGAGCGGAACATGGGGTACGGCACCTCCGAGCACCTGGACGCCCTGGCGCGCCTGGGCCCCACGCCGCACCACCGCATCTCGTTCGCTCCGGTGCGCCTTTCCATCGATCCCCAGCTTCCCTGACCATGCACAGCGAGCATCTCGAGAACGTCCGGCCGTCGTGGGTGGCCTTCGGCTGGTTCATCGGCGTGGCGGTGATGTCCGCCATCCTCCTGGCGCTGGCCGCGGTGGGCATCGTGGCCCGCGCCGGCGAGATCGGCCTGGGCTGGGTGCTGCTGGCCGTCTTCGTGGGCTTCCTGGCGGGCGGCTACCTCACGGGGATGCGGGTGCGCGCCGCCCCCATCCTGCACGCCGTGGGGATCGGCCTCTTCTCCGTGGTCGTCTGGTTCGTCGCCAACCTGGTCGCCGGCGAGACGCTGAACGCCGCCGAGTGGAGCGTCGCCCCCGCCTCCGCCGCCGGCGCGGTGCTCTTCCAGATCGCCGCCGCGGCCATCGGTGCCCGCATCGCGACCAACCGGGGTCCGTGAGTGCCTTCAGGCGGCCGGAGACGAGAGGGCGGCGGCGCGCAAAAGAGGCCCTCACCCCCCATCCCCCTCTCCCAAACTGCTGGGAGAGGGGGCGCATCCGCCGTGACGGCGTGCTGGTCTGCCGCGTCGCGTCCGCGGCACCCGCTGCCCCGCCGGTGCGCACCCGCATAGCCGCGTAACGGCTGGCCTGTATCGTCGCAAAGACACCGAAGATGCGCCCCCCTCTCCCGTTATCGGGAGAGCGGGGGCCGGGGGGGTGAGGGCCCCCCCTCTCCGCGCGCCGCAGCCCTCTCGTCTCCGGCCGCCCGAACGCACTCACGCACTCACGCACTTCATTGCCGTACGTCGAACGCATCGCCGCGGAGCTGGGGCTCCGCGCGCCACAGGTCCGCGCCGCGCTGGAGCTGCTCCTGGCCGGCAACACCATTCCCTTCGTGGCGCGCTACCGCAAGGAGGCCACGGGGGAGCTGGACGAGGTGCAGCTCCGCGACCTCCGCGACCGCCACGAGTACCTGGCGGAGCTGGACGAGCGCCGCGCGGCCATCCTCAGATCCGTGGAGGACCAGGGGAAGCTGACGCCCGAGCTGCGCACGGCCCTCGAGCGCGCCGCCACCAAGCAGGCGCTCGAAGACCTCTACCTCCCCTTCAAGCCCAAGCGCCGCACCCGCGCCATCATCGCCGCCGAGCGCGGCCTGGCGCCCCTGGCGGAGCGGCTGTGGGGCGGGGCGAGCTCGGACGCGGAGCTCGCCGCCGCCGCGGCCGGCTTCGTGGACGCGGAGCGCGGCGTGGCCACGGCCGACGACGCGCTGGCCGGCGCGCGCGACATCGTCGCCGAGCGCATCGCCGAAGACGCCACGGCCCGCGCGTGGGTACGCGAGCAGGTGCGCGAGCGGGGGGTGATGGAGAGCAAGGTGGCGCGCGGCCGCGAGGGCGAGGCGAGCAAGTTCCAGGACTACTACGACTTCTCGCAGCCCGTGGGGCTCCTCCCCGGCCACCGCATCCTGGCCATCCGCCGCGGCGAGGCGGAGGAGGTGCTCACCGCGCGCATCGCCGCGCCCGACGAGGAGATCGTGGGCGGGCTGCTGCGCCGCTTCGCCGCCGGCCACCGCGCGCCGCAGCAGATGCGCCTGGCCGTGGAAGACGCGCACCGCCGCCTCCTGGCCCCCTCCGTGGAGGTGGAGGTGCGGATGGAGCTCAAGACGCGCGCGGACGAGGAGGCCATCGCCATCTTCGGGCAGAACCTGGAGGCGCTCCTCCTGGCCTCCCCCGCGGGCGAGCGCTCCGTGCTGGGCGTCGATCCCGGCTTCCGCACGGGGTGCAAGCTGGCGGTGGTGAGCCGCACCGGCGCCCTGCTCGCCACCGGCGTCGTGTACCTCCACCAGGAAGACCGCTTCCGCCAGGAGATCGCCCGCATCGCCGAGAAGCACGGCGTGGAGCTGATCGCCGTGGGCAACGGCACCGCCTCGCGCGAGACGGACAAGCTGGTCAAGGACGCCATCCGCGAGCTGGACCCGCGGCCCGTGGTGGTGATGGTCAACGAGGCGGGCGCCTCCGTGTACTCCGCGTCGGAGGTGGCGCGCGAGGAGTTCCCGGAGCTGGACCTCACCCTCCGTTCGGCCGTCTCCATCGCGCGGCGCCTGCAGGACCCCCTCGCCGAACTGGTGAAGATCGATCCCAAGTCCATCGGCGTGGGCCAGTACCAGCACGACGTGTCGCAGACCCGGCTCAAGCGGCGGCTGGACGAGACGGTGGAGAGCTGCGTGAACCGCGTGGGGGTGGAGGTCAACACCGCGTCGCCCGCGCTCCTTTCGTACGTGGCCGGCATCGGGCCCACGGCGGCGCAGCGCATCGCCAGGCACCGCGACGACGCGGGGCCCTTCCGCTCGCGCGCGCAGCTTCTCAAGGTGCCGGGCGTGGGCCCCAAGACGTTCGAGCAGGCCGCCGGCTTCCTCCGCGTGCGCGGCGGCGACCACCCCCTGGACGCCTCGGCCGTGCACCCGGAGCGCTACCGGCTGGTGGAGCGCATGGCGGGCGACCTGCAGGTGGGCGTGAAGGAGCTGGTGGGGAACGAAGCGGCCATCGCCCGCATCCAGCCGCAGCGCTACGTGGGCGAAGGGGTCGGCCTCCCCACGCTGCAGGACATCCTGGCCGAGCTGCGCAAGCCGGGCCGCGACCCGCGCGACGCCTTCGAGGCCCCCGCCTTCCGCGACGACGTGCAGAAGATCGAGGACCTGCGCGAGGGGATGACGCTGCAGGGCACGGTGACCAACGTGGTCGCGTTCGGCGCGTTCGTGGACATCGGGGTGCACCAGGACGGCCTCGTCCACGTTTCCGAGCTTTCCGACCGCTTCGTGCAGGACCCCTCCGCCGCCGTCCGCGCCGGCGACCGCGTCACCGTGCGCGTCCTCTCGGTGGACGTTCCCCGCAAGCGCATCGCCCTCAGCATGCGCAGCGGCGACGGCAAGCCGAAGGGCGGCCCGCGCCCGCAGGAGGGGAGGCGCGGGGCGGGGCAGGGGAGCGCGCCCAAGCTGCCGCCCAGAGCGGAGCCGGGGGTCGCCCCCAACGGCATGCGCATCACGCGCCGCTAGGCCGGTTGAGGCGCCGCCCCGCTGCCGTTATATTGCGCGGCTCGTGGGCTGGTAGCTCAGTTGGTAGAGCACGCGACTTTTAATCGCTAGGTCGTGGGTTCGAGTCCCACCCGGCCCACCTACGAGGAGCGAGCAACGGAGCCATAGGGGCCGCTGCTCGCTTCTTTTTTCCCCCGCCCTTCCCGCGGCGCCGCGGATAGAAAGCTGGCGCGCGCGCGGGCGGCATACTAAACTGGACCGCCGCAACTCTCCTGTGCCCCCGCCGTCAAACCAAACCCGATCACTTTCGCGAGCACCCGCGAGCCAATCCGGGAGCAGGTGCGCGCATCTTATCAAAGCCTGATACCGCTACACCATCCGCTCCGGGTGGAACCCGCGCCGCCCTGGCGCAATCACGTCGTAGGAGGATCGATACATGCGAGGAAAGCTGTTCGCGGTGGCGTGCGTCGCACTGACCGGGTGCGCGACCATCATGCAGGGCCCCAAGCAGCAGATGTCCATCTCCAGCACGCCGAGCGCGGCGCAGATCATGATCGACGGCGCCAACGTGGGCGTCACCCCGATGATCGCCCAGCTCGAGCGGAAGAAGAGCCACGTCGTGCGCATCATCGCGCCCGGCTACCAGCCGTACGAGATCCCGATCACCAAGTCCGTGAGCGGCTGGGTCGCGGGCAACCTCGTCTTCGGCGGCCTCATCGGGCTGGCCGTGGACGCCATGACCGGTTCGATGTACAAGCTGAGCCCGGACACCGTGAACGGGATGCTCACCCAGAGCACCGCGATGGGCCCCCGGGACCAGATCGTGGTGCGCGTCGTGCTCGCCCCCGACCCCTCGTGGGAGAAGATCGGGCAGCTCACCCCGGTCGCGACGCTTCAGCGGTAGCAGCTGACCGCGGGAACTCACACGGAGACACAGAGGCACAGAGATGACTTATCTCTGTGCCTCTGTGTCTCTGTGTGAGGCCAAAGGAAGCGTGAGAGTGAACGTGCTCCCGGCGCCGGGCGCGCTGCGGACGGTCAGGTCGGCGCCGAGGCCCATGCCGCGGGCCAGGTTGCGGCTGATGGCCAGGCCCAGGCCCACGCCCTCCTCCGTGCGCGTGAGCCGCGCATCCACCTGCACGAACGGCTCGAAGATGCTCTCCAGCCGCTCCTCCGGGATGCCGATGCCCGTGTCGGACACGGAGATGGCGGCCTGGTCGTCCAGGGCGGCGCAGCGCACGGCGACGAGGCCGCCGCGGTCCGTGAACTTGATGGCGTTGCCCAGCAGGTTGAGCAGGATCTGCCGCACCTTCTCGGGATCGGCGCGCGCGGTGAGCGCGGGATCGCAGGCGGCCTCGAACGAGAGCCCCTTCGCCTGGAGCTGCGGGGCGATCAGCGCCTCGGCGGAAAGGACCATGCGCGCGACGGGGACGTCTTCCAGCGAGTAGCGCGTGGTGCCGGCTTCCAGGCGCGCGTAGTTGAGCACGTCGTCGATCAGCCCCAGCAGGTGCTGCTGGCTGCGCCGGATGCGCAGCAGCGCCTCCGTCTGCGCGGGCGTCACGGGGCCGTGCACTCCCATTTCGATCAGCTCCGAATAGCCGGCGATGGCGTTGAGCGGGGTGCGCAGCTCGTGGCTCATCACGGAGAGGAACTCGCTCTTGCTGCGATTGGCCACCTCCGCCAGCTCGCGCGCCTGCCGCTCCGCCTCGTACAGCCGGGCGTTGTCGATGGCCACCGCCGCCCGGTGCGCCAGGTCCTGCCCAAAGGTCAGGTCGCCGGGCCCGAAGCGGCGGCCCGACTCGGCGCTCACCAGGGAAAGCACGCCCACGGTGCGCCCGCGCACCTGCAGCGGGAGCGACAGGTGCGAGCGGAAGCCGGAGGCCCGCAGCGCCTCGCGGTGCGTGTCGTCGCGCGCGATCATGTCGGCGGCTTCGGGCGGGATCTCCGGCACCAGCTCGGGCTTGCCGGAGCGGAGCACCTGCCCCGTGCCGTACGGCGCGTGGGGGTCGATGGGGTAGCGCGCCAGGAGCTCGCGCGCCCACGCCACCCGCTCCGGATCGCCGTGGTGGATGGCGGCCTGCTCGATGCGCCCGTCCGCCGTGAGCAGCTCCACGAAGCACCAGTCGGCCACGCGCGGCACCACCAGCCGGGCCAGCGCGCCCAGGGTGCTCTGGATGTCCAGCGACTCCGCCAGCACCGTGCCGGCCTCGGCCAGGATCTCGGCGCGCGCGCGCAGGGCCTGCTCCGCCTCCAGCAGCCGCGCCCGCTCCAGCGCCTGCGCCGCCTGCTCCCCCAGGGTGAGCACGAAGGTGCGCCCCACGGCGTCGAACTCCTGCGGGCGCGAGAAGCTGAACGACAGGCCCCCCACCACGCCCCCGCTCGACGCCACGGGGATCGCCACGAAGGCGGCCGCGCCCGCCGCGGCGAATTCGGTGGCCAACTCTGGATACGCGTGCTCGATCTCCGCGCGGCTGGCGAAGATGCGCGGGGTGCCGCCGAGGACGGCGTCGGAGAGCGGGCCGCCCGGGCGCAGCGGAAAGCGCGCCCAGCGCGAGGCGACCGGGGGCGGGTACCCGCGCGAGTGCACGATCTCGAACTCGCCGCCCGCCAGGATGCCCAGCGAGCCGGAGTCCGCCCCCAGCGCCTCCATCCCGTGTACGACGCAGACCTCCGCCACCGCCGCGACGCTGGCCGCCTGGTTGAGCGCCGCCGCGAAGGCCTGCAGCCGCCGCGCCCGGTCCGCCGCGCGCTCCGTCTCGCGCAGGAGCTCGGCGTTTTCGATGGCCGTTCCCGCCCTGCGCCCCAGGTCCTCCGCCAGCGCCAGGTCCGCGCGCGTGTAGCGGCGGCCCCGGTCGGCGGCGATCAGCGAGAGGGTGCCCATCGTGCGCCCCCGCACCGCGATGGGGACGATGATCGCGCCCGTGAAGCCGATCTCGCGCAGGATGCGCAGGTGGTCCTCGTCGCGCGCGGCGGCCACCAGCATCGGGTCGCTCACGTGCTCGTAGAACTCGGAGCGCCCCGTGCGCAGCACCGCGGGGGTCCCCGTGGGCGCGTCCGGGTCGGGCGGGTAGCGCCGGCCGATCTCGTCCGCCCACGCCACCTTGGCCGGATCGCGGTGGGCCACCGAGCGGCTGCGCCCCCCCGGTCCGTGGATCTCCACCACGCACCAGTCCGCCAGTCGCTCGATGGCCAGGGCGGCCACGCTGCGCAGCGTGGCCTCGTAGTCCAGCGACGACGCCAGCAGCTCGCTGGCGCGGGAGAGGAAGGCCAGCCGGGTCTGCCCCGCGAGCGCCTCCTCGTTGGCGGAGCGCAGCTCCTCGTTGGTGCTCTCCAGCTCCTCGTTGAGCGCGTTCGCCTCCTCCACCTGCTGCTCCAGCTCCACCGCCTGCTCCTGGAGGAGGAACTCGATGCGCTTCCGCTCCGTGAGGTCCTGCACCATCCCGATGGTGAAGAGGATGGCCCCGTCGTCGCCGCGCACCAGCGACACGGTGACCTCCGCCCACACGATGCCGCCGCCCTTGCGGATGTAGCGCTTCTCGGTGCGGTAGCTCTCCGTGGCGCCCGAAAGGAGCCGGGCGTACAGCTCCGCGTCTCTGCCCCGGTCCTCCGGGTGGGTGATGCCGGGGAACCCGGTGGCCCGCACCTCCTCCACCGAGTAGCGCAGCATGCGCGAGAGGGCGGGGTTGATGGCGATGGGGAGCAGGTCCGGGCCGCCGAGCGCGATGCCGATGGCCGCGTTCTCGAAGATGGCCCTGAACTGCGCCTCGCTCCCCCGCAGCGCCGCCTCCGCCTCGCGGCGCGCGGTGACGTCCATCACGTGCACCGCGATCCCCCACACGAGCCCGTCCGGCCCGGTGAGCGGCTGGTAGGTGAAGTCGACGAAGCGCCTCTCCACCTCCCCGTCGCCGTCCACGTCCCATTCGGCGAGCACGTCGGTGCCGCGCACCGGCTCGCCCGTGGCGTACGCGCGGTCCAGCAGGCCCAGGAAGCCCTGGCCCACCAGCTCCGGGAACGCGTCCCCGAAGGCGCGCCCCAGCAGTTGCCGCCCGCCCGCGATGCGGGAGTACGCCGCGCTGGCCGCCACGAACACGTGCTCCTTCCCTTCCAGCACCGCCGCCGCCGAAGGAAACTGGTCGATCACCGCGCGGAAGAGCGTGCGCTCCCGGTCGCCTGCCGTAGAGAGTGACACCGGAGATGTTCCGTAGTAAACGAGGTCGGCCCCCAGGCCGAAGTACCGATTCCGATCCTTGAGTCCCCCAGCGCCGAACTGCAGTCACTGTGCACTAGGCACTAGGCACTGGGCACTAGGCACTGGGCACTGGATACTTGCCCCCCTTCATCCCGCCTCACCCTCCTGTGCAAGAGCCGTACGTAGATCCGGTTGCACGCGGACCCGGCACTTTTCGCCTGTGACGGGGTCTGATGGACGCACGCCGGATTTGCAGTTAGATTGCGCGTCCAGGGCCCCTCCAATTGTTCCCAGGCCTCCTCCCCGTTCGCGCCCCGACGCCAGCCGTGCGCTTCCGCACGACGGGCCATCGGCGCACCTCGCACGAAGCTGGCACGATGAGCGCAACGATCCTGCTGGTGGAGGACAACGCCGACAACCAGGCGATCTACCGCACGATCCTGGAGCATTCCGGTTTCGCGGTGGTATCCGCGTGGGACGGCGAAGAGGCGGTGCGGGTGGCGCGCGCCACCCTCCCCGCCCTGATCCTGATGGACATCTCCATCCCCCTCATGGACGGCCTCTCCGCCACCCGCGTCCTCAAGGCGGACCCGGCCACCGCCGGCATCCCCATCGTGGCGCTGACCGCGCACGCCATGCAGGAAGACCGCGCCAAGGCGCTGGACGCCGGCTGCGACGGCTACCTCGCCAAGCCCGTGGAGCCGCGCCGCGTGATGGAAGAGGCCCGGCGCTGGACCACGCCGGTGATCGGCGCGGAGCCGCGCTGACGCCCCTCCGTGTCTCTGTTCGAGCCCCGCTGTTCCATTCCCCACCCGGTTCCCGATCCCAAAAATGACCGCTGACCTCACGCGTTCCCTCGGCGCGTTCGCGCGCCTCCTGGCGTTCCTCGGCGCGCTGGCGTGCGCCTTCGTGGCCCCCGGGCGCGCCCACGGGCAGACGCCCATCCCCGCGGCCAGCGACACGCTGCGCGAGATCCACCTGGCGGACGGCTCGGTGCTCATCGGGCGTATCGAGGCGGTGACGGGCGACCGCGTGACCGTGGTGACGCAGGCGGGCGTGCGCGTGGAGCTGGGTCGCGAGCAGATCCGCTCCACGGCCGCCGTGCGGGTGCGCGAGGGGCGCGTGATGCGCGAAGATCCCACCGGCACGCGGCTCTTCTTCGCGCCCACGGGCCGCAGCCTCTCGGCGGGCGAGGGGTACTTCGGCGTCTACGAGCTGTTCTTCCCCTTCCTCACCTACGGCGTCACGGACCGCTTCACCATCGCCGCGGGAACCCCGGTCATCCCCGACGCCATCGGCGAGTTCGCCTACATCGCGCCCAAGCTCACCATCATCCGCGGCGAGCGCCTGAACGTGGGCACCGGCGTCTTCGCGGGCTTCGCGGACGGCGAGATGGGCGGCATCGCGTACGGCGTGGGCACCTGGGGCGACCGCGACAACGCGTTCACCGCCGGCGCCGGCCTCGCGTTCGGCGGGGGCGAGTTCTTTGACGAGCCCATCGTGATGCTGGGCGGCGAGACGCGCATGGGGCCGCAGACCAAGCTGATCACCGAGAACTACTTCGTCCCCGGCGAGTCCGGCGCGCTGGTCTCCGGGGGCATCCGCTTCTTCGGCGAGCGCATCTCGGCCGATGCCGGCGTCGGCGGGTTCCTTGGCGGTGACGGGGTGGGGTGCTGCCTCCCGCTGGTCAACTTCGTCTACACGTTCGGGCGGAAGAGATAAAAAAGGGGTCACACAGAGACACAGAGGCACAGAGATCGGTTTTTCTCTGTGCCTCTGTGTCTCTGTGTGAGTCACCCTGTATTTCGCAGCCCCGCCGAGATCCCGTTGATGGTGGCGGCCAGCGCGTAGTTGAGCTCGTCGCTCTCCTCACCGGCGCGCTTGCGGCGGAGGAGGCCCACCTGGATCAGCGACATGGGGTCCACGTACGGGTTGCGCAGGCGGATGGAGCGGGCGAGCACCGGGTTCTCCTCCAGGAGCCGCGTCTGCGAGGTGACCCGCAGGAGCATGCGGCGCGTGCGCTCGAACTCCTCGGCCACCATCAGGAAGACGCGGTCGCCCAGCGCCGCGTCGGGCACCAGGTCGGCGTAGCGGCGGGCGATGGAGAGGTCGGCCTTGGCCATGCCGATCTCCACGTTCCTCACCAGGTCGTGGAAGAGGGGGAAGCGGGCCATCATCTCCCCCAGCAGCGCGGCCTCCGCCCCGCCGCGGGCGGCGAAGCGCTCCAGCGCCCATCCCACGCCGAACCAGGCGGGGAGCACGTGGCGGCTCTGCATCCACCCGAACACCCAGGGGATGGCGCGCAGGTCGTCCAGCCCCCTCGCATCCCCCCGCTTCGACGGACGGGAGCCGATGCGCGCGTGCTCCAGCTCCGCCACCGGGGTGGCCTGCTGGAAGTACGGGAGGATGTCCGGGTTGTGGAACACGTGCTCGCGGTAGAAGGCGTACGCGTCGGCCGACATCGCCTCCATCGCCGCCTCCCAGCGCGGGTCCCGCGGCGCGGCGGGGCCCTGCGCCAGCACCTCCAGCGACGCGGCGATCATCAGCTCCAGCGAGCGCTCGGCCAGCACCGTGTCCGCGTACTTCCAGTTCAGCACCTCGCCCTGCTCGGTGATGCGCAGCTCCCCTTCGAACGCGCCCGGCGGCTGCGCGCTGATCGCCCGGTGCGTGGGCCCGCCGCCGCGCCCCACCGTGCCCCCCCGCCCGTGGAAGAGCCGCAGCCGCACCCCGCACTCCCGCGCCACCTCGTGCAGCGCACGGTGCGCCTTGAAGATCTCCCAGGTGCTGGTGAGCATCCCCCCGTCCTTGTTGGAATCGGAGTAGCCCAGCATCACCTCCTGCCGCCGCTTCCACGAGTCCAGCAGGCGCGCGTAGTCGGGGCGCGTCCACAGCTCGCGGCAGATGGCGGGGCAGTTGCGCAGGTCCTCGATGGACTCGAAGAGGGGCACCGGCATCAGCCCCGGGTCCCCCTCGCCCGCCTCCACCCGCACCCCCGCCATCTCCGCCAGCCGCACCACCGTCAGGATGTCTTCCACCGAGGTGGCGCCGCTGATCACGTACTGCTGGATCGCTTCCGGCGGATAGGCGCGCTTCAAATCGGCCACCGCGCGCATGGCGTCCAGCAGCTTCACCGTGTCCGCGGAGGGCGGGCCGGGGAGCGCGGCGCCGTCGCCGCCCAGCAGCTCGTCGCGGGCGCGGGCGTGCTGGCGCGCGTGCTGGCGGATGTCCAGCACGTGCAGGTGAAAGCCGAACGTCTCCACCTGGCGCAGCAGCGGGCCCAGGAGGAGGCGCGCCTGCCGCTCGCCGCGGTTGGCCACCAGGCTCTCGCGCACCAGGCGCAGGTCGGCCAGGAAGGCGGCGGCGTCCGGGTAGGCGGCGGGGCTGGCGGGATCGTTGCGGGCCGCGTGCAGCCGCCCGCCCACGTACCCCATGAAGCGCCGGTACACCTCGGTGGTGGAACGCGTCTCCGGCTGCGCGTCCAGCGTGCGGACGGAGCCCGCGTACCGCTCCAGCGCCCCGAGCAGCTCCGGCGACACCTCCACCTGGTGGGTGGACGCGCTGAGCCGCTCCGTGAGCTCCTCCAGCGCGCGGACGTAGTAGTCCAGGATCGTCTCCCTCGCGAGCTGCAGCGCTTCGCGCGTCACCTGCGGCGTCACGAAGGGGTTCCCATCCCGGTCCCCCCCGATCCAAGAGCCGAAGCTCACCACCTGCGGCAGCGCGCGGGGCGGCAGGGGCTCGCCGTAGGTCGCCTCGAAGGCGTGGGCGATCTCGAAGTACAGCCCCGGCAGGGTGGGGATGAGGACCTGCGGATAGTAGTCCAGCCCCATCCGCACCTCGTCCGTGACCGAGGGCTGGCGGCGGCGCACCTCGTCCGTCTGCCAGAGCGCCGTGATCTCGGCGGCCACGGCGGCCTCGTGCAGCGCGGCCTCGGCGGGGGGGAGGGGAAGGCGGTCCAGCCGCTCCAGAGCCTCCGAGATCCGCTTGCGCTTGAACAGCCCCGTGCGCCGCGAGACCTCGGTGGGGTGCGCGGTGAACACCGGCACCACGCGGATGCGCGCCAGGCACTCCAGCGCCCCGTCGCGGTCCACCCCCGCGTCCCGCAGGCGCTGGAGCGTGCCGCGGATGGTGCCGGGCTGGCCAGGCCCCGCGGGGCCGAGCTGGGCGGCGCGGCGGCGGCGCTTGCGGTGCTGCGTTTCCGCCAGGTTGGTGAGCTCGAAGTAGATGGAGAACGCCTTGGTGAGCCGGTACGCCTCCCGCAGCTCCAGCCCGCCCACCATGCGCTCCGCGTCGCGGATCCGGTCGTCGTCCGCGATCCCGACCGGGCCGGCGTCCTCCAGCTCGCGGTGCTCCATGGCCAGGTGCCGCAGCCGCTCCACGGCCTGGAAGAGCTCCTCCCCCTCCTGCTCGCGGATCACCTGCCCCAGCAGCTTCCCCAGCGACCTCACGTCGCGCCGGAGTGGCGCCTCCTTGAGCGCCGCGTCTTCCGCCGTCAGCTCCGCCAGCCGCTCCGCCTGCGAGCCCGCCCCCCAGAGGGGATGTTCATCAGCCATGTACCGGTTGCGTTCAGGGAAGTGACTGTGCGTGCTGACGGTGGCCCTCACCCCCCGACCCCCTCTCCCGATAACGGGAGAGGGGGCGATTTCCACGGACCCGTGCGCGGCCGGGGCACCGGCGGCGCCGCAAGCGAGAACGAGCCAGGCTGCCCGCGGATACGGAAGATGCGCCCCCTCTCCTGATAACAGAGGCGCAGCCTCTCCTGTTATCGGGAGAGGGGGTCGGGGGGGTGAGGGTCACGTCAGGTGGTGCAGGATCCCCAGCGACGAGAGCGTCTCGCGCGTGATCCCCACGCTCGCGAGCTCCTCCAGGCTCCACCCGTCCTTGAGCATGGGGATGAGCTGCTCGCGCATGAACGTGGCATCGTCGCCGGCGTGCAGCCGCTCCTCGCCGGCCTGCTCCCGCTCGTGGCGCGCGAGCCCGTCCGCGCCCCGGCGGATCTCTCGCCGGATCAGCGCGTCGTCGCGCCGGGCCTTGCGCCCGTCGAGCCGGTCCAGTCTGGCGCGGGCTTCGTCCAGTTGCGCCTCCGCCCGCTCGGCGGCCTCACGCGCGAAACGTTGCGGGTCCGGGCGGCCCCCGTTCACTTCTCTCTCTCTCTCTCTCTCTCTCTCTCTCTCTCTCTGCGTGCGCGCTGAGCTGAGCTCCCATGATCGACCTCCGGCTTGTCCCGATGGGTGTGGTCCCCGCCCGCCCCATGCAACTCCCGTGCGGACCCAATTCTCTCTGTGCATCCGCGTGAGATCGCCGTATGCTTCTTGCAGCCGCGGCCCGCAACCCAACAGGAACAGCGATGACCGAGCACAGCAACATCGACCCCGCCGAGCGCGGAGAGCTGGAGTCCCGCGGCTCGGTCGAGCCGGAGCAGGGCGCGATCCGCGGCGACGTGGCGGACAAGCGCCAGGCCAACGCGTGGGAGAGCGCCAAGATCGACCTGGCCAGCGAGCCCCGCATCCGGCGGGAGATGGAGCACGCCGGCGACCCGCCCGCCAGCGCGGCCGACGAGGCTTTCCACGGCGACGTGCACGCCCACACGCCCGAGGAGCTCACGGGGTTGCGCGTGGGCGCGGTGAAGAAGACCGCGGCCGGGATCACCGCCGTGCGCGTGGCCATGGAGTACGTGCTCGACGAAATGGGCGCGGCGGACGGCGCGCGGATGCTGCAGAAGCTCAACCAGGAAGGCGGCTTCGACTGCCAGAGCTGCGCCTGGCCCGATCCGCCCCCCGGCGAGCGCCCCGCCTTCGCGGAGTACTGCGAGAACGGCGCAAAGGTGACGGCCGAAGAGAACACGCGCAGGCTGATCGACCCGGCCTTCTTCCGCCGCCACAGCGTGGCCGAGCTCTCCCGCCGGTCGGACTACTGGCTGGCGAAGCAGGGACGCATCGCCGGGCCCATGGTGCTGCGCGAGGGCGCCACGCACTACGAGCCCATCGGCTGGGACGAAGCGTTCGCCATGATCGCCCGCGAGCTGAACGCGCTGGACTCGCCAGACGAGGCCGCGTTCTACACCTCCGGGCGCACGGCCAACGAGACGGCTTTCCTCTACCAGCTCTTCGTGCGGCACTTCGGCACCAACAACCTGCCGGACTGCTCCAACATGTGCCACGAATCGAGCGGCAGCGCGCTCACCGACGCCATCGGCATCGGCAAGGGCACGGTGACGCTGGACGACGTGCACCACGCGGACCTGCTCATCAGCATCGGCCAGAACCCGGGCTCGTGCCACCCGCGCATGCTCACCGCGCTCCAGCGGCTGCGGCGCAACGGGGGGAAGGTGATCGCCATCAACCCCCTCCCCGAGACGGGGCTCAACCACTTCAAGCACCCGCAGGACCTCAAGCACCCCACCCGCGCGCTCGGTGTCCTGGTGGGCGCGGGCACGCCCATCGCCGAGTTCTTCGTCCCCGTGCGCATCGCCGGCGACGTGGCGCTGCTCAAGGGCGTGCTCAAGGAGATGCTGGAGGAAGAGGAGCGGCGCCCCGGCACCGTCTTCGACCACGACTTCATCCGCACGCACACGCACGGCTACGAGGCGTTCGTGGAAGACCTGCGGCGCGAAGACTGGGATCTGATCGTGGAGCAGAGCGGGGTGGACCGCGGGCAGATCCGCCGCGTGGCCGAGATGGTGGCGCGCCACGAGCGCGTCATCGTGGCCTGGGCGATGGGGCTCACGCAGCAGCCCTACGCCGTCAGCGCCATCCAGGAGATCGTCAACCTCCTCCTGCTCAAGGGGAGCATCGGGAAGAAGGGAGCGGGCGCGCTCCCCGTACGCGGTCACAGCAACGTGCAGGGCGACCGCACGGTGGGCATTTGGGAGCGCATGCCGGCGGCCTTCCTGGACCGCATCGAGCGCGAGTTCGGCTTCGCGCCGCCGCGCCGCCACGGCTACGACACCGTGGAGACGATCAAGGCCATGCACGCCGGCAAGGTCAAGGTGTTCTTTGGGATGGGGGGCAACTTCCTCTCGGCCGGGCCGGACACGGAGTACACGGCGGCCGCCCTGCGCCGCTGCCGCCTGACGGCGCACGTCTCCATCAAGCTCAACCGCGGCCACCTGGTCACGGGCCGCGCGGCGCTGATCCTCCCCACCATCGGCCGGGCGGAGGCCGACGTGCAGGCCACCGGCCTGCAGTACGTCACGGCGGAGAACTCCATGGGCATCGTGCGCCAGTCGCGCGGCGTGCTGGACCCAGCCTCCGCCCACCTGCTGAGCGAGCCCGCCATCGTCGCGCGCCTGGCCACCGCCACCCTGGACGCGCGCAGCCGCGTGGACTGGAACGCCCTGGTGGCGGACTACGACCTGATCCGCGACCGCATCGAGCGCGTGATCCCCGGCTTCGCGGACTACAACCGCCGCATCCGCGAGCACGGCGAGCTCACCCTCCCCAACCTGGCTCGCGACCGCCGCGAGTTCACCACCACCACGGGGAAGGCCAACTTCACCGTGCACCCCATCAACCCGGTGCGCCTGGAGCCCGGGCAGCTCGTGATGATGTCCATGCGCAGCCACGACCAGTTCAACACCACCGTCTACGGCCTGGACGACCGCTACCGCGGCATCTACAACGAGCGCCGCGTGGTGATGATGAACGAGGCCGACATCCGCGAGGCGGGCCTGGCTCCCGGCGACGTGGTGGACCTCACGAGCCACTTCCAGGGCGAGACGCGCGTGGCCCGCCACTTCATCATCGTCAGCTTCCCCATCCCGCGCCGCTGCGCCGCCACCTACTATCCGGAGACCAACGTCCTCGTCCCCATCGGCAGCGTCGCCCAGCGCAGCAACACGCCCACCTCCAAGTTCGTGATCATCACCGTGGCGAAGTCCGCCCGGCGGGGACGCTTCGACTACGACCTCGTGGACTGATCGGCTCACACAGAGACACGGAGGAGTGTTTCGCCTGTCATCATGCTTCCGCGGAGCGCCGGGCCGACGCATTCTTGAGCGTTGCCGCCGTTCTCTCCCACCCAATGCCTACCGGAACCGCATGGTCCGCTCTCGCGTATCGCCCCGCGCGGTCCGCTCGCTCGCCGCCGCCGGCATCGCGGCAGGGCTGCTCCTGGCGCAGGGATGCACCCATTTTCCACTCGCGCGCCCGAGCATGAGGCCGTTCGATCGCCTCTTGCAGCAGCCCGCTGATTCCGCGGCGGAGCTGACCGTCCGCTTCCTGGGCACCAGTTCGCTGCTGTTCACGGCGCGCAACTCGACGTCGATTCTCATGGACGGCTTCGTCAGCCGTCCGGGGCCGGTCAGGGTGGGGGTCCTCGGCATTCGTCCCGACTGCGAGCGCATCGTGAGCGCGTGGGAACGCCTGGGACGTCCGGGCCTGGCGGCGGTGTTCGCCGGCCATGCGCACTACGACCACGCGATGGACTCGCCCGTGTGGGCCCAGCTGGGCCGGGCCAAGCTGGTCGGATCGCGGTCGGTCCAGATGCTTGGATTCGGGATCGGCCTTCCCGCGGAGCAGACCCACGTGGTCCGCGAAGGCGTGCCGGTCGAGTACGGGGATTTCGAGCTGACCTTCATCGAGTCCGTGCATGGCCGGCCGGACCGCTTCCCCGGGACCATTTACGAGCCGTTCAGACCGAAGGCGAAGACGGCCCGGTGGGAGACCGGCCTGGTGTACTCCGTTTTCGTCCGCCACCGCGGCTGGACGATCCTGGTGCAGAGCACCGCCGGGTACAAGCCCGGCGCACTGCGCGGCCGCCGGGCCGACGTGGTCTACCTCGCGATCGGCGGCCTCGGGCGCCAGTCCATCCCCGCCATCGACGCGTACTGGAGCGAGGTCGTGCGCGCCACCGGCGCGCGTCGCGTGATCCTGGTCCACTGGGACGACTTCTTCCGGCCCCTGGGCAACGACTCGCTGAAAGCCACCCGTTACATCGGCGACAACGTTGCGCGCAGTATCGAACGAATGGTGGAGCTGGCCGCCGCGGACAGCGTCAGCCTGCGGATCCCCCCACCCTGGACCCCCACCAATCCGCTGGACAGCCTGATCACGCCGATCGCGCCGGACACGGCCCCTCGGCCCCGCGCGCCCCTGAGAAAGTACCCGGTTCCAAACACGCCGCACTGCGAAACTGCCCGGTGAAATCCTCTCTGTTTCTCTGTGTCTCTGTGTCTCTGTGTGAGCCCCAATCAGTTCTCCGGCGCCGCGATAGGCCGCCGCAGCGCGGCCTGGGCCGCGTAGAACCCGCACATCCCGTGGACCGCGCCGCCCGGCGGGGTGGACGCGGAGCACAGGAAGAGGCCGTCCACGGGCGTCGTGTACGGGTTGCGGCGGGGGGCGGGGCGGAAGAAGACCTGGCGCAGCGTCATGGCGCCCGCGCTGATGTCGCCGCCCACCAGGTTCGGGTTGTGGCGCTCCAGCGCGGAGGGCGGCATCACGCTCCGCGCCACCACCACGTCTCGGAAACCGGGGGCGAAGCGCTCGATCTGCGCCTCGATCGCCTCCGTCATGTCCACGTCGTTGCCAAACGGGACGTGGCAGTACGCCCAGGCGATGTGCCCGCCCGCCGGGGCCCGCGACGGGTCGAAGAGGGTGGGCTGCACCAGGAGGACGAAGGGCTTCTCGGGGACCCGTCCCGCCAGCGGCGCGTGCTCCGAGGCGGCGATCTCGTCCAGCGTGCCGCCCAGGTGCACGGTGGCGGCGCGACGGCACTCCGGCGAGCGCCAGGGGATGGGCTCCGACAGTGCCCAGTCCATCTTGAACGACCCCGCGCCGTACCGGTACCGCTCCAGCACCCCGCGGTAGCGCGCCGGCAGCCGGTGTCCGGCGATGCGCAGCACCTGCCGGGGCGTCAGGTCCAGCAGGATCGTCCGCACGCCGCGCAGCTCGTCGATGTCGTCCACCGGCGCGCCGGTCACGATCTCACCGCCCAGCGAGCGCAGGTGCGACGCGAGCGCGCCGGCGATGCTCCGCGACCCGCCGCGCGCGATGGGCCACCCCACCGCGTGCCCCGCCGCCGCCAGCGTCAGCCCGAACGCGGCCGTGGGCGACTTCGTGAGCGGCACCATGGAGTGCGCCGCGTTCCCCGCGAACAGCGCCCGGGCACGCTCCCCGCGAAAGGCGCCCTTCGCCAGCCCGTACGCGGGCCGCAGGCCATAGAGCCCGAAGTGCGCCAGCATGAGGGGGTGATCGGGAAATTCCAGCGGTCCCAGCACGTCCTCCGCCAGCACCAGCCAGCGCTCCGTCCACCTCCCCAGCAGCTTCTTCCACGCGCGCGCGTCAGGCCCCAGCGTCGCCCCCGTGTCCTCCAGGGAGCGCTCCAGCAGCGCCACGGAGCCGTCGTCGAAAGGGTGGGCCAGGCAGGCGGGCGAGTGCACCCACTCCAGCCCGTGCTCCGCCAGCGGGAGCGTGCGGAAGAAGGGCGACGACATCGCCAGCGGGTGCACGATGGAGCATACGTCGTGCAGGTAGCCGGGGAGCGTCAGCTCCTCCGTGCGCATCCCCCCGCCGACGGTATCCGCCGCCTCGCGCACCACCACCGAGCGCCCCGCCTGCGCCAGCGCGATCGCCGCCGACAGCCCGTTGGGCCCCGACCCCACCACCACCGCATCCGGAACTCCCACGCGCCTCCTTGCCCGAGAATGGCCTCACACGGAGGCACAGCGCGAAGTACTCCTCCGTGTCTCTGTGTCTCTGTGTCTCTGTGTCTCTGTGTCTCTGTGTCTCTGTGTGAGCCCGCCGTTCACCCTGCCGCGCGCGAGATCCTGCCCTCGTCGTGCGGCAGCGCGGCCCTCACCCGCGGGTCGCGCGCCAGCTCCTCGATCCCCACCGCCAGCTTCCGCGTCCACGCGCTGAACTCGGACGGGCCCACACCCGGCACGTTCACCGGCTCCGCCTCGCCCAGCAGGTCGTCCAGGCTCACCCCCACCAGCGCCGCCGGCGTGCGGGAGAGGAACTCGTGCACCGCGCCGCGCAGCGCCGCCCCGCTCTCCGGCTCTTCCGGGCTCGGCAGCACCCCCTCCGAAGCCAGGCGCTCCAGGATCGCCCGCCGCTCGTGCTCCCGCTCCGTCCGCTGCGCCGCGGCGGCTTCGTCGCTGGGGATGACCCCCACCGCGCGCTTCACCTCGATGTCCCGCCCGCGCCAGAACCCAGCGAGCGTCGCCATGTCGTGCGTGTTGGCCGTGGCCAGCGACATCGGCTCGTACTCGGCGGCGGGGCGGAACTCGTCGCCCTCGCGCTCGAAGTAGAAGACGCGCGACGACAGCACGCCCCACCGGCGGAGCACGGGCGGCACCTCGGGCGGCACCGTGCCCAGGTCCTCTCCCACCACCAGGGCGCCGTGCCGCCGCGCCTCCAGCGCCAGGATGCCGAGCAGGTCCTCCACGGGGAAGCGCACGTAGGCGCCGTCCTTGCCGGCCGCGCCCTCGGGAATCCAGAACTGGCGGAAGAGGCCGATGGCGTGGTCGATGCGCAGCGCCCCGGCGTGCCGCATGGACGCGCGCACCAGCCGCACCCAGTAGCGGTACGCGTCCTCGCGCAGCGCCCGGGGGTCCAGCGGGGGAAGCCCCCAGTTCTGCCCCTCGGCCGAGTACTCGTCGGGCGGCGCGCCGATGCTGGCCCCGGTAACGAACAGGTGCGGATTCGCCCACACGTCCGCCCCCGCCGGCGACGTCCCGATGGCCAGATCCTGGTACAGCCCCATCGCCAGCCCGGCCCGCTCCCCCCGCGCCGCCGCCTCGCCGAGCTGCCGGTCCAGTTCGAACTGCAGCCACTGGTGGAAGCCGATCTCCTCCGCGTGCGCCGCCGCGAACTCCGCGGTGCTGGGGGAGTGCGGATCCCGGAAGCCCTCCGGCCACGTGCGCCAGTCGCCGCTCCCCAGTTGGTCCGCCAGCGCCTCGAAGGTGGCGAAGTGCACCAGCGCCTCCCCCTGCGCCTCCAGGTAGCGCCGGTACTCGGCGCCCGCGGCGTGCTCCCGGTAGAGCACCTCCAGCACCCGACGCTTCGCCGCCATCACCTCCTCGTACTTCACCTCTTCACTCGCGCGCAGCGCCTCCAGCTCCGTCTGCCACTGCGGTGCCTCCACGATCCTCCTGGCCTCCTCCGACTCCGCGAACCCCGGAACGGCGGGGACTTCGATGTAGATTGCGTTGCGGAAGACGCGGCTCACCGGGCTGTACGGGCTGATGTCGGCGCCCTGGTTGCGCAGCGCGTGCAGGGGATTGACCCCCACGAACGCGCCCCCCACCTCGGCCGTCCACTCCATCAGCCGCGCCAGGTCGCCGACGTCGCCGATCCCCCAGTTGCTGTCGCTCCGCACGGTGTAGAGGTTGGCGATCACCCCGAACACGCGCTCCTGCCCCGCCACCTCCCGCACGGAGGGACACATCTCCGGTACCACGACCAGGGACTGCTCGCCGTCCCACTCCCCCCCGTCGAAGCGCACCGCCACCCGCAGCGTGTGATAGCCGAGGGCGGGGGTCTCTGGCAGAGTAAGATGAAGCGTCCCCTCGGCATCCGGCGTTCCCTCGCCCTCGGCGCGCGACGGCTCGCCGTCCTCGGGGACGAGCTCCAGCGCCCAGGCGGCACGCGTGGTCCCCTCCGGCACCCGCACCGCCACGGAGCCGACTTCGGGATCGTCCCTGCGCACCACGCGCACAGGCGCCAGCAGGCGGGTCCGGTCACGCCCCTCCCACTCGTCGAGCGCCCCATCGGCCAGCGCGGGCGTGGAGGCATCGACCCCCATCGCGCGCAGCAGCGCCACCCTCGTCTCGTCGGACGTGGTGCGCGTTTCGGTCCCGGTCTGGTCCACGTAGCTAGGCACGACCCCCGCCACGTCGGAGAGGCGGCGAAGGCTTTCCGAGTATTTCATGGCCGCGGCTAAGGCAATCCCGATGCCCCGGGCGAAACACCCTCTCCTCTATGTCGCTGTGTCTCTGTGTGAGCCCCGGGATGGGGGTTGACGGGTGCGGACCAGGCGGATATCTTGGTCGGCTGTCGCTCGAAACGTGGACAGGGCGGGAGAGGAAGCGGAAACGCTGGTTTTCATCTCTTGACGAAGTGAGCTATCCCCTTTATATTCAACGTGTTCGCCGCGGGATGGACGACGCGGAAGTTGGAAAAAGAGGGGTTGACGGAAACGGCGGTA
>CADCTW010000064.1 GCA_902805735.1 uncultured Gemmatimonadota bacterium | reverse complement strand
GCGAATTCGTCTTCGCCGACCCTTCAGCGTTGCGCCAGATCCTCACCAACCTGGTGGGCAACGCGATCCGCTACGTCCCCGACGGCGGGCAGGTCACGGTGAGCGCGGGATGGGCCGGCGCCATCGCCAGCGGCGCCGGCGACTCGCGCGAGTGGGTGCAGGTTTCCGTGAGCGACAACGGCGCGGGCATCGCCTCGGCGCACCTGCCGCGCATCTTCGAGCGCTTCTACCGCGCCGACGCCGCCCGCTCGCGCGAGGAGGGCGGCACCGGGCTGGGGCTCGCCATCGTCAAGCACCTGGTGGAGGCGCACGGCGGCACCGTGGACGCCGAAAGCCTGCTCGGCCGCGGCACCACCATCCGCTTCCTCGTCCCCGCCCCCGACGACGCGGAGGGCGCGGACGAAGGGGAGCACACGGACGACGAGGCGCACGAGGAGATCCCGGAGCGCGTCGGCAGCGCCTGATCGTTACGCACGGCCGCTGGAAAGCGAGGCGCGGGCCCCACGGGGTCCGCGCCTTTTGTAACGTACCCCATCCCGCTCCCCCCGAACGACTTGGGGCGGAACGGACGTCGGGATACCCCCCACGGAGAGACCGGCTGCACCACGGTTCGTGACAGGAAGGTGACTGCGCGAAGCACCTACCGATGCGAACCCCGTCTATCGTCACGGTACGACATGGCCGGTGCATGCGCCGGCGCACTCTCCCAACGGAGCACTACAAGAATGCCGAGCCGATCCTTGAGGACCGTACTCGCGGGATTCCTTTTGCTGGCCCTTCCCGCCACCGCCGCCGCGCAGGCCGGCCGCGTGGGCGGGCGGGTGGTGGACGCGGCCACGGGGCGCCCGATCGCGGGTGCGCGCGTGGCCGTCATCGTTTCGCCGGTGCGCAGCGCCGTCACCGGCGTGGACGGGACGTACGTGATCCGCAACGTGCCGCTGGGCAGCCACAGTGTGGCCGCCTCGCACCTGGGGCACGCCACCAAGACGGTAACCGGCGTGGCGGTCACCGCCGGCGGGGTGAACCTGGACATCTCGCTGAGCGTGCAGGCGGTGGGGCTGCAGGGGATCACCGTTTCCGCGGCGCGCGAGCGCGGCAGCGTGAACCGCGCGCTGGACGAGCAGCGCAACGCCCCCGGCGTGGTGAACTCCATCACCAGCGAGCAGATCGCCCGCAGCCCGGACTCGGACGCGGCGCAGGCGGTGCAGCGCGTGAGCGGCGTGACCGTGTCCGAGGGCAAGTTCGTGGTGGTGCGCGGGATGAGCGAGCGCTACACCACCACCTCGCTGAACGGCGCGCGCATCCCCAGCCCCGAGCCGGAGCGCAAGCTGGTGCCGCTGGACCTGTTCCCCACCGGGATCATCCAGCAGATCTCCACTTCCAAGACCTTCACGCCCGAGCTTCCGGGCGACTTCGCGGGGGCCCACGTCAACATCCGCACGCGCGAGTACCCGGCGCGGCGGGCCTTCGCGTTCTCCACCTCGCTGGGCTACAACGACGCCATCACCGGGCGCGGCGCCGTGTTCGCGCCCCGCTCCGGGGGCGAGCTGTTCGCGTGGACGGGCACGGAGCGCCGCGTTCCCGCCGAGGTGCGCGCGGGCGGCGACCTGCGCAACACCTTCACGCAGAACCAGGTGAACCGGTTCGTGGGCTCGTTCCGCAACGCCTGGTCGGCGCGCCCGGGGAAGGGCTCGCCCAGCAGCTCGTACTCCGCCTCCATGGGCGGCTCGGACGCGCTCTTCGGGCAGCGCATCGGCTACCTGCTGAGCGGGTCGTACTCGTACAGCGAAGAGGTGCGCGCCGGCGACTACCGCTCCAGCTTCGAGCAGACGGAGCAGGCGCCCATCAACTCGTTCAGCGCCGTCAACAACACGGGGCGCGCCGGCGTGCTGTGGGGCGGCGTGGCCAACGTGAGCATGCCCATCGGCAGCCACTCGCGCGTGACCACCAACAACCTGTACAACCGCTCGGCGGACAACGAGGCGCGGCTGGAGCGCGGGCTGAGCGAGGACCTGGGGAGCACCGAGGTGGAGATCGAGCGGCTCCGCTACGTGGAGCGCGCCATCCGCAGCAACCAGCTCAGCGCCGAGCACCGCCTGGGGGTGAACCACCTGCTGGACTGGTCGCTCACCTCCTCGGGCGTGACGCGGCGCGAGCCGGACCGCTCGGAGATCGTGTACGGCCTCACGCGGGACGACGCCGGCGCCGTGGTCGGCCGCCAGTGGTACCGCCTGGGTACCGAGGTGGCGGTGCGCACCTTCGGCGACCTGGAAGAGGAGAGCCTGGAGGGCTCGCTGAACTACCGCTTCAACTTCGGCCTCTCCAACTCGCTGCGCTTCGGCGGCACGATGCGCCGCACCGAGCGCGACGCGGAGAACCGCTCGTACGCCATCAACAACGGCGCCGCCAGCCCGATGAGCCCCGAGGAGGCTTCGCTCGCCCCCGAGCAGATCTTCGACGGCCGCTTCACCGGGCCCGGCGCGCAGTACTTCCAGCTCCTCCCCCTGCTGCAGGGCGGCTCGTACTCGGCGCGCGATCAGCTCGGCGCGGGGTACGCCATGGCGGACTACCGCATGGGCCGCTTCCAGGTGGTGGGCGGCGCGCGGGTGGAAAACTCGGACGTGCAGGTGAACACCGTCTCGCAGGGCGGCGTCCCCTCGCGCTCCAACCCCACCTACACGGACGTGCTCCCCTCGCTGGCGCTGAACGTGGAGATCACCGACGCGCAGAAGATCCGTCTTTCCGCCGCGCAGACGGTGGCGCGGCCGGAGTACCGCGAGTTCGCTCCGTACCTGGTGCGTGACGTGCTGGGCGGCGACAACTTCCAGGGCTTCCCGGGGATCCGCCGCACCCGCATCCAGAACTACGACGCGCGCTACGAGTGGTACCCCAACAGCGGCGAGGTGCTGAGTGTGGGCCTCTTCGCCAAGGTCTTCCAGGACCCCATCGAGCGCGTGTACCAGCCGGTCTCCGGCGCGGGGCTGATCTCGGTGCGCAACTCCGAGAGCGCCCGCAACGTGGGCGTGGAGCTGGAGGCGCGGAAGAAGCTGGGCACGTTCGCGGAGGCGCTGGAGCCCTTCACCGCCTTCACCAACGTCACGCTGATGAACAGCCGGGTGGAGGTGGGCGACTCGCTCAACCTCAATGCGGGGCGCGCGCTGGTGGGGCAGTCGCCCTACGTGGTGAACGCGGGCCTCACCTGGTCGCCGGGCGCCGGCTCCACCAGCGCCACCGTGCTGTACAACACGGTGGGCGGGCGGATCTACGCCGCGGCCGCGCGCGGCCTGCCGGAGCTGATCGAGCAGCCGCGGCACGTGATGGACGTGGCGGTGCGGCTGGGGCTGCGCAACGGGCTCTCCGCCCGCTTCGACGCGAAGAACCTGCTGGACTCGGACTACGAGATCCGCCAGGGCCCGGTGGTGCGCGAGTCGTACCGCAGCGGGCGCACCTTCACCGTGGGCCTGTCGGTGCAGCGATAAACGACGGGATCGTGACCGAACGCTGACACAGCGGGGATTCCGGCCGTACACACGAGCACCAGATTGAGGGGCGGCCGGACGATCCGGCCGCCCCACGTCATACCAGGGACGGAAAAGAAGTGCCTAGTGCCTGATGCCTAGTGCCGAGTGGAACCGCACGTCCCTGGCAACACCAACCCGAAGGGAAACAAGGATGATGCCGACCCCCCGCAGGCTCTTCGCCGCCGGCCTGGTGGCCGCACTCGGCGCCGTCGCCGCCTGCGACGACACCAACGGCCCCAGCATCCCCAACGCGCCCATGAACGTGGCGGTGGCCGCGCTCACGCCCAGCTCCGTGCAGGTGAGCTGGACGGCGGCCGACAACGACGTGGAAGGGTACGAGATCGCGCGGGGCGAGGGGAGCAGCGCCTCCACCTTCACCGTGCTCGACACCGTGGCCGCGTCGCCCTTCACCGACGCGGGGCTCAACCCGGAGACCGTGTACTCGTACCGCGTGGTGGCGCTGCGCGGCTCGGACCGCAGCCCCGAGGTGCAGGCCAGCGGACGGACGGGCGCGCGCGGCTCGGTGGCCATCGGCGCCAACATCACCTCCGACCGTACCCTGTCGCGCGACTCCGTGTACCGGCTCACCGCGTTCGTGCAGGTGACCAACGGCGCCACGCTGCGCATCCAGGACGGCACGCGCATCGAGGGCGACGCGGGCTCGGCGCTCTTCATCACCCGCGGCGCCAAGATCGAGGCGCGCGGCACGGCGGCGCGGCCCATCGTCTTCACCTCGTCGCGCACCTCGCAGCGCCGCGCCGGCGACTGGGGCGGGCTGGTCATCATCGGCAACGGCGTGATCAGCCGCACGGGCGCCATCCAGATCGAGGGCACGGGCACGGGCGACAACAACCCGGCCCAGTTCTACGGCGGCTCCGGCAACGCCAGCAACGCGGACAACAGCGGCGTGCTGCAGTACGTGCGCATCGAGTTCGCGGGCTTCGGGCCGGCCACCAACCAGGAGCTCAACAGCCTGACGCTGGCGGCCGTGGGGAGCGGCACCACCATGGACCACGTGCAGACGATGTACGGCCTGGATGACAGCTTCGAGTGGTTCGGCGGCGCGGTGGACTCCAGGTACCTGGTCTCCTACGAGGCGGGCGACGACCACTTCGACGCATCGGAAGGATACGTGGGGCGCAACCAGTACATGATCGCCCTGCAGACCACGATCCCCACCGTGTCCCCGGGCGCGGGGCAGGTGTCCGGCGACCCGCAGGGCTTCGAGGTGGACGGGTGCCAGGACAGCAGCGGCGGCACCTGCGGCGCGGCGGGGAACAACGCCGAGCCGTTCACGACCCCCGTGTTCGCCAACTTCACGGTGATCGGCGCCCCGGCGGGCGTGCTTCCCGCGGGCGGCGGGGTGGGCGCGGTGATCCGGCGCGGCGGCGGCGGCTTCTACGTCAACGGCGCGGTGGCCCGCTGGAGCTCGTCGGCCTTTTCGCTGGAAGGCTCGGCCGTGAAGGCGCGCCTGGACGCGGGGCAGCTCGTGGTGAGCAACGTCCTGCTGGCGGAGAACGGCAACAGCTTCCTCCCGAGCTCCACGTCGGGTAGCAGCACCACCACCCGCTATTCGGTGGACCTGGCGCAGAACGCCATCCAGCTCTTCACCGGCACCACCACCTCCCTGTTCGCGGCCTTCCCGGCCACGGGCACCTCCACCACCGGCGCCTCGTTCGACTGGTCCCCCGCCGCCGGCTCGCCGCTGGCGCAGGGCGGCATGACTACCTTCGCGGGCGCCCTGCAGGCCCGCGCCGGCACCTACGTCACGCCCACGGCCTTCCGCGGCGCCGCCGCCCCCGGCGGCGACAAGTGGTGGCAGGGGTGGACCAACTACGCGCGCGACTTCTGACGGCACGCCGCTCGCTGCTTCCCCTGGCCGGCACCCGCGAGGGTGCCGGCCTCGTCTCTTATCACACAACGATGCACAAACACGCACGCTGGCTGTTGCCGGTAATCCTTGCCGCTGGATGCAACCCGGAGCCGCAGACGCGCGCCGAGGCCGCACCGCCCGACTCCGCGCCCGCGCCGGCGGTGGTGGACAGCACCTTTCCGCCGGAGGAGGCGATGCGCCGCTTCCGCGAGGGGCTGGCGGAGCCGCGGGGGCTGGAGGGCGGGGCGGGGAGCCGGGACGAGCTGGTGCGCGGGTTCGTGGACGCGCTCGCCCGGCAGGACACGGCGGTGCTGATCCGCATGCACATCACCCGCCCGGAGTTCGCCTGGCTCTACTACCCGCACACGGAGCTGGCGCCCCCCGGGCGCTACCTGGAGCCCAAGACCGTCTGGCTCCTCCTGCGCCTGGAGAGCGAGAAGGGACTGACGCGCCTGATGCAGCGGCGCCGGACAGCAGAGGGCAGGCTGCGGTGCGAGGCCCAGCCGCGCGTGGAGGGCCCCAACCGCCTCTGGGAGCGCTGCCGGCTGGGCACCCGGCAGCTCTTCGGCACGATCCTGGAGCGGGAGGGCCGCTTCAAGTTCGTCTCCTACAAGACCGACCTGTAGGCTCACACAGAGACACAGAGGCACAGAGATGAACTTCGTCTCTGTGCCTCTGTGTCTCTGTGTGAGATTCTTTTATTCGCTCGTGCGCGGCACCTGCCTCGGAACCCGCCTTGCCTCTCTGCGCGCGTCGGGGATCAGGTGGTGGAGCCCGCGGGCGATCAGGGGGAGGAACGGGAGCACCGCCAGCACCCCCGCCACGTTGAAGAGCACGTGCGCGTTGGCCACGAAGCGCTCCACGCCGGCGCCGGGGGTCACGCGCTGCGCCAGCGCCGCGATCTCGCGGGTGAGCAGCAGCCCGATGGCGACCGTGGTGACGTTGAACATCAGGTGGAACATCCCGGCTCGCAGCGCGGCGCGCGACCTCCCGATGCAGGCGAGGAGGGTGTCCGCGCAGGTGCCGATCTCCGCGCCCAGCATCAGCGCGATCCCGGCCGGCAGGGTGAGCAGGCCCTGGCCCGCCAGCGTGATCACGATGCCCAGCGTGGCGCTGGAGGATTGGACGATGATGGTGACCAGCGCGCCGACGGCCGCCCCCAGCAGCGGATTCTCCAGGCGGACCATCCAGTCGATGAACGACTGCTGCTCCTTGAGCGGCGCCACGGCCTGGTCCATCTCGCCCAGGCCGTAGAATACGAGTCCGATCCCCAGGATCACCCGCCCCGCCTGCTTCTGCCCGCGGCTTCCCCCAACCATGGTGAGGAGCAGCCCCGCCACGAGCGCGAACGGGGCGTAGCGGTCCACGTCCAGCGCGATGATCTGGCTGGAGATCGTGGTCCCGATGTTCGCCCCCAGGATCACGCCCAGCGAGCGGGTGAAGGCCAGCACCCCCGCGTCCACCAGCGCGATCACCATGATGATGGTGACCGAGGAGGAATCGAGCAGCGTGGTGGCCACCGTGCCCGTGCCCACCGCGGCGAAGCGGTTGGTGGTGCATCGCTCCAGGAACCGCTTCATGCGGTCGCCCGCCACCCGCCGCAGCGCGTCCGCCAGCAGGGTGACGCCGAACAGGAAGAGGGCGAGCCCTGCCGCGACGCCCAGCACGATGCCGAACACGTCGGGCGGCCCGCCCCCGGAAGACTGCGCCGAAAGGGGAGATGCAGCCGCGGCCGCACCGAAACCGTACGCCGCCCCCGAGATCCAGCGCCGCGAATCTGGTGTCATCCTCATCCTCCGCCGTGGCCTCCGAGCCTGATCCACCGCCTACAAGAAGCAGAAGGCGCATCACGGGATCGTCACGGCGGGGTGCGCGCCGGACGCCCGCCGCCGCCCCGCGGGAGGCGGGACGCGGCGCTCCCGCTGCGGATATGCACGGTGCCGGATCGTATCCAAAGTGTTACGGACCTTGGACGACGCGGGGCGCGGGAGGCGTGTGGCAGCGGGTGCACGGGGGGTGACGTGGTGTCGGCGTTACACGATCGTGACAGGAAGTGACGCACGGCGGGCGCGTGTTCCGCGAGCTTGGTGCACACTACCGACTCCTAGAACGCGGATCAGCCCCATGCCTGTCGCAGCACCCTCGCGCCCCTCCCTCCCGCAGACCTCCGCCCCCGGCGACGCCTCCGCACGCCGCTCCGTCGGGGGCGGGCTGAGCATCCGCGCGCGGCTGATCGCGCTGGTGGCGCTCACCACCCTGGCCCTGCTGGTGGTGGGGACGGTGGGGATCGTGGAGGTGCGCGCCGCGCTGGACCGGGTGCGCGCCGCCGCCGCGGCGGGCACGCAGGTCGCGCGCGAGAACGACGCCGCCCGCAGCGCCCAGGTGCACTTCAAGAAGCAGGTGCAGGAGTGGAAGAACGTGCTGCTGCGCGGCAACGATCCCGAGCTCCTGCGGCGCCACCTGCGCGCCTTCGGCGAGGAGGAGGAGGCGGTGCGCGCGGATCTGGCCCGGTTGCGCGCGCTGGCGGGGGAGCGGAGCGGGGTCGCCGTGGACGTGGAGGCGATCCTGGTGACCCACGGGCAGCTCGGCGAGCGGTACCGCGCCGCGCTGGGCCAGGGCGGCGCCGCGCCGGACCAGCGGCGGGTGGACGCGGCGGTGCGGGGGATCGACCGCGCCCCCACGGACGCGCTGGACGCGCTGGTGGTGCGCATCAACCGCGAAGGCGAGGCGCGCATGGTGGCGCTGCAAAAGGAAGCGGACCGGCTCCTGGGGCGCACCCTGGCGGAGCTCGCCGTGCTCCTGCTGGTGGGGAGCGGGCTGGTGCTCTGGCTGGCGACGTCCATCGTGCGCGGGATCGTCGTCCCCCTCCGCGAAGTGGTCGCCTCGGCCGAGCGCGTGGCCACGGGCGACCTGCGCACCGGGCTGGCGGTGGAGGGCGCGGACGAGACGGCGCGCCTGGCGGGCGCCTTCGACCACATGGTGGGCGCGCTGCGCGACCTGATCGGCCCCATCACCGCCACCAGCACCCGCCTGGCCGCCGCCAGCAGCGAGCTCTCCGCCCTGGCTGGCGAGACGGGGAGCGCCGCGCGCGAGCTGAAGTCGGTGATCGGCCAGATCGCCGATGGCGCCCACCACCAGGCCGCGGACGCGCAGCGCACGGCCGGGGTGGTGGCGGGGCTGGCGGAGGGGATCCGCGGGGTGGCGGCCGAGGCGGACGGGATCGAGCGGGAGGCGGCGGCCACGCTGGAGGCGGCGCGCCGCGGCGGGAGCACCGTGCAGGCGGCGGTCGCCGGGATGGTGGAGGTGCGCGAGGCGGCGCTCGCCGGGGCGGGGCAGGTGGAGGCGCTGGCCGGCTACTCGCGCGTGGTGGACGACTTCCTCCACGTGGCCCGCGAGATCGCCGAGCAGACCAACCTGCTCGCGCTGAACGCGGCCATCGAGGCCGCGCGCGCCGGCGAGCACGGCCGCGGCTTCGGGGTGGTGGCGGACGAGGTGCGCAAGCTGGCCGCGCAGTCCGGCGACGCGGCCATGCGCACGGCGGGGCAGGTGGCGCTGATGCGGGCCGCCATCGACGACGTGGTCACCGGGATGCGCGCCCGCACCGAGGCCGTGCAGCAGCGCACGGAGATGGCGCGCGAGGCGGGCGCGTCGCTGGAGTCCATCCTGGGGGCGGTGGACCGGGTGCACGGCCAGATCCGCGGCATCGCCGGCAGCGCGCGCGGCATGGCCGCCGAGATCCCCGCCGTGGCCGCCATGGTGGACGGGATGGCCGCCACCGCCGCGCAGAACGCCGCCTCCGCGGAGCAGATGGCGGCGATGAGCGACCAGGTGCTCGGCACCGTCGTCCAGATCGCGGAGATCTCGGGCGACGCGCGGCACCCCCGCGAGCGCACCGTGGCCGGCGCCGCGCGCGACCTGGAGGCGCTCGTCGGGCACTTCGCCACCTGAGAAAGAATGGACTCACACAGAGGCACAGAGGCACAGAGACGAAGTTTATCTCTGTTCCTCTGTGTCTCTGTGTCTCTGTGTGAGCCCAGGCAGTTGCGGGCGCACGGGATCGGTGGCGGGGAGCGGGGAGAAGGGGCTGGCGACGAACGCCTGCTCCTGCTGCCACCAGCGCGACGAGGCGCCCGGCGGCTGCGGCTCGCCGTCGGGGCGGCCGGTGGCGAGGGTGACGTGCGGGACGCGGGGGATCAGGCGCAGCACGGCAAGCTCCAGCCCCGCCGCCGCGTCGGTGTCGGGGAGGTAGACGTGGCCGGGATCGTTGGAGTCGGCGCCGTAGCTCTCCAGGCCCACTTCGCGCGCGGCGGCGTGGAAGGCGGGCATCTGCGAGGGCGCCACGTCGTAGTCGGCGGCGCGGGCGGCGGCGCGGCCCTGGCGGTCCACCCGGCAGTGCCAGGACGTCAGCGTGCTGGTGGCGAAGAAGCCCGGCCGGCTGCGCCCCTGCTGGAATAGCCAGGCCTGCCGCTGCGGCGCCCGCCACGTCTCCCTGCGCCGCACGCGCACCCCGCGCGAGCGGAGGATCTGCTCCATGCGGCGGATCTTGGAGCCCACGATGGGGTCCAGCAGCTCCATCTCGCGGTAGGTGCGGCGCACCTCCGGACCGAACGCCGTGCGCAGGATGCGCCACTCCCAGTGCTCGTAGCTCTCTCCCACGTCCGGGTGCGGCATCCCGGGCACGCCCACCACGTGCGTGCCGGGGAGCGGCGTCGCGGGCTGGTACACCGGCACGTCCTGGTACGACAGCAGCCCAAAGAGCCCGGGGCCGCGCGCGCCGTAGCGGCAGCGCAGCTCGCCGGGCGTCGGGTTGCGCCCCAGCCGCTCGATGGGGCGGACGCTGCACGCGTCCAGCAACGGAGCCGGACGCGGAGCGGGAGCGGACGGCGCCGCGGCCGGCGGAGCCTGGACGGACTGCGCCGCCAGCGGACCGGCGGCCAGCGCGCACGCGACGAGGGCGGGGAAGTGCTTGCGGATCATCGATCGGGAACTCGGGCCATCTCCAGAGCGGACTTCGTTGCGTACCCCCGAGCCGCAGAATGGTTGTGCGGGGGCGCGCCAAGCTAACGCGTCGCGTCCGCGGCAGCGAGGCGTCTTCGTTGCGCGGCACGCTGGGCCGGTCTATCCTTGCACCCACCCAAAACCCGGAGCGCACGATGGCGAAGGCGAAGGTGAAGTTCCACGAGACCCCCAACCCCAACGCGGGGAAGTTCACGGTCGGACGCACGCTGGTCGAAGGGCGGAGCGGCCTCACCTTCGGCTCGGCGGCCGCGGCGGCGGGCGACCCGGTGGCGGCGCGGCTGATGGCGGAGCCGGGGGTGCGCTCCGTCTTCATGGTGGCCGACTTCGTGACCGTCACCAAGGACGACGCGGCGAGCTGGGCCGACCTCGCCCCGCGCGTGCAGACCGCCCTCCGCGAAACGCTCTGATGCCGGACTTCCCGTTCGACGCCGAGACGCACCGGCGCCGCCGCGAGCGCTTCCTCCAGGAGACGGGCGGCGGCGTCGCCATCTTCTGCGCCCTGCCGGAGCTGGTGAAGTCGCGCGACACGGAGATCCGCTACCGGCCGGACAGCGACCTCTTCTATCTCACGGGCTTCACCGAGCCGGGCACCGTCGCCGTGCTGACGCCGCACGACGAGGAGCACGGCTTCACCCTCTTCGTGCGCCCGCGCAACCCCGAGCGGGAGGTTTGGGATGGACCCCGCGCCGGCCCCGAGGGCGCGCGCGAGCGCTTCGGCGCGACGGCCGCCTACCCGATCGCGGAGCTGGACGAGCGGCTCAAGGGGCTGCTGGAGCCCGCCGACGCCATCTTCTACACCCTGGGCTCAGATGCGGCGATGGACCGGCGCGTGACCGAGCTCCTCCGCGGCTTCCGCCTCACCCGCCCGCGCTCCGGCAAGGGCCCCGCCGACGTGCGCGACCCGTCCATCATCCTGGACCGGATGCGTACCATCAAGGAGCCCGGCGAGCTGGACCAGATCCGCGCATCCGCCGCCATCGCCGCGCGGGCGCACGCGGCGGCCATGCGCATGGCCCGGCCCGGCATCGGTGAGTGGGAACTGGAGGCGCGCGTCGAATCCACCTTCCGCGCATCCGGCCCCACCGCCGGCACCGCGTTCCCGACCATCGTGGGGAGCGGCACCAACGCCACCGTGCTGCACTACGTGGACAACGCCCGCCGCACCGAAGACGGCGACCTGGTGCTGATCGACGCGGGGGCCGCGCTGGGGCTGTACTGCTCGGACATCACGCGCACCTTCCCCGTCTCCGGCCGCTTCACCCCGGCGCAGCGCGAGGTGTACGAGGTCGTCCTCGCCGCCGAAGAGGCCGCCATCGCCGCGATCAAGCCGGGCGCGCCGTTCACGGACATCCACGAGGCGGCGCGGCGCGTCCTGGTGCAGGGGATGATCGATTTCGGGCTGGTGACGGGCACCGTGGATGAGGTGATCGAGGCCAAGGCGCACCAGCGCTTCTTCATGCACCAGACCTCGCACTTCCTGGGGCTGGACGTGCACGACGTGGGCGCCTACGCCACCGCCGACGGCTCCCCCGTCCCCCTGGAGCCGGGCATGGTGCTCACCGTGGAGCCGGGCCTCTACATCCCCGCCGCGGACGACGTCCCCGAGCGCTTCCGCGGCATCGGCATCCGCATCGAGGACGACATCATCGTCACCCCCGACGGCCACGAAGTCATCACCCGCGCCGTCCCCGTGAACCCGGACGAGGTGGAGGCGCTGGTCGGAACGGAACAGGCTCACACAGAGACACAGAGACACGGAGGAGAAGGATAAATCGCCCAACGGGTTGCGCTCACGAGCTTTCCATGTAGATTGTGCGTTGCACGCCGATGTGCGTGCGGTGGATGAATTTGCCGCGACCGCTTGCGACCACCTAAAAAAACGCTAAAGAGTCGGGTTGTCCGGTATCCCGATCAGGATATTCCGTGCCCCGCACTCCAAGAGAGCCGCGGGGCCTTTGTTTCTCAGGATACAGCGAATGCAGCAGTCTCGACCGCCCTACCTGGAAGCACTCGACCAGCGCGTCCTCGTCTTCGACGGCGCCATGGGAACCTCCGTACAGCGGTACGAGCTCACCGCCGAGGATTTCGGGGGCGAGACGCTGGAGGGTTGCAACGACTACCTGGTGATCAGCAGGCCGGACGTGATCGAGGAGATCCACGCCTCGTTCATGGAAGCCGGCGCCGACGTGCTGGAGACGGACACCTTCCGCTCCAACCGCATCACGCTGCGCGAGTACGCGCTGCAGGACCGCGTGCGCGAGATCAACGTGGCCGCGGCCTCGCTGGCCCGCCGCGTGGCCGATCGCTTCTCCACGCCCGAGAAGCCGCGCTTCGTGGCCGGCTCCATCGGCCCCAGCGGCTTCCTGCCGTCGGCGAGCGACCCCACGCTGGGGAACATCACCTTCGACCAGCTCGCCCCCGTGTTCCAGGAGCAGGCGGCGGCGCTGATCGAGGGCGGGGCGGACGTGCTGCTGGTGGAGACCTCGCAGGACATCCTGGAGGTGAAGGCGGCCATCTTCGGATGCCGCGCCGCCATCCGCGAGTCCGCGCGCCCCGTCGCGCTGCAGGTGCAGGTGACGCTGGACACCTCCGGCCGCATGCTGCTGGGCACGGACATCGCGGCGGCCATGGTGACGCTGGAGTCGTTGCGGGTCGACGTGGTGGGGCTCAACTGCTCCACCGGGCCCGAGCACATGCGGCAGCCCATCCGCTTCCTGGGCGAGAACGCGCGCCTCCCCGTCTCGTGCATCCCCAACGCGGGGATTCCGCACAACGACGGCGGCGTGGCGGTGTACCCGCTGGAGCCGGTGCCCTTCGCGGAGCAGCTCGCCGAGTTCGTGAACGAGCACGGCGTGCGCGTGGTGGGCGGCTGCTGCGGCACCACGCCGGAGCACATCCGCGAGCTGGTGGCGCGCGTGGGCGGCGCGAAGCCGAAGCCCAACGAGGCTCCCTTCGTCCCCCGGCTCTCCTCCGGCATCCGCGCCACGGACCTGATCCAGGAGCCGCGGCCCACCATGATCGGCGAGCGGGTCAACGCGCAGGGGAGCCGCAAGGTCAAGCGCCTCCTGCTGAGCGACGACTACGACGGCGTGCTGGGTGTGGCCCGCGACCAGACGGAGAGCGGCGCGCACGTGCTGGACGTGTGCGTGGCCCTCACCGAGCGGCCGGACGAGGACGAGCAGATGAAGACGGTGGTCAAGCTCCTGTCGCAGGGAGTGGATGCGCCGCTCTGCATCGACAGCACCGAGGCGCCCGTGATCGAAGCGGCGCTGAAGCAATCGCCGGGGCGCGCCATCGTCAACTCCATCAACCTGGAGAACGGGCGCGAGCGCTGCGACGCGGTGCTCCCGGCCGTGGCGGCGCACGGTGCGGCGGTGATCGCGCTGACCATCGACCGCGACCTGGGCGGGATGTGCAAGACGCGCGAGACCAAGCTGGAGGCCGCCCAGAAGATCCACGCCATCGCGGTGGACGAGTACGGGCTGCTGCCGTCGGACCTGATCTTCGACGCGCTCACCTTCACGCTGGCCACGGGCGACGAGGAGTTCCGCAAGTCGGCCGAGGAGACCATCGAGGGGATCCGCGCCATCAAGGCGGGGCTCCCCGGTGTGCTGACCACGCTGGGCGTGTCCAACGTGTCGTTCGGCCTGTCGCCGGCGGCGCGCGCGGTGCTCAACTCCGTGTTCCTGCACCACTGCGTGGAGGCGGGGCTGGACACGGCCATCATCAACCCCGCGCACGTCAAGCCGTACTTCGAGATCCCGGACGACGAGCGCAAGCTCGCCAACGACCTGATCTTCGACCGGCGCACGCCGGAGCACGACCCGCTGGCCGCGTTCATCGCCTTCTACGAGAACACCAGCATGGAGGTGGAGTCGGCCGTCGACCCCACCGCCGCCATGGAGCCGGAGGAAGCGCTGCACTGGAAGATCCTGCACCGCAAGAAGGACGGGGTGGAGGAGTGGATCGACCGCGCCGTGGTGAAGCTGGGCGCCGTGCCCGTGCTGAACGACGTGCTGCTGCCGGCCATGAAGGAAGTGGGCGACAAGTTCGGTGCCGGCGAGCTGATCCTCCCCTTCGTGCTGCAGAGCGCGGAGGTGATGAAGCGCGCGGTGGCCCAGCTGGAGAACTACCTGGAGAAGGCGGAGGGGCAGACCAAGGGGAAGGTGGTGCTGGCCACGGTGTACGGCGACGTGCACGACATCGGCAAGAGCCTGGTGAATACCATCCTCACCAACAACGGCTACACGGTGTACGACCTCGGCAAGCAGGTGCCCGTCAACACCATCATCGAGAAGGCGCAGGAGGTGGGCGCGGACGCCATCGGCCTGTCGGCGCTCCTGGTCTCCACCTCCAAGCAGATGCCGCTGTGCGCGCAGGAGCTGCACAAGCGCGGCCTCAGCTACCCGCTGCTGGTGGGGGGCGCGGCCATCAACCCGTCGTTCGTGCGCGGCGCGGCGCTGGTGGACGGCGGAACGCCCTTCCCGGCCGGGATGTTCTACTGCAAGGACGCCTTCGAGGGCCTGTCCACCATGGACAGCCTGATGGCGGAGAACGGCACCGAGTTCGTGCGCGAGCACAACGAGGAGATGCTCCGCCGCTCCGCCGCCTACGCCGAGGCCAAGAGCAAGGCCAAGGGGATGCGCCCCGCTTCGCGCGAGAACCCGGCCGTCGGCCCCGCGGACGTCCCCACGCCCCCCTTCTGGGGGTGGAAGGTGCTTGCCAACCTCCCCGTGGCGGACGTGGTGGACTGCATCGACCGCAACACGCTGTACCGGATGCAGTGGGGCGCGCGCAACCTCAAGGGCGAGGAGTGGGACCGCCTGGTGCGCGAGGACTTCGAGCCGCGCCTGGCGCGCTACGCGCTGGAGGCGCGCACGCAGGGGTGGCTGCGCCCGCGGGCGATCTACGGCTACTTCCCGGCGGGGCGCGACGGCGACGCGGTGGTGGTGTTCGATCCCAAGGACCGCGCCCGCGAGGTGGGCCGCTTCGCCTTCCCGCGCCAGGAAGACCGCGAGGAGCTGTGCCTGGCGGACTACTTCCGCCCGCTGGACGGCGACGGCCCCAAGGACGTCCTCCCGCTGCAGGTGGTGACGAGCGGCGACCGCGCGGCGGAGTTCATCGAGCGCCGCACGAAGGGCGGCGACTACAGCGAGGGCTACTACCTGCACGGCTTCAGTGTGCAGACGGCCGAGGGCGCCGCCGAGCTGGTCAACCGCCGCGTCCGCGAGGAGCTGGGAATCGGCGAGCCGCGCGGCCTGCGCTACTCGTGGGGCTACCCGGCCTGCCCCGACGTGGAGCAGCACGAGCTGCTCTTCAAGCTGCTCCCGGTGAAGGAGTCCATCGGCGTCGGGCTGACGGCGGGGTACCAGCTGGACCCGGAGCAGTCGACGGCCGCGCTGGTCGTGCACCACCCGGCGGCGAAGTACTTCTCGACCGGCAGGGAGTAGAGGGGAGGACCCTCACCCCCCCGACCCCCACTCTCCCGATAACGGGAGAGGGGGGCGCATCTTCGGTGGCGGCCCGCGGCTCGGGTTTCCTCTCGCCCGAGGGTTGGCGAACCACCGGTCCAGCCGCGGATGCGTGGAAATCGCCCCCTCTCCTGATAACGAGAGGCGCAGCCTCTCCTGTTATCGGGAGAGGGGGTCGGGGGGTGAGGGTCCCCGGCGGCACCCGGTGGCATCTCTCGTGCGCCTGACGCACTTTCCGGTATCAGTGTAAACGACGGGCGCGCCACGGCGCGAGGAGGCCGCAATCGCAAATCCATACGACAGCGTAGATCGCGCGCTGAAGACGAACCGGGCACGCTCGCGGATGGTGAGCGCCGTGATCCTGGGATTAGGGGTGCTGGTCGTGGCCGGAGTGTTCCTGTTCCGCGACCGCGGGCGTGAGCGCGCGGCGGGGAGCGTGCGCGTGGGCGACGACTCCACGAGCGTGGCCGCGCGGATGAAGGCGCAGCCCGAGCACTGCCCGGGGAACGACCTGGGGCACCTGGCGAACACCTTCCCTGCGAACACCCCGCGCCCCACCGTGGAAGAGACGCTCGGCTCCCTCTCCGGCCGCACCCGCACGCGCTGGGTGTACCCGAGCGAGTCGCGCTCCAACCCCTGCCGCCCCCGCCGCGGCGAGACGGAAGTGGGCTTCTCGGCCGACGGCCGGGTGCTGTGGGTGGTGCCGGTGCACGGCACTACGCCGATAACGATGTAAAGAAGTGCCTAGTGCCTAGTGCCTAGTGCCTAGTAACAGAAGTGCTTGGTGCTCGGTGCTGAATCCTGAGTCGTGAACCGCTGTCGTTCAGCGCTCGGCGCCCAGGTCTTCTCACTAGGCACTTGGCACTTGGCACTAGGCACTAGGCACTGGGCACTTCCCTGCGTCACCTGAATTCGCTCCGAGCCTCGAATTATGCCCGACTTCCGCGAGCTCCTGGCCGACGGCCGTCCTCACCTCTTCGACGGGGCGATGGGGACGATGCTGTACGCCAAGGGGGTATACATCAACCGGTGCTACGACGAGCTGTGCATCAGCCAGCCGGAGCTGGTGGCCGACGTGCACAGGGCCTACGTCAAGGCCGGCGCGGAGGTGCTGGAGACCAACACCTATGGCGCCAACCGCGTGAAGCTGGCGCGGCACGGCCTGGAAGACCGCACGGCCGAGATCAACGCGTGCGCGGCCCGGCTCGCCCGCAAGGCCGCCGGCGACCACGTGTGCGTGGCCGGCGCCATGGGGCCGCTGGGGATGCGGATCGAGCCGTTCGGGCCCACTTCGCAGGAGGAGGCGCGCTCCATCTTCCGTGAGCAGGCCACCGGACTGGCGGAGGGCGGGGTGGACCTGTTCGTCCTGGAGACCTTTGTGGACGTGGAGGAGATCCACCAGGCGCTCCTCGCCATCCAGGAAGTGTCCGGCCTCCCCATCGTGGCGCACATGACCGTGCGCGAGGACGGGCGGACGGCGTACGGCACCGAGGCCTCCATCCTCGCCGAGCGGCTTTCCGCGATGGGGGTGGACGTGGTGGGGCTCAACTGCAGCGTGGGGCCCAGCGCCATGCTCGCCGCCACCGACGCCATGCTCGCGGCCACCGACCGCCCGCTGATCATGCAGCCCAACGCCGGCCTCCCGCGCGATGTGGACGGGCGCACCATCTACATGGCGTCGCCGGAGTACATGGCGACGTACACGGCCCGCCTCATCCGCAAGGGCGTGCGCTTCGTGGGCGGATGCTGCGGCACCACGCCGGAGCACATCGCGCGCATGGCCGGCGCGCTGCGCATGCTGGCCCCCTCGCAGGCGCCGCGCGTCTCCGTGCACGCGCCCGAGGCGGACGGCCGCGCCGTGGAGCCCGTGCCCCTGGCCGAGCGCTCGCAGTGGGGGCGCAAGCTGGCGGCGGGCGAGTTCCTCACCACGGTGGAGATCGTCCCGCCGCGCGGCGTGAATCCGGAGGCCATGCTGGAGGGCGTGCGCCTCCTCAAGGAGGCCGGCGTGGACGGCGTGAACGTCCCCGACGGCCCCCGCGCGCAGTCGCGCATGGGTGCGCTGGCGACGGCCATCCTCATCCAGCAGCGCATCGGCCTGGAGGCCGTGGTCCACTACTCCTGCCGCGACCGCAACCTGCTGGGGATGCTCTCGGACCTGCTGGGCGCGCAGGCGCTGGGGCTGCGCAACATGCTCTTCGTCACGGGCGACCCGCCCAAGATGGGGCCGTACCCCGACGCCACCGCCGTCTTCGACATCGACGCGATCGGGCTCACCAACCTGGCCGCGCGCCTCAACCGCGGCCTCGACCCCGGCGGCAACGTCCTGGGCGACGCCACCTCCTTTGTCCTCGGCGTGGGCGTCAATCCCGGCGCGGAGGACCTGGAGCACGAGCTGCGGCGCTTCTACTGGAAGGTGGAGGCGGGGGCGGAGTACGCCATCACGCAGCCCGTGTTCGACCTGCGCCAGCTCGAGTCCTTTGTGGAGCGCATCGAGCGCGAGGGGATCCGCATCCCCATCATCGCGGGGATCTGGCCGCTGGTCTCCGCGCGCAACGCCGAGTTCCTCGCCAACGAGGTCCCCGGCGTCGTCGTCCCCCCCGAGATCCTGGACCGGATGCGCCGCGCCAGCGACATCGGCAAGGAGGCCGGCGTGGAGGAGGGCCTGCGCATCGCCCAGGAGATGCTCCGCGATGCGCTCCCCATCATCCAGGGCGTGCAGGTGAGCGCCCCCTTCGGCCGCGTCCCTCTCGCGCTGGAAGTGTTCGACGCGATCCCGGCATAAAAGAATTTCACACAGAGACACAGAGGCACAGAGAAAACCATCTTTTCTCTGTGCCTCTGTGTCTCGCGCATTTGCCGGGCGTTGAAACGCCCGGCTGGAACTACGGGAAGCCCGCTGAAGCGGGCTCGGTATCCGGAAGGATGCGAGCCTGCTTCAGCAGGCTTCCCGTGGTTCCAGCGGGGGGATTTATCCCCTCGCGCGGCGGCCCGGCCGATACGATACACAGAGGCACAGAGAAAACCATCTTTTCTCTGTGCCTCTGTGTCTCTGTGTGAGACTTCTGTTACTGTCGGCTGTACTGGTCGACGAGGACGTCCAGGTTGTGGTTGATGCGGAGGCCGTGCACCCCGTCGGTGGCCGACATCTGGGCGCGCGGGTACTGGGCCACGCGGGTGCCGTTCACCATGAGGTCCACGGTGGTGTCGCCCACGCGCACGGCGAGCAGGTTGCTCGCCGCGCCCGCGCTGTCCTGCTTGGCGACGGCGGCGTGCTCCGTCCAGTCCTGCAGGGTGTGCACCTCGCTCCCCGCGCGGTGCCGCACCGAGTACTTCCCGTCGCCGCGGACCAGGAAGTAGAAGTACTCCTGCGCGTCGCCCTCCAGCCCGCGCGCGCCGTAGACCAGGCCGTACGCCTCCGGGTGCGTGGGGGCCTTCCGCTGGTTGAAGCGCGCCTGCACCGTGTACATGCCGCGGGCCTGGTCCGCCGGGCGGTAGAACACCGCCGCCGGCCCCAGGATGGCGTGGTAGCCTCCGCTCATGGCCATGAAGTGCACCTTGCTCATGTCCGTGCCGCGGTCCAGCCGCGCCTTCCAGCCGTCGGGAAGCGCGCCCATCTCGTGCGCGTGGCCCTGCGCGTGTCCGTGGTTGTGCTGCGCGGCGAGCGGGGTGGCGAAGGCGAGTACGGCAACAAACGGAAGGATCTTGCGCATGGCCTGCTCCTGTCGAAGGTGGGGTGGTCCTTACAAGCTAAAGCGCCGCGCCCTTGCTGCAAAGGCGCGGCGCTTCGGAGGGGCGCCGGAACGGCGTCAGAACGGGAGGTCCACCAGCAGGTAAAAGCCGTTCAGCATCAGCATCGTCCCCGCCATGGCCATGGTGACGGAGAACCACAGCACCTTGCGCGAGTTGGCGAGGATGGCCACCGAGCCCATCACGATGGCGATCTGCAGGAGGACGCTGGAGTAGTCGAAGTTGGCGTCCTGCTCGGCGGCGCGCTCGCGGGCCTCCTCGTAGCCGCGCGCCTGGGCCGAAAGCTGCTTCTTCCCCTCGCCGCGCGTCAGGTCGGTGGGCGCCGCGGCGTCCGGCTCGTCGTCGTAGCGCGCGATCGTCGCCCGGTAGTCGGCGATCTTGGCCTCCACCTGCGCGCGCGCCTCGCCCGAGAGCGTGGGGCTGGCGGCAAGGAGCGCCTGCAGGTCGTCCACGGCCAGCTTGTACGAGGTCTGGCGGACGTTCTTGGCCTGGTAGAAGGCCCAGGTGTCGCTCGCCTTGATGTTGTTGTGGACCATGTCCTCGCCCACGTTCCCCCCGCCCAGCGACGCCACGGCCAGCAGCACGGCCATGATGGCGATGACCAGCGCGGTCACGTTCCGGAACCGCTCGTCCGAGGCATGCTCGGCGCGCTCCTCGCGCATCTCGTCGCGGATTTCGCTGATCAGCTCCGCGGCATCGGTCGCTTCCATGGAGTTCCTCCGGGGGCAGGGCCTTGGGGTGGGGGGGCGCTCTTGCTACGCGGGAACGTAGCACGGGAATAAAATCAACACCGTCTCCGGGGTGCGCAAGGGGGTCCCGAAACAGATTGGGTCACACGGAGGGCACAGAGACACGGAGGGGGCTACGGGCGGCGCGGGGGGATCGTCTCGTTCCAGCGGAGGGCGTTGTAGTGGCGCAGGATCTCCAGCGTGCGATCGATGGGGAGCGCTTCGACGTTGCGAACGGTGGTGGCGCGGAAGAGGGAGTTGAGGATCGCCTCCTCGGTGGCTTCGGCGGTGGCCTGGAAGAGGGGGGAGAGGGCGTCGTTGGGGAGCTCGGTGACGGCGGCGGGCGTGATGCCCGAGGGGCGGCGGACCGTGGAGAAGGCGATCACGTAGTCGCCGGAGCCGTTGGTCATGGTGGCGCCGGTGCGGGCCAGGCCGCTCAGGGCGCGGCGGGCGATGCGGTCCAGGTTGCGCGCGTCCACCGGTGCGTCGGTGGCCAGCACGATCATGATGCTGCCGTCGGCCCGGTCCTCGTTCACCGCTGGCACCGCGGCGAGCTCGCGCTGGAAGGCGAAGCGGCCCAGCTCGCGCCCCACCGGCGCCCCGTTCACCGTCAGCACCCCGCCGAAGTTGCTCTGCACCAGCACGCCCACCGTGTAGCCCCCGAACGCGGCGGGCAGGCGTCGCGAGCTGGTGCCGATGCCGCCCTTCCACCCGAACGCCACCGTCCCCGCGCCCGCGCCCACCGAGCCCTCCTCCACCGGCCCCGCGGAAGCGCTTTCCAGCGCGCGCACCACGTGCTCCGGGCGCACGGGCCGCGCGCGGATGTCGTTGAGCGCGCCGTCGTTGGTCTCGCCCACCACCGGGTTGATGGAGCGCACGTCCTCCATCCCCGGCTGCGCCAGGAGCCAGGTGGTCATGGCATCCGCCGCGCGCCACACGCACAGCGTGCAGGTGAGGAGGATGGGCGTCTCCAGCTCGCCCAGCTCCCTCACCTGCATGGACCCCAGCAGCTTGCCGAAGCCATTCCCCACGTGGATCGCCGCCGGCACCCGCTCGCGGAACAGGTTGCCCGCGTGGGGGAGGATGGCCGTGACGCCGGTATTCACCGAATCCCCCTCGCGCACCGTGACCTGGCCCACGCGCACGCCCGCCACGTCCGTGATCGCGTTGGCCGGCCCGGGCGCGAAGATGCCGACCACGACACCGGCTTCGCGTGCGCGCGGGCGCTGCTGGGCGGATGCAGGGAGGGACATCAGGAGGACGGCGAGGAGGGCGAGGGCGCGGATCACGGGAGCCGGGGGAACGGGGAACGCTGCACAGAGACACGGAAGACCCATCCTCTCTGTGTCTCCGTGCCTCTGTGTTAGATAGATCCGTTCAGTCGCCCGCCCCGGCCATCTCCGCGACGACCCCGTACTCGTCGCCCTCGTAGCGATACGGCGGCGCGAGCGGCTCGCCTTCGCGGCGCATGGTGCCCTTGTAGCGCATGTTCTCTTCGTGCACCCCGAAGTTGGTGCGCTGCAGCTCGGCGATGCGCCGCAGGTCGTCCGCCGTCAGGTCGGGCAGCTCCGACGCGGCCGCGAACTCCTCCAGCTGCTCCACGTTGTAGATGTTGGGGAGCGTCGTCATCACCACCGGCGAGGCGAGGAGCCACTTGAGCGCCGCCTGGCCGATGGTCATCCCGCGCCCTTCGTGCAGGAAGCGGAGCGCCTCCAGCTTCTGCAGGCCATTGATCAGCCAGCTGCGCGGGCGGTGGCGGCGGTGGTCGTTCTTGGCGAACTCGGTGTCGGCGGTGTACTTCCCCTCCAGCATCCCGGACGAGTGCGTCACGCGCACCTGCACGCCGGTGCGCCCGCTCTCCTCCGCGGCCTCGGTCAGCGTCTGGCCGGGCCACGGCTCCAGGATGTTGTTGATGAGCTGGAGGTTCTGCGCGCGGCGCTGGCGGATCAGGTCCAGCCCCTCGAATAGGTAGCCGTTGGACGGCCCCAGCGCGCCGCCCCACGCGCGGATCTTCCCCTCCTGCCGCAGCGCTTCCAGCGTCTCCCAGATCGCGTCGTTGGGGACGTGCTCCTCGTGCGCGTTGTGGTACGAGACGATGTCGACGACGTCCGTCCCCATCCGCTGCAGCGACTGCTCCACGGCGTAGCGCAGGTACTCCGGGTCGGCGCTGTGGGGGATCTCCTGCTGGCCGCGGCGCGCGTCGGGGTGGCTGTAGAAGTCGTATCCCACCTTGGTGGTGATCACCACGCGGTCGCGGCGGTCGCCGAAGGCCCGGCGCAGGAGCTCGTCGGCGCGCCCGTTGCCGTACGTGTCGCCCGAGTCGAACGTGGTGATCCCCAGGTCGTGCGCCCGGTGGAGGAGGGCGACGGCCTCGTCGTCCGTGAAGTCTCCCCACCACCCCGCGGCCAGCGTCCACAGCCCGAACCCGACCTCGCTGACGGTGATGTCGCTGCCGGGATAAGTACGGTACTTCATCGTTGCTCCTATTTCTCGACCTGGCCGGCTCTAGCTCTGTACCGGCCAGCGTGAATACCGCGATTCGAGTGACGCCTCAAGAATGCTGTTCCACCGGCGCGCGGGCAAGTCGGACGATCCCCGATCCCCCCTCCGCGCCAGAGCTTCGCCTCGCCGCGAACCAGGTGTCCGCGAGCAGGCGCCTACGGAGGGGGCCCTCACCCGGCGGCCTGAGAGCCGCCACCCCCTCCCAGTAACCGCCCTGGGAGAGGGGACTACTTCGCGTGCGTTTTACGGCCGCGATCTCTCTGTGCCTCTGCGTGAGCCCCGCTGTTTCTGCACGA
>CADCTW010000063.1 GCA_902805735.1 uncultured Gemmatimonadota bacterium | reverse complement strand
ATAGGTCCATCGTCTACCCGCTTCAGTTGCTCGTGTCCTTCCACCGTCACATCCTGAAGACGCCGAAGGTTGTCTCCTCGGGCGGGGCGTTCGCCGCGGCGCAGAGGCCCAAAGCCAGGACCATGCGGGTGTCCACCGGGTCTATGACGCCGTCGTCCCAGAGCCTGGCGGTCGAGTGGTAGGGGTTGCCCTCCTCCTCGTACTTCTCGAGGATCGGGCGCCGGAACTCCTCGCGCTCTTCTTCGCTCATCCCCTTGCCCCCGCGCCGCGCGAGGTTCTCCTCCTGCACGGTCAGCAGCACGTTCGCCGCCTGCTGGCCGCCCATGACGCTTATGCGGGCGTTGGGCCACATCCAGAGGAAGCGCGGCCCGTAGGCCCGGCCGCACATCCCGTAGTTGCCCGCGCCGAAGGAGCCCCCGATCACGACCGTGAACTTCGGCACGCCCGCGTTGGCCACGGCCATCACCAGCTTCGCCCCGTCCTTGGCGATGCCCCCCGCCTCGTACTCGCGGCCCACCATGAAGCCCGTGATGTTCTGCAGGAAGACCAGCGGGACGCCCCTGGATGAGCACAGCTCGACGAAGTGGGCCCCCTTCTGGGCGCCCTCGGAGAACAGGATGCCGTTGTTGGCGACGACACCTACCGGGTGGCCCATGACGCGCGCGAACCCGCAGACCAGCGTCTCGCCGTAGAGCGGCTTGAACTCGTGCAGGCGGCTCCCGTCCACGACGCGCGAGATCACCTCCCGAACGTCGTAGCCCCGCCGGTAGTCGACCGGCACGACCCCGTAGAGTTCCGAAGGGTCGTGCAGCGGCTCCTCCGGCTCCTCGAGGGTCCAGGGGATTCGCTTCTCGCGGTTCAGGTCCGCCACGATCCGGCGCACGATGGCCAGGGCGTGCCCGTCGTTCTCCGCGAGGTGGTCGGCCACGCCGGAGAGGCGGGTGTGGACGTCCGCGCCCCCCAACTCCTCGGCCGTCACCTCCTCGCCGGTCGCCGCCTTCACGAGCGGGGGGCCCCCGAGGAAGATCGTGCCCTCGCCCTTCACGATCACCACCTCGTCGCTCATCGCCGGCACGTAGGCCCCGCCGGCCGTGCACGAGCCCATGACGGACGCCACCTGGGGTATGCCCTTCGCGCTCATCCTCGCCTGGTTGAAGAAGATGCGCCCGAAGTGCTCCCTGTCGGGGAAGACCTCGTCCTGCAAGGGCAGGAAGGCCCCGCCCGAGTCGACGAGGTAGACGCAAGGGAGGCGGTTCTGCTCGGCGACCTCCTGGGCCCTCAGGTGCTTCTTGACGGTCACCGGGTAGTAGGTGCCGCCCTTGACGGTGGCGTCGTTGGCCACCACCACGACCTCCCGCCCCGAGACGCGCCCGACCCCGGTCACCAGGCCCGCGGCCGGCACCCGCCCGTCGTACATCCCGTGGGCGGCGAGCGGCGAGAGCTCCAAAAAGGCGGTCCCCGGGTCCAGCAGCATCTCCACGCGGTCGCGCGCGAGCATCTTGCCGCGCCCCTCGTGGCGCAGCCGCGCCTTCTCGCCCCCGCCGCGGCGGGCCTCGGCGGAGCGGTCGCGGAGGTCCTCGAGGAGCCCCTCGAAGGCCTCGGCGTTCTTCTTGGAGGCGTCGTCACCCCGCGAGACGCGGCTGCGTATGGTGCTCACGGGGCCGCCGTCAGGTGCCCGCAAATACCGGCCTTCATGACCTGCCCCGGCAGCTCGTGCCCCAAAAACT
>CADCTW010000062.1:39966-59891 GCA_902805735.1 uncultured Gemmatimonadota bacterium | reverse complement strand
GCGGTACTCCAGCACCCGCAGCTCGGCCGTGCGCCGGTCCATCCAGAGCACCCCCTGCACCTCGGGGAGACTGCGCCCCTCCACGGCCTCGAACGCCAGCCCCACCATCCCCTCGTGCTCGCGGCTGGGCGGCTGCACGCGGAAGCAGTGCGTGTCCAGGAACACGTCCGACAGGAGCACGGCCGCGTCCGGGCCGTAGAAGACCAGCGTGTCGCCCCGCGCCTGCACGTACCCGCGCTCCGCGAGCTGCTCCGCGGGGGCGCTGACGAACGGGTTCACGCGGTAGCCGCTCTGCATCCGCGTCTGCTCGTTGCGCACGATGCGCGTGTCCGCGTCCACCTCGCGGGTGGTGCGGCGGATCTCGTAGCGCAGGGGATACTGGCGCCCGGACTGGCCGGTGGAGGCCAGCGCCTTGCGCGCCTCGTCCCACAGCGTCGCCGTTTCCGCGCCCTCGGTGGGGCGCACGGTGCAGCGGCGGCGCTCGGCCGTGGCCACCAGCGCTTCGAGCTGGACGTGCTCCGCGGAGGCGCGCAGGGTGCGCTCCACCGTGGCCCCGTCCGCCAGCTCGACGGCGGAGGCGGTGGCCGAGCGGTACCCGACGCGATCCGTGCGGAGGCGGTAGGTGCCGGCGCTGGGGGCGCGCAGCAGGTAGCGGCCCGCCGCATCCGTGAGGACCTCCGCGCGCACCTTGCCCGCGGCGTCCACCAGCGACACCAGCGCCCCGGCCACCGGCGTGGTGCCCGACTGCTCCACCACCACGCCGCGCACGGCCTGCGCGCCCAGCGGCAGGGGCAGGATGCAGGCGGCGAGGAGAAGGAGGAGCGCGTCGCGGCGCATGGGGGCCCGGGGAGGAGGTGGGCGGAACTCGGCACTGAAGTGCTCCCGTTCACGTTAGGCACACCCCGGTTCGCGAGCAAGGGCGTTCGCGCTTCGCCGTGCGGGCCGGTGCGCCGGGAGCCTGGGCGCGGTTCGTCCACTTTGTCCCTTATTCTGGCGGAACGTGGCTCTGCGCGGGGTGCTCCCGGGTGGCAGAATAGGGGCACGGGTGCCGGATCGATCCGGCCGCCGCTCCATCCCCCGGATTCCGGAGATTCTCGCATGCGCTTCATCCGCCCCGTCATCGCCCTCGCCGCCCTCTGCGCCGCCGCCGCCTGCGCGGACGGCGCCTCCCGCATCACCGCGCCCGAGGCCGCCTCGCGCAACGAAGAAGGGGGCGGTGGCACGATCGGGTCGGGCACCATGACCAGCAGCGAAGGCGGCGGCACCTGGATCGGCACCGGCAACGTCACGTCGACCGAGCCGACCGACACCACGACGCGCAGCGGTGGGTGGGCGGGCTCCGGCAATTGATCTGACCGGCAGGGCTACTACAGCCTCACACAGAGGCACAGAGGCACAGAGATTGGTTCTTCTCTGTGCCTCTGTGCCTCTGTGTGAGGCTGCCGTTACCAGCACACGGCAGGAGATAGGAGTACGTGAGCGGGACCCTGCGGCGCATTGTCCCGCCGGTCACGCATCGCACCCACAAGAGCGTCGCTCGTGGCGGCCACTGCTTCGCGACGGGGCTCTCGGACGCGGGACCGATCCAGGAACACGGCCGCAAGCTCGTCCTCGCGCCTGATCCCCGCACGGACTGCATCTACAATCGCCTCCGCCTGCAAGGCGAATTCCGCTTCCTTCCTCTCTCGTCCCAGCCGAAGCGCTTCCGATCCGGCGGTCTCCACCCTTTCCCAGTGACCGAGGATACCCGCACCGAGCGCGAGCTGGATGAGGGCCGCCGCATGTCCGTCCTTGCTGGGCTGCTGGCGGAGAAGTCCCCAGGTCTCGTTCCAGGCGCTCTCGAACACGCTGCCCCAGCCCGCGCCCGCCGCCGCACGGGACAGGCTCGCGAAAAGCAGCACGCGCCGGCGCGGCTCCCACAGGTGCTCGGCGAGGGCGAGGAAGAGCTCGGCGGCGTCCGTGAAGCGGCCGGCCCTGTCCATCCAGAACCAGGCGACATCGTGCGCGAGAGCGTAGACGCGCCCGTGCCCGGGCCCGTACGCGGCCAGGGCGGAGGAGACGAGCTTCATCGCCTCCTCCTCGTCGCCGAAGTCGAAGGCCATTCCGGACAGGTCGTACAGTGCGTCGCCCTCCAGGGTGCGGAGGCCGTGGCGGCGGGCGATGCGCAGGCAGAAGCGGTGGAAGCGGCGGGCCAGGGGGAGGTTGCCCCGCTGGCGGTACAGGTTGCCCAGCCCCGACGCGCAGAGGGCGGCCACCTCCCACTCGCGGGCGGCGCGCGCCTGCCGGTGCGCCCACTTCAGCCAGGGCTCGGCGAAGTCGTACATGGCGAGCTTCCTCGCCAGGCGGCCGATGTGGTAGCCCAGGTGCGGGCGCGCGGGGTCCATCTCCTCCGCCAGGGCGAAGAAGCAGAGGGCGGTGCGGCAGGCGCCCATCCCCTCGGCCCACAGCCCCAGGTGCGCGCACCCCAGCACCAGCCCGTCGCGCGTGTCCGCGTCCGGACGCGGCTCGCGGAGGAGTCGCACGATGCCGCGGAGCGTGGTGCGCAGCTCCGGGACCGCGTCCATCAGGTCGGCGCTCTCGCCCATGAGCAGGACTCCCGGCAGCTCGCTGCCGGCGTCCAGCCGGCCGCGGACGTTGCGGAGCGTCTGCCAGAGCGCGACCCCCGCGTCGCCGTTCCCCGCCGCCTCCATTTCATCGAGGACGAAGAGGTACGGAATGCGGGCGGTGCCGTTCAGGGCTTCGGGCGACAGGCGCGGAGGGTGTTCCATGGTGGCCGTACGTGGGAGGAAGGATTGGCGCAGAATGAGTCCACAAAGGCAAGTTAAAGCGGACAGAGTGGCCGCGCCAGCACCATGGCTCTATCCAATCCGGACAATCTGGACACTCGCTGGCGAAACTGCAATCTCACACAGAGGCACAGAGGCACGGAGAAGACGCTTTTCTCTGTGCCTCTGTGTGAGCCTAACGGTCCAAAGTCGCGGGATCGCCGCGCTCGGGATCGAACGTCCGGAAGGCGAGCCGCTCCGCCAGGGAGCGTAGCTTCCTATCCGCGACGACAAACGTCAGCGGCTGGTCAGGCAAGCGGTGCTGGAGCTGCGCTGCGGATGCGACGTGCAGCAGGTCCAGCGTTCCCGCGCCGGAATCGTAGTTTACGACGGCGATGGATTCGGCGTGTCGCGCGACACTCGCCTCTACGCCGACCACGTTCAGGCTCTCGGCGCGGTGCCGGACATGGGTCTGCACCGTGTGCCGGAACATACGGCGCTCCTTCCGCCCCCCGAGCCGACCACGCTTCGCGAGACGTACGAGCACTTCCAGCGCGACCAGGTCAGAGACGAAAAAGGCGCCCTTGTGCTCAGGGCTCCGGAACAGCTCCCGCATCGCATCGGCGCCCGCTTCGTCGTGGTAAAGCTTCACCAGCGAACTGGAGTCCAGGAAGAAAATCACCAGAGGCGGTGGAGGTATCGGCGTGCGCGCCAGAATAGACGACGAACGCGGTAGAAGCTCGGTTTGATGGGCTCGAACTCGCGCGGAGGCCATGGGCCGGTCGCGGGGCGGATGCCCAGGGACCGCAGCCGGGCCTGCCACTCGCGCATCCTCGCCTCCTCGGGCGTCTGCGCGCCCTCGATCTCCAGCTCGGTCTGGATCTCCATCTCAAGCTCCGCCGGTGCAGGGTTCCTTCCTAACAATAGATGGAACCTAAACAGAATCAAGCGCCTTCCCCACATCGGTTTACGCGTTGTCCCCGACCGAGCGGGAGCGCGCTTCTGGGGCTCGCACAGAGGCACAGAGGCACAGAGGCACAGAGAAGACGCATTTCTCTGTGCCTCTGTGCCTCTGTGTGAGACGTTTTTAGTCGCCGGCGCGCTCCAGGGTGCGCTCGGCTTCCTGGCCGGCGGCGAGGCCCAGGTTGCGGAGGACGTCCTGGATGATGCCGGCGCGCACGTCGGCCTCGCCGGCCTGCTGCTCGAAGCGCTCGGCGGAGCGCGCGCCGCCGCGCTCGCGGAGGCGGTCGGCCATCTTCCGCGAAAGGGCCGCGCGCTCCTTGAGGGCCATCATCGCCGTCCACAGGGCGGATTCCACGGCGTCGCCCTGGTGGGCGAGGAGGGCCTCCACGCTGTAGGCGTGGCCCACGCGGCAGCGGAAGCGCTTGACGTGGCCCTCGTCGATCTCGAAGAGCGAGCCGTGGCACTCCGGGCAGCTGTAGCCGGAGGGCTCGCCGGGGCGCTCGTCCCCCTGGAGCGCGGCGGGGTCCATCCCCGCGATCCCGGTCTCGGTGTCGAGCCTGTGGGGCACGGGGGCCTCCTGGGGGGGGACGGGGGTGGTGGCCAGCTCCACCAGGGCGGCGGCGATCTGGTCCAGCGGGAGGATGCGGTCGGCGCCCACCATGTTCAGGGCGCTGCTGGGCATCCCCGGGTGCAGCGCGTCCTCCGGGTCCTGCACGATGGCGGCGCCGCCCCGCGCACGCACGGCGCCCAGCCCGGCCGTGCCGTCGTCCAGATTGCCGCTGATGACCACGCCTGTGACCCGGGCGCCATACGCCCGCGCCGCGCTGCGGAAGAGCGGGTCCACCGCGGGGCGGTGCCCGTTTTCGCGGGGGCCGCGCGCCACACGCACGCGCCCCTCTTCCACCAGCAGGTGATGGTCCGGCGGGGCCACGTAGATGGTGCCGTGCTCGATGGGGTCGCCGTCCCGCGGGTGCACGGCGCGCAGGGGCCCGGCGCGGGTGAGGATGCGCGGGAGCACGCTGGTGCTGTACGCGGGAAAGTGGACCACCACGAAAACCGCCGCGGGCAGCCCGGCCGGCAGCCCGGCCACGATCTGCGACATTCCCTCGACCGCGCCGGCCGAGCCCCCCATCACGATGATGTCCCTTCCAGTCAAGCTCCCCCCGGCGGCTGGCGATCTCGCGCGGCAACATCCCAATCGCCATGGTTCCCATGCACGGTCCGCACCGTTTTCTTGACAGGAGGGTGGGAGGAGAGCGAGTGTTACGGCTACCTCCCGATGTTCCCGCGCACTCCCACGGCAGGATCCCGCCGATGCAGATCGTCTCCGGCACGGCGGCTCCCAACGGCTCGATGGACCCTCCCCTGGTGGTGATCGCGGCCTCGGCCGGGGGGATCCAGGCGCTGCGCCACATCCTGGCGGAGTTCCCGGCCGGGTTTCCCGCGGCGGTGCTGGTGGTGCAGCACCTGGAGGCGGGGCGCGCCAGCCGCCTGGCGCACGTGCTGGGCTCCGTGTGCGCCCTGCCGGTGGCCGAGGCGGCGGGGGGCGAGGCGCTGGAGGCGGGGCGCGTGTGGGTGGCGCCGCCGGGGCGCCACATGGTGGTGGGGGCGGACGGGTGCATCGAGCTGTCGGATGCGCCCCCCGTGCGCTTCTCGCGCCCCTCGGCGGATCCCCTGTTCGCCTCCGTGGCGGAGCGCTGCGGCGCGTGCGCCGTGGCCGTGGTGCTCACGGGGATGGACTCGGACGGCAGCCTGGGGGTGCGCGCGGTGAAGGCGCGCGGCGGCACGGTGCTGGTGCAGGACCCGGCGACGGCGCGCGAGGGGGGCATGCCCCGCAACGCCATCGCCACCGGAGCGGCGGACGACGTCGTCCCGCTGGAGCAGATCGCCGGCCGCATCGTCCGGGCCGTAACCGCGAGCGCATGACCACGACCACCGATCCCCAGTTCGAGACGCTCCTGGAGTTCCTCCGCGACAACCGCGGCTTCGACTTCACGGGGTACAAGCGCTCCACCCTGATGCGCCGCGTGGAAAAGCGCATGGCCGAGGTGGAGGTGGAGGACTTCGGCGGGTACCAGACCTTCCTGGAAGCGCATCCCGGCGAGTTCACGGCGCTCTTCAACACCATCCTCATCAACGTCACCGGCTTCTGGCGCGACCCGGACGCCTGGTCCGTGCTCGTGCGCGACCACGTCCCCGCCCTGGTCGGGGGGGAAGAGGCGGACTGGCCGATCCGCGTGTGGAGCGCCGGGTGCGCCTCGGGCGAGGAGACGTACACGCTGGCGATGGTGTTCGCCGAGGCGCTGGGCCCGGAGCGGTTCAAGGAGCGGGTGAAGATCTACGCCACCGACGTGGACGAGGAGGCGCTGGCGCAGGCCCGGGCGGCCACCTACGGCGAGCGGGCGATGGAGGGGATGCCCCCGGAGCTGCGCGACCGCTACTTCGAGCCGTCGCAGGGCGCGTACTCCTTCCGCCCCGACCTGCGCCGCCAGGTGATCTTTGGCCGGCACGACCTGGTGCGCGACGCCCCCATCAGCCACCTGGACCTGCTGGTGTCGCGCAACGCGCTGATGTACTTCAACGCGGAAACGCAGGCCCGCATCCTCACCCGCTTCCACTTCGCCCTCAAGGACGGCGGCGTCCTCTTCTTGGGGAAGGCGGAGATGATGAGGTCGCACGGCGACCTGTTCACCCCGGCGGACCTCAAGGCGCGCATCTTCAGCAAGGTGTCGCGCTCCACCCGCCGCGACCGGCTGCTCGCCATGGCGCAGCCCGGCCGCGCGGAGGCGAACGAGCGGGTGACGCGGCAGCTCCGCATCCGCGACGCCGCGCTGGACGTGCAGCCCAACGCCCAGCTGGTGGTGGACGCCAACGGTGTGCTGGTGACGGCCAGCGCGCAAGCCCGCGCCCTCTTCGGCCTGGGCCCGGCGGACGTGGGGCGCGCCCTGCAGGACCTCACCCTGTCGTACCGCCCGCTGGAGCTGCGCTCGCGCATCGAGCAGGTGTACGCCGAGCGCCGGCCCCTTCACCTCACCAACGTGGACTACCCGGTGCTCGAAGGGGCCATGCGCACCTTCGACGTGTTCCTGGCGCCGCTGATGGACCGCGAAGACACGCACCTGGGGGTGAGCGTGTCGTTCGTGGACGTGTCTACCGTGCAGCAGGTGCGGGCGCAGCTCCTGGAAACCAACCAGGAGCTGGAGACGGCCTTCGAGGAGCTGCAGAGCACCAACGAGGAGCTGGAGACCACCAACGAAGAGCTGCAGAGCACCATCGAGGAGCTGGAGACGACCAACGAGGAGCTGCAGAGCAGCAACGAAGAGCTGGAGACGATGAACGAGGAGCTCCAGTCCACCAACGAGGAGCTGGAGACGATCAACGGCGAGATCCAGCGGCGGACGGGCGAGCTCAACGAGATCAACGACTACATGACGGCGATCCTCACCTCGCTGAGGTCCGCCGTGGTGGTGCTGGACCGCGACTCGGACATCCGCGTCTGGAGCCGCAAGGCCGAGGAGCTGTGGGGGCTGCGCGCGGACGAGGCGGTGGGCGAGGCCTTCCAGAACCTGGACATCGGCCTGCCGGTGGAGCGGCTCAAGGCGCCGATCAAGGCGTGCGTGGAGGGGCGCTCGGACTACGAGGAGACGGTGATTTCCGCCGTCAACCGGCGCGGGCGCGCCATCCAGTGCCAGGTGTCGTGCACCCCGTTCGCCGGCGCGGACCGGGAGATCCGCGGGGCCGTGCTGGTGATGCACGCGCGCGGCGAGGGCGAGGGCGAGGCGGAGGGCTCCTGAACGGCGGAGGTCACCGCACGCGGCCAGCTGGCGGCGACGCGGTCTCCGGCCCAGGAGCGGTTGAAATCGCCGCTGGACCTGCGCGAAGACCGCCTTCGCGGTCTGTGTCTTCCGGCGGTGCCGGACCATACAGTCCCCGCAGGGGGACTTCGCGTGGTTCCAGCGGCGATTTCAATCGCTCCTGAACGGCGGGGGGACACAGAGACACAGAGGCACAGAGGAGAACTCCCTGCACGTGTTGCCAGCATCTGGGCACGGAGCTCGCTACTTGCGTGGTGACAAATAGGGAGATTAATATGATGACAACTCTAACATCGGTAGCCAATGTTCCGAGTCGTCGAGCAGTCCACCATCGCCTCCGTCACCGACCTCCGCCGCCGAACCAGCGACATCATGGATAGAGCTGACCAGGGGGACGTGGTCGTGGTGCAGCGCGACAACGAGCCCCACGGCGTCTATCTCAGCTACCGCCACTACGAATCCCTGGTTGAGAAGCTGAACCGCCTCGAGAGCTTGGAACTCGCGCTCATCGCCCTTCCACGAAAGGCGGCTGTCGATCGCGGCGAGATGGGTACGACCTCCCTTGCCGACATGATCGCGGAGTTCGCCCCGGAACTCGCCGTTGCCTGAGCAACCTGCTCCCTTCCAGGTCCGCTTCGCGGACGAAACGAAAAAGGAATTTCGGGATCTCGGACACTCCGCACGGGCTGACATCCTCTCGGCCGTGCAGAAGAAGCTGACGACGAAACCCCTGGACGACGGCGAGCCCCTGATCCGGGATCTTATCGGCTACAGGAAACTCCCGGTCGGTCAGTGGCGCGTCGTCTACCATGTCGAAGAGCAGATGGTACTCGTGCTGGTCCTCGCCGTGGGAAAGCGCGCGGAGGGCGACCATGAAAACATCTACGATCAGATCTCCGGTGGGGACCTGGCCGAACGTCGTGAGGCTGTGCTGCAAGCGATCGAGGAGGAACGCCGGCGCGCCCGCCCCGGCTGATCGGGAGCACGGTGCTGCCCCCACTCCGCCGGGTTCGCGGACGCAACGGTTTGCAGCCAGCCGGGGATCCAACGGCGGTCGGAACGCTCCTCGGCGGCCTCAACCCGCCCACGAAGCTGCAGTGGATCCAGAACTTTTGGAGCTCCGTCCGCAGGGTGCGGAAAGGTGTCAGGCGGAGACGGCGCAAGCGGCCGAGCGGGCGTCCCCTCGGCCTCTTTCATTGTTCGCTGTCCAGAGACTTAGGCCCCGTTGGTGAAACTATGGCGAACCTGTCCGCGGCTTTCAGTAACACGACATGTGTGCTTCGTGCGCTTCGTCCATTTTGGAACACCCCTTGCTCCACTCGATGAAAGTGCGGGGTTTTTGAACTTCCCGGCGGCGCGTCCATGAGCTTCGATTCGGTCCTCCAGAAGCACCTGCGCGCCACCCATGAGCGCGTCGCCCTGCTGCGGAGCCGCCTCGCCACCTCCGAGGGTGGCAACGAGGTGGCGCACGCCGCGCTGGAAGAGCTGCTGACGGCCATGGAGGAGCTGCGCGTGGCGGAGGAGGAGCTGCGGCAGCAGAACGAAAGCCTGGCCGCCGCCCAGCTCCTGCTGGAGGAGGAGAACCAGCGCTACGTGGAGCTCTTTGAGTACGCCCCCGTGCCGTACGTGGTGACGGACGAGGCGGGGGTGATCCGCGAGGCCAACCGCGCGGCGGCGGACCTGCTGCGGGTGGAGGCGCGGGCGCTGCGCGGCAAGCCGCTGGTGCTCTTCGTGGGCGGCGACGAGGTCAAGGACTTCCGCCGCCGCATGGCGCTGGCCGCCGCCCTGCGCTCGCGCATCGACGAGTGGGAGGCCGCGCTGGTGCCCCGCGGCGGCGAGCCGGTGGCGGTGGAGTGCTCGGTGCAGGGCGTGCCCGCGCGCGGCGGCGACCCCGCGGGGCTGCGCTGGGTGATCCACGACATCAGCGCCCGCCGCGCCGCCGAAGAGGCCGAGCTCCGCCTGGCCGCCGAGCGCGCCTCGCGGGCCGAGGCGCAGGCCGCGGGCGAGCGGGTGAGGATGATCCTGGAAAGCATCACGGACGCCTTCGTGGCGGTGGACCGGGAGTGGCGCTTCACCTACCTCAACCGCCGCGCGGGCGAGCTGGCCCGCCGCACCACGGGGCGCGACGAGGCGATCGTGGGGCGCTCCGTGTGGGACGTGTTTCCGGGCGCGGTGGAGGGCCCCTTCCACGCCGAGCTCCACCGCGCCCTGGATACCGGGGTGCCGGTGGCCTTCGAGGCGCACGCCCCGCTGCTGGACGTGTGGTTCTCCGTGCGCGCCTACCCGGCGGCCGACGGGCTCGCCATCTACTTCAGCGACGACACCGAGCGGCGCCGCGCGGAGGAGGAGCGCGCCCGCCTGCTGCGCGAGGCGGAGCGGGGCCGCGCCTTCCTGGAGGCGGTGGTCAGCCAGATGCCCGAGGGGGTGCTGATCGGCGAGGCGCCGGACGGGCGCCTGGCCATCCACAACCCGGAGGCCGAGCGGCTGCTGGGCCACCCCGTGGGCGACGAGACGCGCCTGGCCGACTACGCGCGCCACGGGATGATCCACCCCGACGGCCGCCCCTTCGCCGCCGAGGAGTACCCGCTGGCCCGCGTGCTCCTGCGCGGCGAGACGCTGGCCGGCGAGGAGGTGCACTACCGGCGCGGCGACGGTACGCGGGCCGTGCTGCAGCTTCGCGGCGCGCCCGTGCTGGTGGACGGCGAGGTCACGGCCGGGGTGGTGACCTTCACCGACGCCACCGAGCAGCGCCGCCGCCGGCAGGCGGACCAGCTCCTGGCCCGCGCCAGCGAGCTGCTGGCCTCGTCGCTGGAGTCGGCGGCCACCCTGCAGCGCGTGGCGGACCTGGTGGCGGGGAGCCTGGCGGACTACTGCATCGTGCACGTGGAGGAGGGCGGGGAGCTGCGCGCCCCCGGCATCGCCCACGCCGACCCCCGCCGGCGCGAGATCGTGCGGGGCATCCTGCGCCGCTTCCCGGTGGACCCGGGGGGCGCGCACCCGGCCGTGGTGTGCCTGCGCACGGGCGAGCCGCAGCTCATCGAGCAGGTGTCCGGCGAGCTGATGAGCGCCATCTCCACCGGCCCCGAGCACAGCGAGATGCTGCGCGACCTGGGGCTGGCGTCGGCCATGGTGGTGCCCATGCAGGCGCGCGGCCGCACGCTGGGCGCCATCTCGTTCGGGCGCACCGGGGACTCGCCCCCGTACGGCGAAGCGGAGCTGGAGGTGGCGCTGGAGCTGTCGCGCCGCGCGGCGCTGGCGGTGGACAACGCCCGCCTGTACGAGGAGGCGCAGCGCGCCTCCCGCGCCCGCGAAGAGGTGCTGGCCGTGGTCTCGCACGACCTGCGCAACCCGCTCAACGCCATCGTGCTGGGCGCTTCGCTGCTGGAGGACCTTTCCAGCGAGGGGTGGCCCGCGCGCGACCGGCAGCAGCTTCGCGCCATCCGCAACGCGTCGCAGCAGATGGCGGGGCTGATCCAGGACCTGGTGGAGGTGGCGGCGCTGGAATCGGGCTCGGCCGCCCTGTCGCCCGAGCCGGTCACGCCCGGCGAGCTGGTGGCGGGCGCGGTGGAGCTGTTCGAGGAGATGGCGGCGCAGCGCGGGCTCACCCTGCGCGCGGAGGTGGCCCCGGAGCTTCCCGCGATCGAAGCGGACCGGGCACGGGTACTGCGCATCCTCTCCAACCTGCTGGGGAACGCCCTCAAGTTCACCCCGGCGGGCGGCACCGTCACGGTGTGCGCCGCGCCGGCGGAGGGCGGGGTGCGCTTTTCGGTGGCGGACACGGGGCCCGGCGTGGCGCCGCAGCACCTGCCCCACCTGTTCGACCGCTACTGGCAGGCGCGCCGCGGCGAGAAGCAGGGGCTGGGGCTGGGCCTCGCCATCTCGCGGGGCATCGCGGACGCGCACGGCGGCCGCATCTGGGCCGAAAGCGAGCCCGGGAAGGGCGCCACCTTCCACTTCATCCTGCCTACCGGGAACTGATTTGGCCCCGCACCAAGACACGGAGACCCCCCCGGCCCGCTGGCCGCACGCCAGCGAGAACGCCGAGCGCGAGGCCGCGTACGAGCGCGGGCGGCTGCGGCGGATGGGCAAGGCCATGGAGTGGCAGGCCGTCCGCGACGAGGTGCAGGCCGCGAACCCCGCCTTCGCGGCGCTCGCGGAGAACGTGCGCGACTACGCCGTCTTCCTGCTGAACCCGGAAGGAGTCATCACCTTCTGGGGCGAGGGGGCCCGCCTGATCAAGTGGTGGACCCTGGAAGAGGCGGAGGGCGCCCACCTGCGCCTCCTGTACCCGGAGGGAGGGTCGGACGACGGCACGGCCGAGGAGCACCTGCTGCAGTCCGCCCGCGACGGCGAGTACACGGGGGAGGGGATCCGCGTGCGGAGGGACCTTTCCACCTTCTGGGCCCACGTCACTCTGACGGCGCTGCGCGACCCGGCGGGCGAGCTCTTCGGCTTCGTAAAGGTCACGCGCGACATGACGGCCCGCCGCGGCCGCGAAGCCGCCCTCGCCGGCGCCGCCGCCGCGCACTCCGACCGGGACCGTGCCCTCTCCCATGCCCGCGAAGCCGACGCCGCCCGCCAGCTCGCCGAAGAGACCGCCGAGTTCGAGCGGGAGCGGGCGCGCGGGGCCAGCGACTACATGGCACACAGAGACACGGAGACACAGAGGTAAGTTTTCCTCTGTGCCTCTGTGCCTCTGTGTGAGAACGACTACCCTTCGAGTACCACCGCCCCCAGCCCCCGCAGCTCCAGCCGCCCTTCCGGCGTGAGCGTGGCGAGGCGGCCCTCGGGCTGGCCGCCGAAGCGCGCCTCTTCCGTGGACAGGAGGAGGCGCCAGCCGCCTTCGGGACGCGTCTCGTCGAGCGAGGCGAGGTCGGCGGCGAGGGTGTCGCCGAAGGAGGCGACGACCAGGAGGTCCGGCTGGCCCTCGGCGCCGCGGCGGCGCAGGGCCACCCCGTCGCCGCCCAGCGCCGTGACGGCGAAGTCGGAGCGCGAGCGGTTGCGCAGGGCCGGGTGCTGGAGGCGCAGCCTGAGGAGCGCGCGGTAGAGCGCCAGGACCCCCGCGTGCGGCGGGCGCTCCAGTTCGTCCCAGCGCAGGCGCGAGCGCTCAAAGGTGGCGGGCGACTGCGGGTCCGGGATGCGCTCGCGGTTGGCCGGGTCCGAGAACGCCGAGAAGCTCTTGAACTCGTTGCGCCGCCCCTCCGTCACCAGCTTCCCCAGCTCCTCCGGGTGGTCCGTGAAGTACTGGAAGGGCGTCGACGCGGCCCACTCCTGCCCCATCCACAGCATGGGCGTGTAGGGGGAAAGGAGGAGGAGCGCGGAGGCGGCGCGGTACGCCGGGAGGCCCACCACGTCGTGCAGCCGGTCGCCCAGCGGACGGTTCCCCACCTGGTCGTGGTTCTGGATGCAGTGCACGAAGGCCCGCGGCGGCAGCTCCGTGGCGGGCGTGCCGCGCGTCTCGCCGCGGTGCCGGGCGAGCTGCCCCTCGAAGTACCACCCCTTCTGGAGGGTGCGCGCCAGGTCCGCCGCGCTCCCGGTGAAGTCCGCGAAGTAGCTTTCGCGGTCGCCGGCCGTCTTCACCCGCACCTGGTGGTGGAAGTCGTCCGCCCACACCCCGTCCAGGCCGATCCCCCCCTCGCGCGCCGGGGTCACGACCAGGCGCTCGTTGCGGTCGTCTTCCGCGATGAGGACGAAGTGGCGCTCGGCGAGGGAGCCGCGCACCCGCTCCGCCATCTCGGTGAGGAGGTGCGTGGGCGAGTCGTCCATGATGGCGTGGGTGGCGTCCAGCCGCAGGCCGTCCACGTGGTACTCGTGCGCCCAGTGCAGTGCGTTCTGGATGACGAACTCGCGGATGGCCGTGCTCCCCTCGCCGTCGTAGTTGACGGCCGCGCCCCAGGGCGTCTGGTGCGCCTCGTTGAACACCCTGCCGCTGGTGAAGGCGGGCAGGTAGTTCCCCTCCGGCCCGAAGTGGTTGTAGACCACGTCCATCACCACGGCCAGCCCCCGCGCGTGCGCCGCGTCCACCAGCCTGCGCAGCCCCTCGGGCCCGCCGTACGCCGCCGAAGGCGCGAATAGCCCCACCCCGTCGTACCCCCAGTTGCGCGCGCCGGGGAAGGTGGCCACCGGCATCGGCTCGATGGCCGTGACCCCCAGCTCCACCAGGTAGTCCAGCCGCCCGATCAGCGCGTCGAAGGTACCCTCGTCCGTCATGGTGCCCACGTGCAGCTCGTAGATCACCATCTCTTCCAGCGGGAGCCCCTTCCACTCCCCGTCCGTCCAGCGGAAGGCGCGCGGGTCCACCACCTCGGACGCGCCGTGCACCCCGTCCGGCTGCGAGCGGCTGGCCGGGTCGGGGAAGGTGTCGCCGCCGTCCAGGCGCAGCTTGTAGCGCGCGCCGGCGCCCACCCCCTCCACCAAGGCGGCGAAGTATCCCTCGCCCTCCTCCGCCATGGGCACCACGCGTTCCGCGTCCGGCCCAAAGAGCACCACGTCCACGCCCTGGTGGCCGGGGGCCCACACCCGGAAGCGGGTCCCCCCGTTCTCGACGCTCGCCCCCACGGGCTGCGTATGTACGTCCACTGCAGTCACTTCGGCTTCCCCCGTCCGGTCGTCGTTTGAATCCTGCAGCACCACCATGGAGCGGCCCTCCAGCGTGAGGGTGTCGCCGTCCAGGAAGCGCCGGCTCCCCTCCTCCATTTCGGGCTGGCTCGTGTCCAGCACCACCTTCCACCCGGCGGCGGGCCCCACGTCGGGAAGGGTGAAGTCGATCCCTCCGCCGTCCGCGTTGAAGAGGAGGAGGAAGGTGGCGTCCTTCACCTGGCGCCCCTGTTCATCGAACTCCTCCATCGCCTCGCCCCCCAGCACCATCCCGAAGCAGCGCACGAATCCGGAGTTCCACTCCTGGTCCGTCATCTCGCGGCCGTCCGGGCGCACCCAGGTGAGATCCTTGACCTCCGACCCGCGGATCTCCCGGCCGCGGAAGAACTTGCGGCGGCGGAAGGTGGGGTGCTCGCGGCGCAGGCGGGCCACCCGCCGGGTGAACTCCAGCATGGCGCGCCGGGGGGCGTCCAGCTCCCAATCCACCCAGGAGAGCTCGTTGTCCTGGCAGTACGCGTTGTTGTTGCCGCGCTGCGTGCGCCCCATCTCGTCGCCTCCGCAAATCATGGGCACTCCCTGTGACAGGAGCATGGTAGCCATGAAGTTGCGTTTCTGGCGCTCGCGGGCGCGCAGGATGTCCGGCCGGTCGGTGGGCCCCTCCACGCCGAAGTTGTACGAGCGGTTGTCGTCCGCCCCGTCGCGGTTGTGCTCGCCGTTGGCCTCGTTGTGCTTGTGGTTGTACGAGACCAGGTCGTGCAGGGTGAAGCCGTCGTGCGCCGTGATGAAGTTGACGGAGGCGTGGGGGCGCCGCCCGTCGCTCTCGTACAGATCGCTGGAGCCGGTGAGGCGGTAGCCCAGCTCGCCCAGCGTGCCCGGCTCGCCGCGCCAGTAGGCGCGCACCGTGTCGCGGTACTTGCCGTTCCACTCCGCCCACAGCACGGGGAAGTTCCCCACCTGGTACCCGCCCTCGCCCACGTCCCACGGCTCGGCGATCAGCTTCACCTGGCTGATGACGGGGTCCTGGTGGATGACGTCGAAGAACGACGAGAGCCGGTCCACCTCGTGGAGCTCGCGCGCCAGGGTGGACGCCAGGTCGAAGCGGAAGCCGTCGACGTGCATCTCCTGGATCCAGTAGCGCAGCGAGTCCATCACCATCTGCAGCGTCTGGGGATGGCGCAGGTTCAGCGAGTTGCCCGTCCCCGTGTAGTCCATGTAGAACCGGCGGTTGTGGGGCACCAGCCGGTAGTACGTGGGGTTGTCGATCCCCTTGAACGACAGGGTGGGCCCCAGGTGGTTCCCCTCGGCCGTGTGGTTGTAGACCACGTCCAGGATCACCTCCATCCCCGCGGCGTGCAGCCGCCGCACCATCTCCTTGAACTCCTTCACCTGCTCGCCGTAGTCGCGGGCGTGGGCGTAGCGCCCGTCCGGCGCGAAGAAGTTGATGGAGTTGTAGCCCCAGTAGTTGCTCAGCCCCTTCTGCTGGAGGAAGAGGTCGTCCGCGAACTCGTGGATGGGGAGCAGCTCGATGGCCGTGACCCCCAGCGACCTGAGGTGCTCGATGATGGCCGGGTGCGCCACCCCCAGGTAGGTGCCGCGTAGCTCCTCCGGCACCTCGGGATGCAGCCTGGTGAGCCCCTTGACGTGGGCCTCGTAGATCACCGTCTCGTGCCAGGGGATGCGCGGCGGCTCGTCGCCCCGCCAGTCGAACGAGTTGTCGACGACCACGCCCTTGGGCACGCCGCGGTCGTCGCGCTCGTCGTCCAGCACCCAGTCCTCGCCCGGCTGGTCGAAGGGGAAGGCGAAGGGATGCTCCTTCCAGTCGATGCGCCCGGCGAGCGCGCGGGCGTAGGGATCGACGAGGAGCTTGAAGGGGTTGCACCGCAGCCCGCGCGCGGGGTCGTACGGCCCGTTCACGCGGAAGGCGTAAAAGGTCCCCGGCCCCACCCCTGGCACGTAGCCGTGCCACACGAACGCCGTGCGCTCGCGCAGCCGCACGATGCGCGACGGCTGTTCGTCGTCCGGGTGGTCGTACAGCGAGAGCTCCACCTCGTAGGCGAGCTCGGAGTAGAGCGCGAAGTGCGTCCCGCTGCCGTCCCAGTTGGCGCCGAGCGGATACGGCTTGCCGGGCCACGCGGTCTCCGCGCCCTCCAGGAAGCCGGGAACGGTGGGAAAGGGGCTGCCCCGGCGGGGCACGGGAAAGTCGGGCATTCGCGGGCGAGTAGGAGAAACGGGGCTCACACAGAGACACAGAGACACAGAGAGAAACACTTCCTCTGTGTCTCTGTGTCTCTGTGTGAGGCCCTCTTTCTCTGTTTTGTGGATGCGCTCACTTCTTGCGAGTGGCGGCGCGGCTCACCACCCGTTTTCCATCGACAGCAGACTACAGTGCAGCGAATTCCGCGGGCCACCTACCGCATCCAGTTCAACCGCGGCTTCACCTTCCGCGACGCGGCGGAGGTCGTGCCGTACCTGGCCGAGCTGGGCGTGAGCGACCTGTACGCCTCGCCCTACCTGCAGGCGCGGCCGGGGAGCATGCACGGCTACGACATCACCAACCACGAGGCGCTGAACCCCGAAATCGGCACCGAGGCCGACCACGCGCGCCTTTCGGGGCTGCTCCGTGAGCACGGACTGGGCCACCTGCTGGACATCGTCCCCAACCACATGGGGATCGCGGGGGGGAGCAATCCGTGGTGGATGAACGTGCTGGAGAATGGCCCCGCGTCGCCGTACGCGCGCTACTTCGACATCGACTGGGACGCCCGCAGCCCCGAGCTCAAGGGGAAGGTGCTCCTTCCCGTGCTGGGCGACCAGTACGGGTGCGTGCTGGAAAGCGGCGAGCTGAAGCTGGTGTACGACGACGGCCAGTTCCGGGTGGAGTACTACGACAACTGGTTTCCCGCGGCCCCCGGCTCCACGGCGGCGGTGCTGCGCGCGGCGCTGGACGGGCTGCGCCTCAAGGAAGACCACGAGGACCGGATGGAGCTGGCCAGCATCGTCACCGCCCTGGAGCGCCTCCCCCCGCGCCGCAGCACCGACGCCGCCAGCATCGAGGAGCGCGACCGCGAGCGCATCGTGGTGCGCCGCCGCCTGCGCGCGCTGTACGCGTCGTCGCCCGAGGTGAAGACGGCGCTGGACGCGGCGGTGAAGACCTTCAACGGCACGCCGGGCGACGCGCGCTCCTTCGACCGGCTGGACGAGCTCCTCAACGACCAGCCCTACCGCCTGGCCTTCTGGCGCGTGGCGGCGGAGGAGATCAACTACCGGCGCTTCTTCGACGTCAACGACCTGGCCGGGCTGCGCACCGAGGTGCCGCAGGTGTTCCAGGACACGCACCGCCTGATCCTGCGCCTGGTGCACGAGGGGCGCGTCACGGGGCTGCGCATCGACCACCCGGACGGCCTCTTCGACCCCCGCGGCTACCTGCGCGAGCTGCAGCGCGAGACGGTGGGGCTGGAGATGAAGGAGCAGTTCTACGTCCTGGTGGAGAAGATCCTCACGGGCGACGAGACGCTCCCCGACGAGTGGCCGGTGGCCGGAACGGTTGGCTACGAGTACATGAACCGGGTCAACGGCATCTTCGTGGACCCGGCGCAGGCGCAGCGGATGGACGACCTGTACCACCGTTTCGCCCGCAACCGCTGGAAGTTCCACGACCTGGTGTACGACAAGAAGAAGCTGATCCTGCGCTCGTCGCTCATCAGCGAGCTCACGGTGCTCTCCGGGATGCTGGACCGCCTCTCGGCCGAGAACCGCTGCTACCGCGACTTCACCTGGGGCGCCCTGCGCGAGGCGCTGCGCGAAACGGTCGCGTGCTTCCCCGTCTACCGCACCTACGTGGACGCGCACGCGGGCTACGTGACGGACCGCGACCGGGAGTACGTGGACCAGGCCATCCGCCTGGCGAAGCGCCGCAACCCCAGCGTGAGCGCCTCGCTCTTCGACTTCCTGCACGACGTACTGCTCCTGCGCTGGCCGGAGGAGCTGAGCCCGGAGGCGCGCGAGGACCATGCGCGCTTCGTGATGAAGTTCCAGCAGCTCACCGGCCCGGTGATGGCCAAGGGGGTGGAAGACACCACCTTCTACCTGTACAACCGCCTGATCTCGCTGAACGAGGTGGGGGGCGAGCCGGACCGCTTCGGCATCACGCCGGACGAGTTCCACGCCTTCAACATGGAGCGGGCGGAGCGCTGGCCGGCCTCCATGAGCGCGTCGTCCACGCACGACACCAAGCGCAGCGAGGACGTGCGCGCCCGCATCAACCTCCTTTCCGAGATGCCGGACCTCTGGGAGGAGCACGTCTTCCGCTGGGCGGACATCAACCGCGGCCACAAGCTGCCCGACGGCGACGGCGCGGTGCCGGACGCCAACGACGAGTACCTGCTGTACCAGACGCTGGTGGGGGCCTGGCCCTTTGGCGAGGTGAACGACCAGACGCACCAGGACCTGGTGGGCCGGGTGCAGGCGTACATGGAGAAGGCCACGCGCGAGGCCAAGCTCAACACGAGCTGGATCAACCCCAACAAGCGCTACGACGAGGGGCTCAAGGAGTTCGTCGCCACCATCCTGCGCCGCGGCGACAACCCGTTCCTGGACGACTTCGTCCGCTTCCAACCCCCCATCGCGCGGCTGGGGATGGTCAACTCGCTGGCCCAGACGCTGGTGAAGCTCACCTCGCCGGGGGTGCCGGACGTGTACCAGGGCCAGGAGATCTGGGACCTGTCGCTGGTGGACCCCGACAACCGCCGACCGGTGGACTTCGCCCTGCGCCGCAACATCCTGGCCCGCCTCACCGCGGAGCTGGAGGAGCGCGACCGGCGCGAGGTGGCCCGCTCGCTGGTGGAGGAGTGGGAGGACGGCCGCATCAAGCTGTACCTCACGCAGACGGCCCTCCGCCTGCGCCAGGGCTACCCGGACCTTTTCGCCACGGGCGAGCACCTCCCGCTGGCGGTGGCGGGCGAGCGCGCGGACCACGCCGTCGCCTTCGCACGCCGCGCGGAGGGCGCGGCGGTGATCACGGTGGTGCCGCGCCTGGTCGCGACGCTGACCCGCGACCAGGACTTCGCGCTCCCCACGGCGAAGCAGTGGAAGGGCACCCACGTCGTCCTTCCCTCGGAGCTGGCGGGGCGCTACGTCAACCGCCTCACCGGCGCCGAGCTGCGCACCAGCGACCACGCCGGCGACGCGACGCTGGACGCCCAGGAGCTCTTCGCGGACTTCCCTGTGGCGCTGCTGGAGCGGATGGACCCTCACCCGGCGGCCTGACAGCCGCCACCCTCTCCCACAAACAGCGTGGGAGAGGGGACCACTTCGCCGGCGGCGAGCGGGAGTTCGAGCACGCCGAGAGGGCGGGCGTGATGAATCACGCCCCTACGACGGACGATCCGGCCCTGCTCGCACCACGCGAACTGGTCCCCTCTCCCAGGGCGGTTTCTGGGAGAGGGTGGCAGCTGTAAGCTGCCGGGTGAGGGCCCCTTCCACGGCAACTCGATGAACGACCGAACGGCCGAGCGCGTGCGGCGGGAGTACGACGCGGACGCGGCGCGGTACGACCGGCGGTGGGCGGCGTACGTGCGCGGGAGCATGGAATTGCTGCGGCCATGGATGGAAGAAAAGCCGCCCCGCTCCGTGCTCGATGTGGGGTGCGGGACGGCGGCGCTGCTGGAGGGGCTGCGGGAGTGGGGGGTGGAGCCGCGGCGGTACGCCGGGGTCGATCCGTCGATGGAGATGCTGAGGAAGGCGGCGGGGCGGGGGGGTGCGGTGGTGGCGGGGGCGGCGGAGGCGC
>CADCTW010000062.1:0-39956 GCA_902805735.1 uncultured Gemmatimonadota bacterium | reverse complement strand
GGGGTGGACCCCGGCGGGCGGCGCGGGGGCGGGGGCGGGGGGGGGGGGGGGGGGGTGGGGGGGGAGGGGGGGGGGGGGGGGGGGGGGGGGGGGGGGGGGGGCGGCGGAGGCGCTGCCGTTTCGCGACGGGGCGTTCGACACGGTGGTGAGCGCGTCCTCCTTCCACTACTGGCCGGAGCCGCGCGCGGGGCTGCGGGAGATGCGGCGCGTGCTGGCGCCGGGCGGGAGGGTGCTGCTGATGGATTGGGCCCGCGACTTCGCGAGTATGCGCGTGATGGAGGCGTGGCTGCGTATCACCGGCCACGCGCTGGTGCGCACCTACGCGGAGGACGAAGCGCGCGGGATGCTGGAGGAGGCGGGGCTGCGCGTGACGCGGGCGCGGCGGCGCAAGATCGGGGCGGTGTGGGGGCTGTGGGTGGCGGAAGCACGGGGAGATTGATCTAAAGCGTTGCCGTGGTTACCTTTGGGATTGGCGATCTCCACGCCGAACCTCCGCCGTACCTGGGACGCACCTTCCCCCACCTACCGGCACCGCGATGTCCAGCACCTCCGATGCCCGCCACATCATCCGCCCGGAGCACTTCGCGCTCGCCCCGCAGCTCCTGGGGCTGGAGCTGGCGCGGCCCTCGCGCCGCCTGGCGGCGCTCCTGCTCGACCTGCTCATCGTCGCCATCCTGGTGCAGACGGCGGGTGGCTTCATGCTGGCCGTCGCCGCGTCGTACGCCTTCTTCCGCTTCGCGGCCAAGAGCGGCACCGGGTGGAAGACGCGCTTCGCGGTGCGCGCGGCGGCGGCGCTGATCCTCTTCATCATCGTCAACAAGAGCATCGGGGCGGCGCGCAGCTTCGGCGAGAGCTTCTTCGGCGACGCCAAGCCCCCCGTCGCCAGGGCGTCCGTGCCGGGCAGCAAGCCGGCGGCGCCCCCCGAGCCGGGCTTCCGCTCCGCGATGAAGACGGGAATCGGGGTGATCGCGCTGCACAACGCGAAGACGGAGGAGGAGGCGCTCCGCATGGCCCCCGGGGTCATCAAGAGCATGCGCGAGACGGGGATGGACGACGCGGCCATCCGCGCGGCGCTCACCGAGATGGAGAGCGAGGGCGGGAAGCCGTGGATGGAGAAGGTGATGCAGGGGGCCCTCCCCCCGGCGCCCGCCGCCGTCCCCGCGGAGTCGCTGGCGGTGCGCTACGCCGCGGCGGTCACCGCAAAGGACAGCACGGCGGCTGACTCGCTGCGGCCCCTGGCGGCCGCGGCGCTGGCCCGCGACACCGTCACGCACCTGCGCGACGAGATGAAGGAGCTGCGCGAGGAAAACGAGGCGCTGGAGCAGCGGGCGGAGAAGGCGGAGGAGGAGGCGAAGGGGAAGGGGATCATGGCGCGCCTCGGCGACCTGCTGGAAGACCTGGGGATCGGGTTCGGGTGGACGGGCCTCTACTTCACGGCCTTCACCTCGCTCTGGAAGGGGCAGACGCCCGGCAAGCGGCTCCTGGGGGTCCGGGTCCTGCGTCTGGACGGGAAGCCGATGGGCCTGTGGGCCTCCTTTGAGCGCTTCGGCGGATACGCGGCCGGCCTGGTGACGGGGCTTCTGGGCTTCGCGCAGGTGTTCTGGGACCGCAACCGCCAGGCGATCCACGACAAGATCTCCGAGACCGTTGTCGTACGCGTGCGTGACACCAGCCAGGCGCCCCCGCCGGCGCCCCCGTACCACCGGCCGCCGGCGGACGGCGCCGTCTAACCCGGGTACGCGGGCCAGTTCCCGCGGACCGGCAGGTTGCGGGCGAGTAAACTCGCGGCAACGAAAGCACGAAGTCCGCCTGCGCGGACTCGACCGCGGGCACCGTGCCCCGGGGACGAGTCCGCGCAGGCGGACTTTGTGCCGTTGTTGCCGCGAGTTCACTCGCCCGGCTGGCAGGTGCTCCGGGTGTGCCCGTGGCGCACTTGGGGTGGCGGGGTCACCCACCGGCACCGGTGCCGCGTGAGCCCGCCCGAGCCGCGCGGCACTCCCGCATGGGTGGCGGGGCTGGCCATGGCCGGCGGCGCCGCCACCGTCACCGTGCTTTCCAAGCTCTTCGTGGCCTGGGGCCGGCGCCCCACCCGCTTCGACGTCACCGACACCCCCGGGGTGGGCTCCGAAGAGTTCCTCCTGGGGATCTCCGGCACCGTCAACGCGCCGCTGCAATCGGGGGGCACGGCGCGCCTCCTCAACAACGGGGTGGAGATCTTCCCCGCCATCCTGGACGCCATCGGCGGCGCCCGGCGCTCCATCAACTTCATGTGCTACATCTGGGAGCCGGGCCGGGTCTCGGACCGGATGTTCGACGCCCTCATCGCCAAGCAGCGCGAGGGGGTGAAGGTGAGGCTGATGCTGGACGCGTTCGGCGCCGTGATGGTGCCGCGCGAGCGGGTGGAGGAGCTGGTGGAGGCCGGCGGCTCGTTCCAGTGGTTCCACGCGGTGGAGTTCGGGAAGCTGACGTCCTTCTACAAGCGCAACCACCGGCGCGCCATCGTGATCGACGGGCGCATCGGCTTCACCGGCGGCGCCGCGGTGGGGGACAAGTGGCTGGGCGACGCCGAGGACGAGGCGCACTGGCGCGACCTGATGGTGGAGCTGCGCGGCTGCCTCGCGCACAACCTGCAGTCCGCCTTCACGCAGCTCTGGGCCAACACCTGTGGCGAGATCCTGCTGGGCGACGACTTCTACCCGCGCGACCTGGAGGAGGACGGCGGGGGCGAGGAGGTCACGCGCCACGTCAACGTCATCTCGTCGCCGGCCGAGGCGTCGCATCCGCTGCGCATCTTCTTCTGCATCAGCTTCGCCTGCGCCCGCGAGCGCATCTGGCTCACCTCGCCCTACTTCGTCCCCGACCCGGCCACGCGGCGCATCCTGCGCCAGCGCGCCCGCGCCGGGGTCGACGTGCGCCTCCTTCTCCCCAGCCGCCACACGGACGCGGCGGTGGTGCGCTGGGCGGGGCACGCGTACTACCGCGAGCTGCTGGAGTCGGGGGTGCGCATCTTCGAGTACCAGCGCACCATGATCCACTCCAAGGCGCTGGTGGTGGATGGGAAGTGGTCCATCGTGGGCTCCGCCAACATGGACATCCGCTCCAAGGAGCTGAACCAGGAGAGCGTGATCGGCATCATGGACCGCGGGTTCGGCAAGCAGCTCGAAGACACCTTCCTGGATGACCTCGCGGAGGCCCGCGAGATCACCCGCGACTTCTGGCGCACGCGCGGCCCCTTCCCCAAGCTCCGCGCGCGCTTCTGGGAGGCGTTCGCGGAGCAGCTCTGAGGAACAGGAATCTCACACAGAGACACAGAGCCACAGAGATGAAGTTCTTCTCCGTGGCTCTGTGTCTCTGTGTGAGGCACGTTGTTTGACAGGGTGCCTGCCGAACCCGACAAGGAGCAGCGATGGATACGAATACCTGGCCGGTGACCCCCGATGTGGCGGCGCTGCGGACGGCGATCGCGAACCTGTTCTTCTACGGCGCGCCCGGGGCCGGGGACCGGGAGTGGGTGCTGGTGGACGCGGGGATTCCCGGGTCGGCGCCGTGGATCGAGTCGGCGGCGAAGGCGCGGTACGGAGACGCGCGGCCGGCGTGCATCGTCCTCACCCACGGCCACTTCGACCACGTGGGGGCGCTGCACACGCTGGCCGAGCTGTGGGACGTGCTGATCTACGCGCACCCGCTGGAGCTTCCCTACCTGGACGGCCGCGAGTCGTATCCGCCGCCCGACCCCACCGTGGGCGGCGGGGCGATGGCGCGCATGTCGCCCCTGTACCCGCGCGGCCCCTACGACTTCCGGCCGCGCCTGCGCATCCTCCCCGACGACGGGTCGGTGCCGGGGATGCCGGGGTGGCGGTGGATCCCCACGCCGGGCCACTCGCCGGGCCACGTCGCCCTCTTCCGCGACGCGGACCGCACGCTGCTCGCGGGCGACGCCTTCGTGACGACGAAGCAGGAGTCCATGACGGCGGTGATGCAGTGGCGCCCGGAGGTCAACGGCCCGCCCGCGTACTTCACGCAGGACTGGGGCGCCGCCCGCCGCTCGGTGGAGGCGCTCGCCGCCCTGGAGCCGGAGGCGGTGGGCACCGGCCACGGCCCGCCCCTCCACGGCGAAGCCATGCGCGCCGCCCTGCGCATGCTCGCCAGCGACTTCGAGATGCTCGCCATTCCGGAAGATGGCCGCTACGTGCGCGCGCCGGCCGTGTTCGACGAGGAGGGCGTCATCTCGGTGCCGCCGCCGGTGCTCGACCCGGTGACGCTGGTCGCCGGGCTGGGACTGTTCGCGCTCGCCGGCGTAGCGATCGGAGCGGCGCTGCGCAGGCGCTGAAACAGCGGGGGCTTGCGTGGAGGCACGGAGATGACATCATCTCCGTGCCTCCGTTGCTTTGCGGAAGAGCGTGACGTGGCGCGCGGGGGTCTGGAGCTCCCAGGCGAAGTGCCCGGCGAGCCACCGCATGGTTTCCGCGCGGTAGAAGCAGACGTGGGTGGGATCGCGTGCGTAGCGCCATCCCGCGAACCTCGCGTCGTCCCCCAGCATCTCGGTCATCACGCCCAGCCATCCGCCGGGGCGCAGCATCCTGTCCATGCGCGCGAACTCGGTGGCCGGGGCGTGGAAGTGCTCGGCCGTCTCGGAGCAGGCGATGAAGTCGTAGCTCCGGCGCAGCGCCTCGTCGTCGGGCGCGAAGAACGGATCGTAGACGCGCACGCTGAACCCCCGCTCGCGCAGCATCTCCGCCAGCGCGGGCGCCGGCCCCGCGCCGAAGTCCAGCCCCTCGGCGCCCGGTGCCAGGCGCTCCGCGAGAGGAGTCGCGAGCCGGTCCAGGAAGGCGCGGTAGCGCGGGTCGGCCGCGTCGTTCTCGTGCGTCCCGTAGTGCGTGAGCTCGGCCTCCGCGCCCGGCCGCTGCTCCGGCGCGAGGAAGGTCAGCCGGCACACCGCGCATCGGGAGTAGCGCGCGCCGCGCAGCTCCGCGAACGCTCCCACGTCGGCCGACGTGCAGAGCGGGCATTCGGTTTTTATTTGGTACGCATCCTGCATAAGCTGATGCTCAGGTGGCACTTACGCCGAGAAACCGCACATAGGGAGATGGATATGACGGACAAGGCGACGCAGGAGCACCGGGAGGAGAGCAACACCATCAAGGACCCGGACAAGTGGGTCACGGGCGACCAGCCGATGACCGGCGCCCAGCGCTCCTACCTCAACACTCTGGCCGAAGAAGCCCACGTCGAAGTCGGCGACGACCTCACCAAGGCCGAGGCGTCGAAGAAGATCGACGAGCTGCAGGAAAAGACCGGCCGCGGCATCGATTGATTCACGCCGTGCCGCCGCGAGGGGATAATCCCCTCGCTGGAACCACGGGAAGCCCGCTGAAGCAGGCTCGCATCGGTCAGGCGACCGAGCCCGCTTCAGCGGGCTTCCCGTCGTTGCAGCCGGGGGATTCATCCCCCGGCGTTGCGGCACGCGGCGGTCCCCGCGTCGCGTGTGAGCCCGCTGTTCTCAGGCCTCTGCCTGCACCGACGGAAGCCTGCCACGGCGGTCCGGGCGCTCGCCGAGCACCTCCAGGAAGCGCGCCAGCCACTGCGGGTGCGCGGGCCACGCCGGCGCGGTCACCAGGTTGCCGTGCACCACGGCTTGGTGCACGGGAACCTCCACGTACTCGCCGCCGGCCATGGTGACCTCGGGCCCGCACGCCGGGTACGCCGTGCAGCGCCGCCCCCGCAGCACGTCCGCGGCGGCCAGGAGCTGCAGGCCGTGGCAGATGGCCGCCACCGGCTTCCCGGACGCCGCGAAGTGCCGCACGATCTCCAGCACGCGCGGGCTGAGGCGCAGGTACTCCGGCGCGCGCCCGCCAGGGACGACCAGCGCGTCGTAGTCCTCCTCGCGCACCTCCGCGAAGGTGGCGTTCAGCGCGAAGTTGTGCCCGGGTTTCTCGGTGTACGTCTGGTCGCCTTCGAAGTCGTGGATGGCGGTGCGCACCGTCTGCCCCGCGCGCCGGTCCGGGCAGACGGCGTGCACCTCGAGCCCCACCATCTGCAGCGCCTGGAAGGGGACCATCACCTCGTAATCCTCCACGAAATCGCCCACCAGCATCAGGATCTTCTTCGCGGACATGGCTTCCTCCGTGAGAGCGGACTCTTATCGCGGATTGGGAGCCCGTGCGGTCCTGCCGGAGCTGCCCCACGGCTTGCGTCCAGAGGATCTACTCTCGGACACTCGCGAGCAGGTCACGAGCTGGCGGACAGTAGATCCTTCGGCTCGGCGCCGGGGCCGCGGCGCATCTCGCGTCCGGGGCGTCGCACGGGATGACGACGATGGGGCGGCCTGCACGGCTTCCGTATGATGCCCTCGGTCCACTGCATATCCTGCTCCGCATCGTGCCCAGCCCGCCGGCACTGGAATCCCGGGGCTCGCGCAGGCAGATTTCATCCCATGGAAGCTCTCCCCATCGAACCCGTCATTCCGCCGCTGAAAAACGCCCTGCGCAATGCGGGCGCCGCCGTGCTGCAGGCACCGCCCGGCGCGGGAAAGACCACGCGCGTGCCCCTGGCGCTGCTGGACGAGCCGTGGCTTGGCGGCAAGATCGTGATGCTGGAGCCGCGCCGCCTCGCCGCGCGTGCCGCCGCCGCGCGCATGGCGCACACGCTGGGCGAGCGCGTGGGCGCCACGGTGGGCTACCGCGTGCGGATGGACACTCGGGTGGGCCCGGACACGCGCATCGAGGTGGTCACGGAGGGGGTCCTCACCCGCATGCTCCAGTCCGATCCGTCGCTGGAAGGCGTCGGGCTGGTGATTTTCGACGAGTTCCACGAGCGCAGCCTGCACGCCGACCTGGGCCTCGCCCTCACCCTGCAGAGCCGCGCCGTGCTGCGCGACGACCTGCGCGTGCTGGTGATGAGTGCCACGCTGGACGGCGGCCCCGTCGCGGCGCTCCTGGGCGGCGCGCCGGTCGTGACCAGCGAGGGCCGCAGCCACCCCGTGGAGACGCGCTACCTCCCGCGCCCCGTCGAAGGCCACACCGAGCCGGCCATCGCGCGCGCCGTCCGCGCCGCGCTGGACGCGCACGAGGGCGACCTCCTCGTCTTCCTCCCCGGCGCGGGGGAGATCCGCCGCGTGGAGAGCCTGCTGGCGGATGACGATCTTGGCCCCGGCGTGCGCGTCGCCCCGCTGCACGGCACGCTGGGGCAGGATGCGCAGGATGCGGCGGTCGCGCCCAGCCGGCCGGGCGAGCGCAAGGTGGTGCTCGCCACCTCCATCGCGGAAACGAGCCTCACCATCGAGGGCGTGCGCGTGGTGGTGGACGGCGGGTGGATGCGCGTCCCCCGCTTCGCGCCGCGCACGGGGATGACGCGCCTGGAGACGGTGCGCGTGACCCGCGCATCTGCGGACCAGCGGCGGGGGCGGGCGGGGCGCGTGGGCCCCGGCGTCTGCTACCGCCTGTGGACGGAAGGGGAGCAGGCGGCGCTGGTGCCGCACGGCGTGCCCGAGATCCTGGAGGCGGACCTGGCGCCGCTCGCGCTGGAGCTGGCCGCCTGGGGCGTGCGCGATCCCGCGGAGCTGGCCTGGCTCGATCCGCCCCCCGCCGCGGCCTACGCGCAGGCCCGCGAGCTCCTGGCCCAGCTCGGCGCGCTGGACGCGTCCGGCATCATCACGCCGCACGGCCGCCGCATGGGCGCGATGGGCCTCCACCCCCGCCTCGCCCACATGGTCCTGCGCGGCGCCGAGCTGGGGCTGGGCGGCGTCGCGTGCGAGCTGGCGGCGCTGCTGGGCAACCGCGACCTCTTCCGCCCCCGCGACGGCGTGCCGCCCGACGCCGACGTGCGCCTCCGCGTGGAGGCGCTGCGGGGCCGCCACGTCCCCGCGACGGTGGACCAGGGCGCCGTGCGCATGGTGCGGGAGGAGGCGCGGCAGCTCGCCCGCGGCCTGGGCATCCGCGCGGGGGAGGGGAGCTCGGACGCGGCCGGCATCCTCCTGGCGCTGGCCTACCCGGACCGCGTCGCGCAGCGGCGGCAGGGCGGGGGCGGGCGCTTCCTCCTGCGCAACGGCCGCGGGGCCGCCTTCGCGCACCCGCAGCCGCTGGCCGAAGCCGCGTACCTCGTCGCCGCCGAGCTGGCGGGGCACGGCCGCGAGAGCCGCGTCTTCCTGGCCGCGCCCGTGGAGCTGGCCGACCTCGAAGCCCACTTCGCCGGTCAGCTCGAGACGCAGGACACCGTCGCCTGGGACGACGAAGCCGGCGCCGTCCGCGCGCGCCGCCGCGAGCGTCTGGGCGCGCTCGTCCTGCGCGAGTCCCCGCTGTCCGACGCGGACCCGGAGCTCGTCATCGCCGCGCTCCTGGAAGGGATACGCACGCGCGGCACCGTCGCGCTCCCCTGGACGCGGGTAGCGCGGCAGCTCCAGGAGCGCCTGGTCTTCCTGCGCCGCTCCGACCCGTCCTGGCCCGACGCTTCGGATGATGGGCTCCTCGCCACCCTCGAAGACTGGCTCGCTCCCTACCTGAGCGGCGCCACGTCGCTGGCCGCGCTGGCCCGCCTGGACCTCGCCATGATCCTGGAATCGATGCTCGCCTGGGACCAGCGCCGCCGCCTGGACGAGCAGGCCCCCACGCACGTCGAAGTCCCCAGCGGCTCCCGCATCCCGGTGGACTACTCGGACCCGGACGCACCGGTGCTCGCCGTGCGCCTTCAGGAGGTGTTCGGCTGGACGGAGACCCCGCGCATCGCGGGCGGCCGCGTCCCCCTCACCCTCCACCTCCTCTCCCCCGCGCGCCGCCCGGTGCAGGTGACTCGCGACCTCGCCAGCTTCTGGCGCACCACCTACTTCGACGTAAAAAAGGACCTCAAGGGCCGCTACCCCAAACATTACTGGCCCGACGACCCTCTCGCCGCCACCCCCACGCACCGGGTGCGCCCACGATGAAAAGCACGGAGAACCGGTCTGTTCTCCGTGCCTCTGTGTCTCTGTGTGAGCCCCGCCGTTCACTGCAGCGCGATCCGCCTCAGCTCCACGATCTCCCCGACCATGCGAATGCTCCCCACGTCCCTCCGGATGCGCCCCTCGAACCGCACCCGCAGCCCGTCGCGCGCGAACCCGGGCGGCAGGTTCATGGGATCATAGACCTTCCCATCATCCCCCCGGATCGCAAAGAACCCTCCCTCGATCCCGAACCACTCCACCGCCCCCGTCCCGTTCACCTCGTCCCCCTGCCGCGACACGAACCCGACGCGCACCGGGTCCCGCGTATCATCTTCCCCCGAAAAGAGCGGCGAGCAGGCCCCGAGGAAAGCCGCGAGGAGGAGTGGAGCGAGAGATGAGCGTTTCATGGCAGGGCACCGTGGCGGGAGTTCGAGCGAGGTATCGATTCAACGCCCGGCGGGCGTTGAATCTGACACGGCGCGCCCATCTGGCGCCTGCGGGCGGGCAACGCGATCCATGGCAGACCGTGTTCGCACGACGGCTTGACCTCACCGCGTGGTTAGTCTACCGTCTATCCATGGACTACCAAGAGCGAATCACCATCGAGCCGGACAAGCGAGGGGGTAAGCCCTGCATCCGTGGCATGCGGATCACGGTCTACGATGTCCTCGACTACCTGGCCTCTGGCATGACTGAAGCCGAGATCCTCGCCGACTTCCCCTACCTGGAGGCGGAGGACATCCGCGCGTCCCTCGCGTTCGCGGCGGACATCGAGCGCAAGCTGATGGCTGTGCCGAAGCTGTGAGGCTGCTGTTCGACCAGAACCTGTCACCGCGCCTCGTGCGTCTGCTCGCGGACCTCTACCCGGACTCCGCGCACGTGCACGGCCTCGGGATGGCCACCGCGCCGGACACCGCAGTCTGGGCCTACGCGGCCGAGCTCGGCTTCACCGTCGTCTCCAAGGACGCGGACTTCCACCAGCGGAGCCTCCTCCTGGGCCATCCGCCCAAGGTGATCTGGATCCGCCTCGGCAACTGCAGCGTCGGCGAGACGGCCACGCTCCTGCGGGACCGTTCCGTCGTGGTCCACTCGTTCTATGCGGACGCGGACGCCTCTTTCCTGGCGCTATCGCAAGGACAGTAAAGATCTCACAAGAGACACAGAGGCACAGAGACAACTTCATCTCTGTGCCTCTGTGTCTCTGTGTGAGCCCGATCTGTTCAGCTCTTGCAGCCGCACCCTCCGGCGCACGAGCCGTCGTCGGGCTTGGCGCGGGCGGCGGATACGACGCGCCAGCCGCGCATGGCGACGCTCGCGACGGCGCCCAGTACGATGGCGCCGACCGCGGCGCCCTGTAGAAGCTCACCGGACATGATCGTCTCCCGTTAGCCGAGGCCCAGCGCCCGGCCGCCCTGGTACACCAGAAGGGCGGAAAGGTACGCCAGCGCCAGCATGTAGGCGAACTGGAAGCCGGCCCATCCCAGCCCGGTCCACCCGCCGCCCGTCTCGCGCACCACCACGGCGGCGGTGCTCATGCACATCATCGCGTAGACGTAGAACACCATCAGCCCCACGGCCACCAGCGGCGTGTACACCAGCGCGCCGCTCCCCGCGTGCCGCTCGCCGCGCAGCTTCTCGCGCAGGGAAGAGGAGCCCTCGTCCGCCGCGCCCACGCCGTAGATGGTCCCCATGGTGGAGACGAACACCTCGCGCGCCGCGAAGGACGAGACGATCCCCACGCCGATCTTCCAGTCGTACCCCAGCGGGCGCACGGCGGGCTCGATGGCGTGCCCCAGCTGCCCCAGCGCGCTCCCGGCGAGCTGCGCCTCCTGCGCCGCCTCTTCGCTGGCCCCCGCCGGCGCCTGCGACTTGGGGTAGGTGGCCAGCGCCCACAGCACGATGGAGAGCGCCAGGATCAGCGTGCCCGCCCGCTTCAGGAACATGCTGGCGCGGTGCCCCACCGACAGAAAGAGCGAGCGCGGGTTGGGGAAGCGATAGGGCGGCAGCTCCATGATCATGGGGCGCGCCTTGCCGCGCATCAGCGTGCCCTTGAAGAGCGCCGCCATCGCCAGCGCCGTCAGCGTCCCCAGCAGGTACATGGCCAGCAGGGTGAGCCCCTGCAGGTTGAACACGCCAGCCACCGCGATGGGCGGGATGAAGGTGCCGATCAGGAGCGCGTAGATGGGGATGCGCGCCGAACAGCTCATCAGCGGGAGGACCAGGATGGTCGCCAACCGGTCCTTGGGGCTCTCGATGGTGCGCGTGGACATCACCCCCGGAACCGCGCAGGCGTACCCGGAGAGGAGGGGGATGAACGACCGCCCGTGCAGCCCCACGCTCCTCATGAAGCGGTCCATAATGAAGGCCGCGCGGGCCATGTACCCGGTGTCTTCCAGGAAGCCGATGAAGAGGAAGAGGATGACGATCTGCGGGAGGAAGACGAGCACGGAGCCGACACCCGCGACGATCCCGTCCACCACCAGCGACCGCAGGTCGCCCGGCGGGAGCATCGTCTCCGCCCAGCCGCCCACGCCCCCCACCAGCCCTTCCACGATGCCGATCAGCGGCTCGGCCCAGGTGAAGATGGACTGGAAGACGAGTCCCATCATCAACACGAAGACCAGCGGCCCCGCCACCCGGTGGAGCGCCACCGCGTCGATGCGGTCGGTGAGGGTACGCCCCTCGCTCCCGGCGCGCGTAACCACGCGCTCGGTCACCTCGGCGATCCACCCGTAGCGCATCTCCGCCTCCAGGCTGCGCGGGGCCATCCCCGCGGCCTCCACCCGCGCGTGCGCCGCGGCCACCGCCTCTTCCAGCCCCGCGATCCCGGCCAGGTGCTTCCCCGGCTGCTGCACGGCGAGGAGCCGCAGCGCCTCCATGGCCGCGGCGGAGGGGGACAGACCGCCCGCCACCAGCACGGCCTCCACCGGCGCCAGCGCCGCGTCGGCCTCGGCGGGGAGCTCGAAGCGGCGCCCGGGGAGGGGAAGGTCCACCGCCCGCGACACGGCCTGCTTGAGCAGCTCCAGCCCCTCGCCGCGGGTGGCGACGGTGGCGATCACGGGGGCGCCCAGCTCCAGCGTGAGCTCCACCGGGTCCACCTTGAGCCCGGCCGCCGCCGCCGCGTCCACCTGGTTGAGCGCCACCACCGTGGGGAGGCCCAGCTCCAGCACCTGCGTGGCGAGGAAAAGGTTGCGCTCCAGGTTCTGCGCGTCGAGCACCACCACCACCACGTCCGGCGCCTCGGCCCCGGGGGTGCGCCCCAGCAGCACGCCCAGCGCGATCTCTTCGTCGGGCGACGCCGCGCTCAGCGAGTAGGTGCCGGGGAGGTCGAGCACCGTCACGGGCCGTCCTTCGGCGTCGCGGTAGCGCCCTTCCACGCGCTCCACCGTGACGCCGGAGTAGTTGCCCACGCGCTGCCGCATCCCGGTGAGCGCGTTGAACAGCGTGCTCTTGCCGGTATTGGGGTTGCCGATGAGCGCCACATGCAGCACACCCTCGCGCGCTGCGAGGGCGGGCGAGGGTGTGGGCGGTGCGGCGACGGCGCCGCGGCGTTCGGTCACTTCCATCTATTCCACCGTGATGTGCTCCGCCTCGGAGCGGCGCAGGGTGAGCATGAAGCCGCGCAGCTTCACCTCCATGGGATCGCCAAGCGGGGCTCGCCTCACCACTTCCACCGTGGTCCCGCGGATCAGCCCCATGTCCATCAGCCGCCGCGTGGCGTCCGCGTCGCCGGCCACCGAGGTGACGCGGCCCCGTTCTCCAGGGCCGAGCTCTGCCAGGGTACGCGCCAACGGATCAGCCGACGGGGAGGACCTGGATGGACGACGCCAGCGACTGCCCCAGCGCAAGCTTCGACCCCTTGACCTCCAGCAGCATCCCGTTGCGCGAGTCCAGCACGCGGACCATGGAGCCTTCGAAGAGCCCCATCCCGCGCAGCCGGTGCGCCTCGCCGTGCTCGCAGTCCATGCGGAGGACGGCGGCTTTGCACCCCGTGGCGCACGCGGCCAGCGGGCACCCGCCACACCCGGGTGCCGCCGCCTTTTCTTTGCGCCCAAAGATAAACTTCAGCATGTGCTGAGTTCCGCCGGGTGAGCTGAAGGTGAGAATCAGTTTCAACCGATGCGAAGATAAAGCGTGGATGGCGGTGTACGCAAGGATTGAGAACGGGGAACGGCAGGCCCTCACCCCCCCGACCCCCGCTCTCCCAATACTGGGAGAGGGGGGCGCACTCCAGCCATCCAGCCGCGCTGTGCCTCTCACGGGCTGCGGCTGGGCAGTGGCCGCTTCGTCGCGAGGACGTGTGGAAATCGCCTCCTCCCCCAGCTGTTTGGGGGAGGAGGTCGGGAGGTGAGGGCCTCCGTCCGCGCGTCCACTCCCATGCTCGCCGCACGCGAAGTGGTCCCCTCTCCCAGGGCAGTTTCTGGGAGAGGGTGGCAGCTGTAAGCTGCCGGGTGAGGGCCCCCTTCCTTCGGCTTTTCTTCGCTTGTACCCCACCCCCTCCTTCCGGTACCATGCGTTTCTAATTCCGCACACCCGCAACCCGATCGCATGCTTCGCCTCACCGGATCGCTCGCAGCACAACACTTCCGCTTCCGCTGCGACCGCCGCCTTCGCTGGGAGATGGTGCCCGCGGCCGAGCGCGGCGGCGAGATCCCGGCGTCCCTGGCGCGGCCGGGGACGGGGCTGCTCACGCGCGCCGGGCGCCTGTTCGAGCAGCGCAGGCTCGCGCAGCTCGAGCGCCGCTTTCCCGGAGCGGTGCTCGCGGCGGGGCGCAATCCGCACGGGGAGGCGGTGAAGCTGCCGTACGCGCGCGTCGTGGAGGCGCTGCGCGATCCGGGTGAGGTGCGGTGGATCGTGCAGCCGGAGCTGGTCCTCCCCGATCCCGCGGCGTTCGCGGCGCGCCACGGGATCGATCCATCCATCTCCATCCAGCCCGCGCAGCCGGACCTGATCCGCATTCGCCGCGGTGCGGACGGGCGGCCGCGCTTCGGGGTGGTGGACATCAAGTGGAGCCGCAACGGCACGCTGCAGCACTTCGCGCAGGTCGCCTTCTACTCGCTCGTCCTCGCAGAGATCTGCCGCGCCGAAGGGCTGGACGGCGTCGCGGAGACGCGGCGCGGGTGGATCTGGACGCGCGGCGCCCGCAAGCCGCGCCCCTTCGCGCTGGCCGCCTACCGGCACCACGTGGAGGAGCTGTTCCGCGAAGACCTGCCGCGCGTGGCCGCGTGCGCGCCCGGCGAGGCCGCGTGGCACCTGCTGCCGGTGTGCGCGGGGTGCGGCTTCTTTGAGCACTGCCGCGCCGAGGCGGACCGCACGGACGACCTGGCGCGCGTCAACGGGATCACCCCCGTCGCCAGGCAGGCGCTCCACGCGCAGGGGATCCGCACCGTGGCGGCGCTGCAGAAGGCGTCGTTCCGCAAGGGGATCTACACCGGCTCGCACGCGCTGGAATCCAACCCGGCGCAGCTCAAGCAGCGCGTGCAGGCGCTCGCCTTCCGCAAGGTGTTCGACGTGGAGGGGCGCACGCACCGCATGGGGATGAGCGAGGGCGTGCGTGTCCTCCTCTCCGCCGAAAGCGACCCGGTGACGGGGCTCTGCTTCGCGCTCGGCGTGCGCGTGGAGGGGCTGGGGCGGCGCGCGGCGAGCGTGTTCGTGTGCGATGCGGGGAAGCCGTCCGCCGAGCGGAGGATGCTGGGCGGTTTCCTGGCGCACCTGGGCGCGGCGCTGGGCGAGGCGGAGGGGCGCTCGGTGCACTTCTTCGTGTACGATGCGGGGGAGATGGAGATCCTCCGCGGGCTCCTTCAGCGCCACCTGGGGGACGCGGAGGCGCAGCCGGCCATCGCCGCCCTTGCCGCGCTCCTCTTCCCCGGAGAAGGCGCGCGCCCCGCCTCCACGGCGCCGGGGACGATCCTGCTGGACGTCATCTCGGAGCTCTTCGCCCTCCCGGTGCCGTACGCGTGGGACCTGGCGCGCGTCTCCGAGGCGCTGCAGCCCGCCGTCGCGCCCGCCGTGCACCGCCCGCGCGACACGTACGGATCGCCCTTCTCCAGCCAGGTGGCGTTCGAGCGCATCCACAACGTCTGGAACCGCCGCCCCGCCGGCGGGCAGGGTCCCGACGAGGTGCGCGCCGAGATCGTGGCGACCGTGGAATCCAAGCTGGCCGCGCTGGATTCGCTGGTGCGCGCCGTCCGCGACCGCGCCGCGCGCCGCAAGGGAGACCCGCGGCTGCGCCTGGAGCCTGCCGCGCTCCCCGGCGCCGCGTCCGGCGATCCCATCGCCGATCCGCTCCTCGAATCGCTGCGCATGCTCACGGAGCTGGAGGCGGCGGAGGAGAGCGCCGCCATCCGTTCGCTGCACGCGCTCCCCACGCATGAGCGCGCGAGCCGCTTCGAGTGCATCCGCGGTGTGGAGCTGGTGGAGATGCGCGAGGATCGCAGCGCCGTCTTCACCTTCGATCCGGAGTGCCGCGAGGCCAAGTTCCGCCCGGGCGACTTCGCGCTCCTCCTCACCAACGACGACGGCCGCACCCTCACCGAGACGCATCGCAAGCCCTGGCTGCGCCGCAAGCTGAGCGCTGAGCTGGTGGATTTCGACCTCGCCGCCGACCCGCCGCGCATGACGCTCGCCTCCGAGGACGGCTGGAAGGCCGCCGAGCGCGACCGGCTCCTGGACTTCGGCCGCGTGTGCGTGCTGGACAGGGCGGAGGCCGACTTCAACACCCGCCGCGTCGTCGCCACCCTGCGCGCGCTGGCGGCCGGGCGCGGCGAGGCGGAGTTCGTGACGCGGCTGCTGCACGGCGAGCGGGTCTCCGACTGGCTCCTGGCGCCGTTCGACGCCGATGCGGGCTGGGACGCCGCCCTGCGCCCCGCCGCGCACGCCTTCGGACGCCCCGTGCTGAACGCGGAGCAGGAAACGGCGTGGCGCGGGGTGTTCGAGCGCGAGATCTCCGTCGTATGGGGCCCGCCAGGGACGGGGAAGACGTACCTGCTGGCGTGGATGCTGATCGGCATCGCGGCGGCCGCGAAGCGCGCGGGGCGGCGCTGCCGCATCCTGGTGAGCGCGGCCACGCACCGCGCCGTCGTCAACGTGCTGGTGCGGATCGCGCGCGAGCTGGAGGCCAGCGGCATCCCCGATCCGTTGCGCGTGGTGAAGCTGGCGGGGCGCGGGAGCGAGGCCGACGCGGACCTGGACGGCGTCCGTGCGGAGGTGGTCCCGGACACGCACCTCGCCCGCATCCTCGCCGCCTCCGACGCCGCCAACGAGCCGGTCGTGGTCGGCTCCACCGTGTGGTCCCTGTGGAAGCAGTTGCGCGCGATGAACGGCGCTTCTTCCGACGACGAAGAGAGCGGCGCGCCGGTGCGCCCGCTCTTCGACGTGGTGGTGATCGACGAGGCGTCGCAGATGAAGGTGGCGGACTCGCTGATCGCGCTCTCGTCCATCCGCCGCGGCGGCCGCGTGATCCTGTGCGGCGACGACCGGCAGCTCGCCCCCATTATCCGCGGCAGCTACGACCCGGAGAACACCCTCTTCGGCTCCGCCTTCACGCATTTCGCGGAGAAGTTCGGGCGTTTTACCCTGCGCGAGAGCCGGCGGATGAACCAGGCGCTCGTCCGCTACCCGCGCCGCGTCTTCTATCCGGGTCTGGTGTCCAGGGTGCCGGACTGGCGGCTTCGTCTCGCCGGCGGGAGTTTCGTCGATCGGGTGGATGCGCTCCTCTGGAACGTCTTCTTCCGCCCGGAGGAGGCGGTCGTCTTCTGCACGTACGAAGGTGTCCGCGCGACCGCCCGCAACCCCTTCGAGGCCGCGCTGGTGGCCCGCCTCGCCCGCCTGGCCCGCGCCGGGATGCTGGATCCGGCCACGGGCGAGCCGTACACGGCGGACGCTTTCCGCAGCCACGCGTTCGCCGCCATCTCCCCGCACCGCGCGCAGAACAGCGCCATCCTGGGCGAGCTGGTGGCCGGCGGCTGGCCCCGCGCCGAGCTCCCCGTCGTGGACACGGTGGAGCGCATGCAGGGCAACGAGCGCGAGATGATCGTCGTCTCCTACGCCGTCGCGGACCGCGAGTACGCGGAGCGCGAAGCGTCGTTCCTGCTCAACCCCAACCGCTTCAACGTCGCCATCACCCGCCCCAGGGCGAAGCTGGTCGTCTTCCTCAGCCAGGAAGTCCTGCGCACTCTCCCCCGCGACGAGCAGGTGATGGGCGCGTCGCTGGCCGTGAAGGGCTACGCCCGCGCCGCCTCCGGCCCCGTGCGCCAGGTGGATCTCCCCACGCCGGAGGGTGGCACGGTCGCCGCCCAGTGCCACGTCTGGCCCCTGTAAACAGAAGTCTCACACAGAGACACAGAGGCACAGAGGCACAGAGGCACAGAGATGAAACCGTGTGTGAAGCGGGATGGTGAAGCTTGGCGTGCGTGGTTAGATTCCTACCAATCCCACTCCTACTAGACCGATTCATGAAAATCAGCACGAAGGGACAGGTAACCATTCCTCAGAACATCCGTGAGGAGCTCGGGCTGCTTCCGGATACGGAGGTTGAGTTCACCGTGGTGGACGGCGGTGTGTTGCTCAGAAAGGCTCTGGGGCGGCACTCGCGCGGACGCTCCCTCGTGGAGCACATGCGCGGGCGCGCGAAAGGTGGGATGACCACGGACGAGATCATGGCCCTCACGCGCGGTGAAGGTTGAGTGGCGTTCTCGTCGACAGCAACGTGCTCCTGGACGTGCTGACCGACGATCCCGCATGGGGTGATTGGTCGGCGGATACGCTCGAGCGTTGCGCGGATGAGGCGGTGCTGGTGATCAACCCGGTGATTTACGCGGAAGTCTCGGTGGGTTTCGATCGTGTGGAGGATCTCGATGTGGCGCTGCCCGCGTCCCGGTTCCGGCGGGACGCGCTCCCGTGGGAGGCCGCGTTCCTCGCGGGGAAGAGCTTTCTCGCGTATCGCAGGCGCGGCGGCGAACGCAGATCTCCCCTCCCGGACTTCTACATCGGCGCACACGCCGCGGTTCGCCAGATGCGGCTCCTGACGCGCGATGCGGCGCGTTACAGGAGCTACTACCCGCGGCTTGATCTCATCACCCCGTGAACAACCGGGCACTCGCCCCGCGGCCCTCGACCCGCTAGTTTCCGGGGCTTCCGAACGACCGCCGCCGCACGGAGACGCACCGACATGCAAGACGCGCTGAAAGCCGCCGACGCCGACATCTACCGCCTGATCGGCGAAGAGACCGCACGGCAGGAGCACCAGCTGGAGATGATCGCCTCGGAGAACTTCGTCTCGCGGGCGGTGCTCCAGGCGATGGGCTCCGTGCTCACCAACAAGTACGCCGAAGGGTACCCCGGGAAGCGCTACTACGGCGGGTGCGAGGTGGTGGACGAGGTGGAGCGGCTGGCGCAGGAGCGCCTCCTGCGCCTCTTCGGCGCGGAGCACGCCAACGTGCAGCCGCACTCGGGCGCGCAGGCCAACATGGCCGTCTACTTCGCGCTGATGCAGCCCGGCGACACCCTCCTGGGGATGAACCTCTCCGAGGGCGGGCACCTGACGCACGGGTCGCCGGTCAACTTCAGCGGGCGCCTGTACAAGGTGGCCGCGTACGGCGTGCGCCCGGACGACCACCGCATCGACTACCAGGCGCTTCGCGAGCAGGCCATGACGGTGCGCCCCAAGGTGATCGTGGGGGGCGCGAGCGCGTACCCGCGCCAGATCGACTTCGAGACGATGGGCGAGATCGCCCGCGAGTGCGGCGCGCAGTTCGTGGTGGACATGGCGCACATCGCCGGGCTGGTGGCTTCGGGGCACCACCCCTCGCCCGTGCCCTTTGCGGACGTGGTCACCTCCACCACGCACAAGACGCTGCGCGGCCCCCGCGGCGGCCTGATCATGTGCCGCGAGGAGCACGCGAAGTCCATCGACAAGCAGATCTTCCCCGGCGTGCAGGGCGGCCCGCTGATGCACGTGATCGCCGCCAAGGCCGTCGCGTTCGGCGAGGCGCTGCAGCCGGACTTCGCCCTCTACAGCGGCCGCGTGATCGAGAACGCGCGCGCGCTGGGCGAGGCGCTGGTGGAGCGCGGCTTCACGCTGGTCTCCGGCGGCACGGACAACCACCTGGTGCTGGTGGACCTGCGCAGCAAGGGCGTAACCGGCAAGGTGGCCGAGAAGGCGCTGGACCGCGCCGGCATCACCGTCAACAAGAACACCGTCCCGGGCGAGACGGAGTCCCCCTTCGTCACCTCCGGCATCCGCATCGGCACCCCGGCCCTCACCACGCGCGGCCTGGGCCCCGACGAGATGCGCGCCATCGCCGCCCTCATCGACCGCGTCGTCACCGCCCCCGACGACGAAACCGTCAGCGCGGCCGTCCGCGGCGAGATCCGCGAGATGTGCGACCGTTTCCCGCTGTACGCGGAGTGGGCGCGGGCTTGAACGGCGGGGGACGGGGCAGACGGGGGGCTCGTGCTGAAAGGGCCCTCACCCCCCCGACCCCCGCTCTCCCAAGAATGGGAGAGGGGGGCGCATCTTCTGTGTCGCTCGCGGCCGCGGTTTTCGTCTGAGCCGCGGCTCCGCCCGAGGCTGGTTGCGGCTGGATGGTCGGAAATCGCCCCCTCTCCCGTTATCGGGAGAGGGGGTCGGGGGGTGAGGGCCCTCTCCGCGCGCTCGTATCCCCCGTTCCCCCTCTTCCGAACCATCCCGCCCCTCCGGTGTAAGCACCCCCTCCACCCCGTCCCCCGTAAAGCCAGCAGTCCCATGAAGCGAGCCTACATCGAGACGTACGGCTGCCAGATGAACACCGCGGATTCCGAGCTGATGCACGGGATCCTCGCGGAGAGTGGCTACGTCGCGACCGAAACGGCGGAAGACGCCGACGTCATCCTGGTGAACACCTGCGCCATCCGCGACCACGCGGAGCAGCGCGTCATCGGGCGCGTGGGGCAGCTCCAGGAGCAGCGGCGGCGCGGGGCTCTCATCGGCGTCACCGGGTGCATGGCGCAGCGCATGGGCGAGTCGCTCCTGGGCCGCGCCGGCGGCGTGGACCTGGTGATGGGGCCCGATTCGTACCGCCAGCTCCCCGAGAAGCTGGCGGCGCTCGGCGCGCTGGAGTCCAGGCCCACGCTCCTCACCCTCCCGCAGATGACCCCGGCGCCCGCGCGCGGCGGCCTCACCGTGCTCGGATTCGATCCGCACGAGAACTACGAAGGCGTGGCGGCCAAGCGCGCCTCCGCCGTTTCCGCGTGGGTGCCCATCCAGCGCGGGTGCAACTACCGCTGCACCTACTGCATCGTCCCCTACGTGCGCGGCGACGAGAAGAACCGCGATCCGCGGGCGATCCTGGACGAGGTGCGGGCGCTGGCGGAGCAGGGCGTGCCCGAGGTGGTGCTGCTGGGGCAGACGGTGAACTCGTACGAGCACGGCGACTGGAACTTCCCGCGCCTGCTGAAAGAGGTCGCGCGCACCGACGGCATCCGCCGCGTCCGCTTCACCTCGCCGCACCCCAACGACTTCACCCGCGAGCTGGTGGAGGTGATGGCCACGGAGCCCGAGGTGTGCGAGCAGCTGCACCTTCCCGTGCAGAGCGGAAGCAATCGCACGCTGAAGCGGATGCTGCGCCGCTACACGGTGGAGGAGTACATGGAGAAGGTGGAGTGGGTGCGCGAGGCCATCCCCGGCATCGCCCTTTCCACCGACGTGATCGTGGCTTTCCCCGGCGAGACGGAGGAGGAGTACGAGAAGACGCTGCGCCTGATGCGTGACGTGCGCTTCGACGAGGCGTACATGTACCGCTACTCCCCGCGCGACGGCACGCCGGCCACCCGCCTCCCCGCCGAGCAGTTCATCCCCGAGGCGGAGGGGCAGGAGCGCCTGCTACGGCTGATCAACATGCAGCGCCAGATCATGCTGGAGGTCAACCAGTCCTGGGTCGGCCGCACGGTGGAGGTGCTCGTAGAGAAGGAAGGGCGGCGCGGCGGCGTTCAGGGCCGCACCGAGACCAACAAGACGGTGAACCTGGAAGGCACGCCCGACCTGATCGGCAGCTTCGTGGACGTGACGCTGACGAGCACCACGGGCGCCACCTTCAACGCCGAGGTCGTGGGCGCGCTGGTTTGAACGCAGGTCTCACACAGAGACACAGAGGCACAGAGATTGGTTCTTCTCTGTGCCTCTGTGTCTCTGTGTGAGCCCTGGTTTTTAGAATGCCCCGCCCGTCGTCCGCTGCAGGACGAAGTTCGTCTGCTGCGATCCGCCGGCGGTCGGGATGGTGACGGTGCGCTGGTTCGTCTCGCCCGCAGGGGGCGCGTAGCCGAGCGGCACGCGCACCGTGAGCGTGTACGTGGCCGAGGCGAGGTCGCGGAACGCAAAAGCTCCCGACGCGTCCGTGCGGGTGGAGTCGGTGTTCGCCAGGAGAACGGTCACGCCGCCCAGGCCGCCGCCGTCCGCCTGCACCTGCCCGGTGATCGACCCCCTCCCCGCTCCCCCCGCCGGAACCCGCGTCGCGCCGAAGATGCTCCCGCCGTCACACGCGGCCAGCGCCATCACGGCGGCCAGCACGATGCTGTGCTTGCGCATACCCACCTCCCATGGTTGCTCCCGGCCGGGAATCGTGCAACCGACGGGCCAGGCTCGTTCTTCTCTGTGCCTCTGTGTCTCTGTGTGAGACTGCTGTTTGGGAGCGGTGACGGCACGAACGCGCCAGCTACTGCTCCGTGTTGTTCGTGCGTCGGCGTGTAAGTGTATGCAGGAGCGCAGCTTACTTGCGCATGCGCCCGGATGCGTACATCTTCGCCGGGTGACCCGCTCCCACTTCCGCCCGCCCATCGTCCTCGTGTTCCTGGCGTACCTCGCCGGCGTGCTCGCCGGGCTCCGCGTCGAGGCGATTCCGCCTTCCGTGGCGCTGTTCGCCGCCGTGGCGGTCCTCGCGTGCGCGCCGCGGCTGGGGATCGTGCCGGCGGGACGCGTGCTGCACGTGATCCTGGGGGCGCTCTTGCTGGTGGGGGCGGGGCAGGGGGCCGGCGCGCGTCTCGACGCGGCGCGCGACTGCCGGGCCGTGCTCGCGGATGGCGCGGCGATCCGGGTGCGCGGCGTGCTCGGCGCCAACCTCGTGCGCATGCCGGACGGCCGCATCCCCCTGCTGCCGCTGGAGATCGAGGATGCGCACGGGCCGAGCGGCCCGTTGCCGGCGTGCCGCGTGGAGGCGCGCGTGCGGCTGCCCAAGGGCACGGGGCCGCTGCTCGCGGGGACGGAGCTGCGGGTGGAGGGGGCGTGGTGGAGGATGCCGCGCCCGGTGGCGCCCGGCGCGTGGCCCGCCGACCCGGCGTACGCGGGGTTCGTGTTCGCGAAGCAGGCGGATGTCCAGGCGCCACCCAGCCTGCGCGCGCACCCGCTCCTCACCCTGCGCGGGCGCACGGAGCGGCAGATCACCAAGCTCTTCCCGCGCAACGCCCCGCTCGCCGACGCGCTCCTGCTCGGCCGGCGGGAGACGCTGGACCGCGAGCTGGCGGAGCGCTTCGCGCGGAGCGGGCTGGTGCACCTGCTGGCGATCAGCGGCACGCACGTGGCGCTGATCGGGGCGGTGCTCCTCCTGCTGGCGAGGGCGGCGCGGCTGCGACGTGACCGCGCGGTGGTCGCGACCGTCATGCTGGTCAGCGTGTACCTCGCCGTGATCGGCGCGCCGCCCTCGGCGGTACGCTCGGGGATCATGATGGCGCTCGCGCTGGCCGCGACGGTGCTGCAGAGGCCGTCGGCGCCGCTCGCCCCGGTGGCGGCGGCGGCGCTGGCGATCGTGGCGCTTCACCCGATGGCGGCGCTGGACATAGGGTTCCAGCTCTCGTTCGCGGGCGTCCTGGGGCTCATCCTCCTGCGCCCCGCCATGCTCCGGCGCATCCCGCTGGGCTGGCGGAAAGGGTGGTGGAGGGGGCCGCTCGCGGAGTCGCTGGTCACCTCGCTGGCGGCGTTCGTCTTCACGGCGCCCGTGGTCGCGCACCACTTCGGGCAGGTGGCGCCGGTGTCGATCGTCGCGAACCTGCCCGCGGTGCCGCTCACTTCGCTGGCGCTGGTGGGCACGGGAGCGGCGCTCGCCACGGCCCCTGTCGTCCCGCCGCTCGGACGCCTGTTCGCGGAGGGCGCGTCGGCGATGCTGGATGGGGTGCAGCGCGTGGTGGACGCGGCGGCGGCGCTCCCCGGGGGGCACGCGGCGGTCGCCCGGCCGCGGTGGGGCGTGTGGGGCGCCGCCGCGCTCGTTTTCCTCCTGGCGATGGAGTGGAGCGCCAGGCTGCGCGACCGGGTGCGCTGGGCGGTGGGGACGGGCGCCGCCTGCGCCGCCTTCCTCCTCGCCCCTGTCGCGGCCGCGGCGGACGGGGGGCTGGAGCTGGCCTTCCTCGACGTGGGGCAGGGCGACGCGGTCGCGATCCGCACGCCGGCGGGGCGCTGGCTGCTGGTGGACGCGGGGCCGGCGGAGGAGCGCTACGACGCGGGGGAGAAGCGCGTCCTTCCCTTCCTGCGCGCGCGCGGAGCCACGCGGGTGGAGGCGATGATCCTCACCCATCCGCACGCGGACCACATCGGGGGAGCGGGCGCGGTGATCCGCGGCATACCCGTGGGGCGAGTGGTGGAGCCGGGGCTCCCGTTCGGGACGCCGATGTACCGGGACCTGCTGCGCGAAACAGAGGAGCGCCGGGTGCCGTGGAGTGCGGCCCGGCGGGACCGGAGTTTGCGGATCGACGGAGTGGAACTCCTGTTCCTCTGGCCCACCGCCAGGTCGCTTGACGCGCCCGCGGACGCGAACGACATTAGCGCCGTGGTGCTCCTGCGGTACGGGGCCTTCGCGGCGCTCCTCACCGGCGACGCGCCCAGCGAGGTCGAAGAGCGGCTGGTCGCCCACTACGGCCCCGCGCTGCGGGCGGGGGTGCTCAAGGTGGGGCACCACGGCTCGCGCACCGCCACCTCGGATGCATTCCTCCGCGCCGTGCAACCGGAGCTTGCCGTGATCTCGTGCGGCGTACGCAACCGCTACCGCCATCCCGCGCCCGAGGCGCTGGAGCGCCTGGCGCACCGCGGGGTCGCAGTGGCGCGCACGGACCTGGAGGGCACCATCCTCGTGCGGGTTGAGCCGGGTGGCGCGTTCTGGGAGCGGGTGAAGCCGTGATGCTCTGGAACCGGCTCCTGGACGCGGTGCTCGGCCCCGTGGTCCCGCCCCCCAGCTCCGTGCCGGCGGAGGCGGTGCCGGCGGGCGTTACCTTTCGTGCGGGGCCGCTGATTCCCGCGATCGGCGGGGTGCTGGGGCGCATGGGCGGGCCGGCCGCGGCCGTCACGCTGGGGCGCACCATCGTCGTCCACCCGCGGGTGGAGCTTTCGCCGGGGCTGCTGGTGCACGAGCTCACGCACGTCCGGCAGTGGGGGGAGGACCGGCTCTTTCCCCTGAAATACACGCTGCAGTCCATCCGCCACGGATACCTGCAGAACCGTTATGAAGTAGAGGCGCGGGCGGAGGCCGAAAGGGCCTTTCCCCGGATACCAACAACCCCGAGGAACGCGTGACTGGAAAAGGCTTGGTCACCATCGAGCGCCACATCATCGAGGCGGAGCGCGAGTTCCCCGAGGCGACGGGCGCGTTCAGCAACATCCTCTATGACCTGGCTTTCTCCGCCAAGATGATCGCGCGCGAGGTGCGGCGCGCCGGCCTGGCCGACATCCTTGGGCTGACGGGCGAGGTGAACGTGCAGGGCGAGGAGGTCCGCAAGCTGGACGAGTTCGCCAACGAGGTGATCTTCAAGGCGCTGGACCACACGGGGCACCTGTGCGGGATGGCGTCGGAAGAGGTGGAGGACTTCATCCCCATCCCCGACCGCTTCCCCACCGGGAAGTACTGCGTGCTCTTCGACCCGCTGGACGGGTCGTCCAACATCGACGCCAACGTGAGCGTGGGCACCATCTTCTCGGTGCACCGCAAGGTGAGCGACCACGAGCGCGGCTGCGTGGACGACTGCCTGCAGGCGGGGACGCGGCAGGTGGCGGCGGGGTACATCGTGTACGGCTCGTCCACGATGCTGGTGTACACCACGGGGAACGGGGTGCACGGCTTCACGCTGGAGCCCTCCATCGGCGAGTTCCTCCTCTCGCACCCCAACATCCGCATCCCCAACCCGGGGCAGCGGATCTACAGCTGCAACGAGGGGAACTACTCCCTGTGGTCCGAAGACCAGCGCCGCCTGGTCGACCACCTCAAGGGCCCGGACGGCGAGAACCCCAAGCCGTTCAGCTCGCGCTACATCGGCTCGCTGGTGGCGGACTTCCACCGCAACCTGCTGTACGGCGGGATGTTCATGTACCCGGCCGATTCCAAGTGCCCCGGCGGCAAGCTGCGCCTCCTGTACGAGGCCGCCCCCCTGGCGATGATCGCCGAGCACGCCGGCGGCGCTGCTTCCACGGGCGAGGGGCGCATCATGGAGGTGATCCCCACCTCGCTGCACGAGCGCACCCCGCTGTACATCGGCACCAAGGAGTACGTGCAGATGGCCGAGCGCTTCCTGGCTGGGTCAGGGGTCGCCGCGCTGGTCTGACCGATTGGGGCTCACACAGAGACACAGAGGCACAGAGAAGAACTGATCTCTGTGCCTCTGTGTCTCTGTGTGAGCCCGGCTTTTTAGTTGTGCCTGCCGGAGCGCTTTTTCATCACCATCTCGACGTAGCCGTTGTTCGGGTTGTGGCCGGCACGGAGGAGCTGGTCCACGCGCTCGGGGCCGCGGTTGTAGGCCAGCAGCGCCAGGCGCACGTTGCCGTCGTACTTGTCGAGCAGCGTCTTCAGGTAGCGGAAGCCGATGCGCAGGTTGGTGTCGCGGTCGTAAAGGTTGTGCCGGTTGGTGCCGTTGACGCGGAAGTACTTGGCGGTCGACGGCATCAGCTGCGTGAGGCCCACGGCGCCCACGCGGCTCACCGCGCGGTGGTTGAACTCGCTCTCGGCGCGCACCAGGCCGAAGGCCAGGTCGGGCTCGATCCCCTCGGAGCGGGCGATGTCTACGATGCGCTCCGCCATGTCGGCCGGGATCTCGTAGCGGGACGAATACTCCGTGATGCGCTTCAGACGGGCGATCTCGACGGACTGCAGGTCACCCAGCCCCGCGGCGGGCTCCACCATGGCGCGGATCACCGACGACGAGCCGGTGCTGCTGCTCGCCGTGCGCGCGCCCAGCATGAACGCGGTGATGACCAGCAGGCTGCCCACGATCGCGCTGCGAACCACCGGACCGAGGTCCAGGCGTGGTTTCTTGCGAGACTCGATCTCGTTCTGAAGCTTCAACAGGAGAGACTGCATGCCAGCCTCCAGGTTCTGGTTTCCGCGAGCGGGGAAACGTCACGGGGGGTCTACCGACCCGGCCGCGCTGCTCCATACCCCGCTCTGTCCCCCCTCCTTGTGCAGCAAACGTACCTCCAGAATCGCCATCCCGCGGTCGCGAGATTTGCACATATCGTAAACGGTGAGGAGCGCGCAGCTTACCGCTGTTAACGCTTCCATCTCCACCCCGGTCTTCCCATCCGTCCGCGTGGTGGCACGCGCCCGGATACCGGGGAGCGCGTGGTCCGGCTCCAGCTCCACGAGCACGGAGGTGAGGGGGATGGGGTGGCAGAGGGGGATCAGGTCGGCGGTCTTCTTCGCCCCCATGATCCCCGCGATCTCGGCCACCGTGAGGACGCCGCCCTTGGCCGCGCGCCCCTCCACCACCGCCTCCAAGGTGTCGGCGGACATGCGGATACGCCCCTCCGCCACCGCCACCCGCCGCGTCACCACCTTGTCCCCTACTTCCACCATCCGGGGCCGCCCCCCCTCGTCCAGGTGGGTGAATCCGCTCTCGTTCATCGCTCCTCGCGGGGTGTGGCATCCATGCCTCTTGCGTGCGTCCCAACGACACGTGCCTCACACGAAAACACGGAAGCACGGAGAAAAGCAACTTCTCCGTGCCTCCGTGTCTCCGTGTGACAACTATTGTTGCAGGTCGGGGGCGCCATCCCCCGCCCCCCGCCCCCCCGTACGGGGGAGGGGGAGAACTGCGTGCCGTGCCCAGTGTTCGCTCGTGCTGACGGGGGCCCTCACCCCCCCGACCCCCGCTCTCCCGATAACGGGAGAGGGGGGCGATTTCCACGCATCCTCACGTCACTAGGACGTCGGCGGCGCGGCCGCGAAGGAACGGAAATCACCAGCCAGTACCGAAGATGCGCCCCCCTCGCCCAGCTGTTTGGGAGAGGGGGGTCGGGGGGGTGAGGGCCCGGCGGCGCCCCCAGGGCTGTTTCTGGGAGAGGGTGGCGGCTGTCAGGCCGCCGGGTGAGGGCCCAGGTCCAGCCGGATGCCGCGCAGCAGGTCGGCGACGATGAGCTGCGGGTTGACGTTGCCGGAAGCCAGGTCGCGCGCCTCCTGCACGCGCAGGAGCGCCGAGGCCACACTGGCCGCCTCCACCCGGCAGCGGGTGACGATGCCCTGCAGGAGCGCCACGTCGTCCGTGTACGCCAGCGAGTCGGACGCGCCCGCGGCCACGGCCATCAGGTCGCGCAGCCAGAGGGAGAGCGCTTCCAGGGTGCCCGTGAACTCGCCGCGCGCGCCGGCGGGGGCCACCGCGTTGGCGGCGGCCAGCCGGTCGGCGGCGGAGGTGGAGGTGGCGGCCTGGAGCAGCGAGCGCCCCGCCTCGCGCTGGCGCTGGAGGACGCCGGCCCCGCCCGCGCCGGGCAGCAGGCGCAGCGCCTTGCCGATGGAGCCCGCCGAGATGGCGGCCACCCGCTCCGCGTCCGCACGCGGCATCCCCTTCTCGCGTTCCATGAAGTCCGCCACCTGCTGCATCGGCAGCGGCAGCAGCCGCACGGGCAGGACGCGCGAGCGGATGGTGGGGAGGAGGGCGCCGGGGTTGGACGAGGTGAGGATCAGCGTCGTGTCCGCCGGGGGCTCTTCCAGCAGCTTGAGGAAGGCGTTGGCGGCCTCGGGCGAGGACTCCTGCGGCACCATGGCCTCCGCGTCGCCCACCACGAACACCTTGCGCGACCCCATGGCCGGGCGCACGGTGGCGAAGCGCTGCAGGTTCTGGATCGTCCCCATGAAATACGCGGGGGCGCGGTCGTACGCCGGGACGTGAAAGGGGTCCGCGCGGCGGGCGGCCAGCTCGGCGCCGCGCGCTTCCTCCAGTTTCTCGCGCAGCTTCTCCGGCGTGGCCGCGTCGGGGCGGGGAAGGGGGAAGAACCAGTGCACGTCGGGGTGCTCCAGCCGCGCGGTCATGCGGCAGCTCTGGCAGCGCCCGCACGCCAGCCCGTCCGGCGCGGGAGATTCGCACATGAGCTGCTGCGCCATCCACAGCCCCACCCGCTGCTTCCCCACCCCCGCGGGCCCGTGCAGCAGGAGCGACTGCGCGAGCGTCCCCGCCCGCGCGGCCGCCACCAGCACGCCGCGGACGTCTTCGTGGCCGTACACGGGCGCCAGCGCCATCAGCGCTGCCCGCGAAGCCAGTTGAGCGGGTCCACCGCCTGCCCGCCCGGGGCGCGGATCTGGAACTCGATGTGCGCCCCCTCGGGCGTGTTCTGCCCGCCCACGGTGCCGATCACCTGCCCCTTGGCGATGGTGGTGCCCTGCTTCACCTGCACCTCGCCCAGGTACAGGTAGAGCGAGTAGTAGCCGCCGCCGTGGCTCACCACCACCGTGGGCCCGTACCCCTCGAAGGGCGCGGCCATCTCCACCGTCCCCGCCTCCACCGCGCGCACCGGCGAGCCCGCAGCGGCGCCGATCCCCACGCCGTTGTAGCGCACGGCCGTGCCGTTGGGCTGCGTCACGCGGCCGAAGCGGTACACCAGGCGCCCGCCCACGGGCCACCCCAGGTTCCCCACGTCCGCCGTGGTCAGGGTGGACGTGGGGGTGCGCGACGGGGCCGCGGGCGCGGCGGGGGCGTTGGCGGGGCGATTGCGCGCCGCGGCGGCCACCCGGTCGCGCTCGCGGCGCTCGGCCTCGCGGCGGCGCGCCTCCAGCGTGGCGACCAGCCCCGTCAGGCGGCGCTCGTCGCGGGCCAGCTCGGCCAGGCGCGCGGCCGTGGACTGCTCGTGCTTCTGGAGCACGGAAAGCGTTTCGCCGCGCTGGCCCTGCAGCGACTGGAGCTGGCTGTGCTCGTCCGCGCGCTCGTTCTGCAGGTACTGGATGTCCGAGTAGCTCCGCCGCAGCTCCTGCTCGCGCAGGGCGAGCTGGCGGGAAAGCTCCTCCACCTCGCCCACCAGCCCGCGGTCGCGCTGCGCCACCAGGTGCAGGTACTTGTAGCGGTTGAGGAGATCGGCGAAGGTGCGCGACGAGAGGAGCACCTCGGCGGCGTGCAGCGGGCCGCGCTTGTACAGGTCGCGCAGGCGGCGGTCCAGCAGCGCCTTCTTCTCCGCCAGCCGCACCTCGGCCTCGGTGAGCTCCTGCGTGGTGGCGTCGATCTTCTTCTGCGTTTCGGCGAGCTGCAGGTTCAGCTCGCGCACCAGCGAGGCCGACAGGGTGGCCTGGCGGCGGATGATGCGCAGCTCGCCGCTCACGTCGTGCACCTGGCCGCGGATGCGGGAGAGCTGGCCGCGCAGCTCCTGCCGCTCCTGGCGGATCTCCTGCAGCCGGCGGCGGCTGTCGCTGATCTCCTGCTGCGGCGCGCGCTGCTGGGCGGCCAGCGGCAGCGCGCAGGCGATCAGCAGCAGGGCGGCGCGTACCCTCCGGGCGCTCACTTCAGACCGCCTCCAGGTGGCGCCGCACCGCCACCATGCTGCTCAGGAAGCCGAACACCGTGCCCGCGACCACGAAGCCCGCCAGCCACTCGGAGGGGATCCACTGCAGGGCGAAGAGGTAGCGGTTGAGGATGCCGAAGGAGAGATAGGTGAGCCCCGCCGCCGCCAGACCGCCCACGAAGCCGGTGAAGATCCCCTCCAGCAGGAAGGGACGCTCCACGAAGCCGTCGGTGGCGCCCACCAGGCGCATGATGGAGATCTCTTCGCGCCGCGCGAAGACCGCGATGCGGATGGCGGTGGCGATGATGATGGCCGCCACCAGGGCGAACGCCCCGCCGATGGCCGTGGCCGCCGCGCCGAAGAGGCGGCGGATGGTGTAGATCTTCTCCACCCACCCGTCGCCGAAGTCCACCTCTTCCACGAAGCCGTACGCCTGCATCCGCTTGGCCACGCGGGCCACGGCCTCGGGCGAGCTCTGCCCGGGGCGCAGGCGCACCTCCAGCGACGCGGGGAGCGGGTTGCTCTCCAGGTCGGTGAAGACGTCGCGGAACTCCTTCATCTCCTCCATGGCGCTGGCGAGCGCTTCCGTCTTGGTGACGTAGCGAAGCTCCTGCACCTCCGGGAGGCGGCGCAGCTCGTCCTGCGCCACCTGCAGCTGCACCGGGGCGGCGTCGTCGCGGAGGTAGCCCACCACCTCCACCTTGTTCTCAACCTCGCGCACGGCCTGCGAGATGTTGAAGGCGGTGAGGCCGAAGAGGCCCACGATGAAGAGCGAAAAGGCGATCGCCACCACCGACAGCATCGTCAGCAGCGGCGTGCGGCGGAAGGCGGTGAGCGCCTCGCGGATCGCGTACGGCATGTTCAGGCCTGCTGGGGTTCGCGTGCGGCGGGGGTGGGGGCGCTGTCGTAGACCACGGCGCCCTGGCTCAGCTCGATCACCCGGTACTCGGGGTGGGCGCGCACCAGGTCCAGGTCGTGGGTGGCCATCAGGACGGTCATCCCCATCGCGTTGATCTCGCGGAAGAGCTCGAACACGCCCTTGGCCGCCCACTCGTCCAGGTTGCCCGTGGGCTCGTCCGCCAGCAGGAGGAGCGGCTCGTTGACCAGGGCACGGGCGATGGCCACGCGCTGCCGCTCGCCGCCCGAGAGCTCGTCCGGGTAGGCGCGCGCCTTGTGCGCCAGCCCCACCTGCGTGAGCACGCGGTTGACGCGCGGCGCGATGGCGGCGCGCTTGGTGCCGGTCACTTCCAGGGCAAAGGCCACGTTCTCCTCGGCCGTGCGGTCGCGGAGGAGGCGGAAGTCCTGGAAGACGACGCCCATCTTGCGGCGCAGCATGGGGATGTCGCGCCGGCGGATGAGCTTGGACGAGAACCCGGACACGCGCACCTCGCCCCCCGACGGCGTTTCGGCCATCTGGATCAGGCGCATGACGGTGCTCTTCCCCGCGCCGGAGTGGCCGGTGAGGAAGACGAGCTCTCCCTTGCGGACGTGGAACGACACGTCCCGGAGCGCCGCGCCGGAGCGGGCGTACTCCTTGGATACGGATGAAAGCCTGATCACGGGAGGACCGGGGGACTGCTGGGGGGATCTGTCGGTGTGGATCGAACTTAGCCGCGTTCCGCGCCGCTGTCAAAGGGTCTGCTCATGCGCACGGCCAGGAGCACCGCCTCGCGCATGGACGACGCGTCCGCCACCCCCTTGCCGGCGATGCCGAGCGCCGTCCCGTGGTCCGGCGAGGTACGGGGGAAGGGGAGCCCCAGGGTGACGTTGACCCCGCTCCCGAACGCCGCCGTCTTGAACGCCGCCATCCCCACGTCGTGATAGGGCGCGATCACCGCGTCGAACTCGCCACGCACCGCGCGCGTGAACACCGTGTCGGCCGGGATGGGCCCCGCCGCGCCGATCCCACGCTCCGCCAGCGTGCGCAGCGCCGGCTCCACCATGCGCTCCTCCTCGTCGCCGAAGAGGCCGCCGTCGGAGGCGTGCGGGTTGACCGCGCAGAGGGCCACACGCGGGCTCGCGATCCCCCAGTGCGTGCGCAGGGCGTGATGGACCAGCTCCGCCTGGCGGACGAGGAGATCCGCCGAGAGCGCGGCGGGGACGTCGCGCAGCGCCAGGTGCGTGGTCGCCAGCACCACGCGCAGCGGGCCGCCCAGCGCCGTGCGCTCGGCCGCCATCATCATCGCCACCTCGGGCACGCCGGCCAGGTCGCGCAGCATCTCGGTGTGCCCGGGGAAGTGCCAGCCCCCGGCGTGGAAGGCGGACTTGTCGATGGGCGCGGTGACCACGGCGTCCACTTCCCCCGCCAGCGCCATCTCCGTGGCCTTCTGGATCGCCTCGCCCGCGATTCGCCCCGCCGCCGCCGCGCCGTCCTCCGGCATCCAGCGCCCCACCGCCACCTCCGCCATCCCCTGCGGCCCCACCAGGACGAAGTCGGCCGCGCCGCTCACCTCGGGGTGCGCGAGCGCGGCGGCCGTGACCTCCGGCCCGATCCCCCGCGGGTCTCCCACCGTAACCGCGATGCGTGGCTTCATCGATCATCCTCAAAACAGACACGGAGACACTCCTCCGTGTCTCCGTGTCTCTGTGTGATCGTCAAAATTCGTCGCCCGTGCGCTCGTCCCGCAGCACCCGGTAGAGCTCGCGCGCGGCGGCCTTCGAGGTGCTCTTCCCGGGGAGCGCGAGCAGCTCCACCTCCAGGGTGCGGCGCGGGTAGCGCACCGTGATCCGCCGCCCCGGGAGGACGGTGTCGCTGGGGCGGGCGCCGCGCCCGTCCAGCGACACGGCGCCCGCCTCGCACGCCGTCTTGGCCTCGCTGCGGCTCCTGGTGAGGCAGAGCCGGTGCAGGAGTACGTCTACCCGCAGCGCCTCGTCCATCTCAGATCTGGATGGCGACGTGCGTGTTGCGGCGCAGCTCGGCCAGCAGCTGCTCCTGCATGCGCTGCTCCTGGAGCCGCTCCTTCACCCGGTCCGCCACGTCCGCGTACTCGAGCTGCCCGGCCGCCTGCTGGGCGGTGACGCGCGCCACCGCGAACGACGAGGAGCCCTGCGGGTCGGGGATCTCGAACGGCCCCACCACGGCGCCCGTCTGCGCCGTCCCCAGCAGCGCGTACGCGGGGGGAAGCTGCTCGACGGGCACGTTGCGGTTCACCCGCTGGTCGCCCGGCGTGCTGGTGGTGGCGGCGAGCTGCGGGAGCGACGCCCCGGCGCGCACCGCCGCGGCGATGGAGTCCGCGCGGGTGCGGGCGCGGGCCACGTCTTCCGGGGTGATCTCCGGGCGGATCAGGATGTGGCGCGCCTGCCGCTCCGGCCCGCGGATGCGGTCCAGGCGGATGATGTGGTAGCCGAACTCCGTCTCCACGATGTCCGAGGTCTGCCCCGGGCGCATGGAGAAAGCGGCGGCCTCGAAGGGGCGCACCATCTGCCCCTCGCGGAACCACCCCAGGCTGCCCCCCTGCTCCTTGGACGCGTCGGCCGAGTAGCGGCGCGCCAGCACCTCGAAGTCGCCGCCGCGGCCCAGCTCGGCGAGCACCTCCACGGCGGTGCGGCGGGCGCGCGCCTTCGCGGAGTCGGAGGGCACGGGCTTCACCAGCGCCTGCTCGAACGACACGTTGGCGGGGCGCTGCCCCACCTGGGCGCGCACCGTCTCGAAGTAGGCGCGCGCCTCCTCGTCGGACACGGTGGGGCGCGGCAGCTTGGCCATCTGCGCGGCCGTGAAGCGCTGGATCATGGTGCGGTCGATGGCCTGGCGCGTGATGTCGCGCCGGAACTCGTCCACCGTGCGCCCCGACTGCAGGAGCGCGCGGGCCATCTCCGTGTCCGAGTTGTTGAAGCGCTGCCGTACCTGCGCGACCTGCCGCTCCACCACGTCGGCCACGTCTGCCTCGGTGACCGCGAGGCCGGAGGCGCGCGCGGCTTCCAGCAGCACCAGGTCGCTGACGCGCTGCTCCACCACGCGGCGCACGAAGAGGTCGCGCTGGGCCGGGTCGGTGGGCACCGTCTGCCCGCTCTCGCGGAGCTGCTCCAGCGCCTGGACGACGTCGGAGTAAAGCAGGGTGGTGTCGCCCACCACCGCCACCACGCGGTCCACCAGCTCCTCGCCCGGCTGCTGGGCGGGCGGGCCCTGCGCGGCCAGCGGCGCGGCGGAAAGGGCGAACAGGGCGGCGAGCGCCGCGATTGAGTTGCGCATAGATGCGTTCTTGGGTCAGCGGGAAGGAGTCGCAGTGTTGTATGCCGGAGAGCGGCGGGGGTTCCAAACAGCGGGGCTCACACAGAGACACAGAGGCACAGAGAACGACTCATCTCTGTGCCTCTGTGTCTCTGTGTGAGCCTGCTGTTACGGCTGCGCCGGCTGCTGCGGCTGCGGGGCGGGCTGGCCCTGCGGCGGCATTCCCTGCGGCGGCATGCCCTGCGGCGGCATGCCCTGCGGCGGCATCTGCTGGCCCTGCGGCATCTGCGGCTGCGGCATGGTGGCGCGGATGGCCTTCATACGCTCGACCACGCGGGGGAAGGCGGCCTCGTTGAGCTCGTGGCCGTACGCGTTCTTGAGCGCGATCGCCAGGCGGCCCAGCGGCACCAGCTGGCGCTGGCCGGAGATGAAGCCCTGGATCAGGCCGCGCACCTGCTCCTCGATCACCGCGTTGCCCGCCGAGCCCTTGGGCACGCGCTGCTGCCCCAGGCCGGTGGCCTGCAGGAGCTGGCGGATGGCGCCGCGCGCCTCGGTGCGGATGGAGTCGGTCGCCGCGCGCGAAAGGGTGACGTTGCGCTTCTTGGCCTCCACCAGCAGCACCTCCCGCGTGGTCTGCTGCTTGAGGAAGTCCTCCACCTGCTGGTCCGGCGCGTTGGCCGCCTGCCCGCGCTGCGCGGGCGGGATCTGCCCGATCACCTCGGCGATCTCGCCGGCGGTGAGCTCGCCGCCCTGGTACTCCACCAGCGCGCGCGAAGCGGCGCGGCCCCTGGGGGTCACGTCGGCGCCCTTCTGGCCCGCCATCTCCTTGAGCAGCTTCACGGCGCCGGGCTGCACCGTCACCTTGGCGGCCGTAGACAGCGAGTCCACGAACTTCTGCACGGACTGGCCCTGCGTCTGGCGCACCAGCATCTGCCGGAACTGCGGGCGCTGCTCGACGGGGAGGGGCTGCGACTTCTTCTCCTCCACCTTGATCACGTGGTAGCCGAAGGGGCTCTCCACCACCTTGCTCACCTGGCCGGGCTGCAGCGCGAAGGCTGCCTCCTCGAAGGTGGGCACCATCTGCCCGCGGCCAAAGAAGCCGAGGTCGCCGCCCTGGTCCTTGGAGGTGTCTTCGGAGTGCTGGCGGGCGAGCGCGGCGAAGTCGGCGCCGCCGGCGGCCTGGGCCTGGATCCCCTCGGCGCGGCGGCGGGCGGCCTCGCGCGCGGCGGGGGCGGCGTCACCCGGCACCTTGAGGAGGATGTGGCGGGCGCGCACCTGCGAGCCGGGCCCCTCGGTGTTCCACTTCTGGTCCAGCTCCGCCTCGGTGAACGTGGTGTCGATGGGCACCGCGCCGGTGATGAAGCGCTGCAGGATCATCTCGTCGCGCGTGGGCTCGATCAGCTTGTCGAAGTCGAGCACGGCGAGGGTGGTGTCTTCGGCGGCGGCGGTGGCGAGCAGGGTGTAGTCCACCCACATCCCGGCCAGCTCGCCCACGAGGTCTTCGGTGGGCTGCACCTGGGGGTTGGCGGCCAGCAGCGAAGCGGCCTCCTCAACCTTGAGCTCTTTGCCGGCGGCCTGGGCCACCGTATCGGTATGGGCGCCCATCGCCTTGCCAAAGGACCCGCACCCTGCAAGCGCGAGCGCGGCGGCGGGCAACGCCCAGCGGGACAACTTCATCTGAATCTCCGGGTGGAAGAAAGGGCGGCGCCGCCGGATCGGCGGGCGCCTCGGGAACAAACAACATGTCTCACACAGAGGCACAAAGACACAGAGATAAGCCACCGGCGCAGAGGCAGCCCCTTCCTCTGTGCCTCTGTGTCTCTGTGTGAGATTCTTTTATGCGGCCTTGGCCACTTCCGACGCCAGGTCGCGGATGGCGGCGACCAGCGTGGGGAGGATGGGCTCGGTGCCGTGGCGGGTGAGCGCCAGCGACAGGGGCGTCGGGCGGCGCACCTCCACGGCGAGCTGGTGCGAGGCGAAGGCGCTCTGCAGCGATGCCATGCGCGGCACGTTGCCCCGGCGGAAGTTGATGCGCACGTCCCACGGCCGCACCAGGATCCGCTCCATCCCTAGCTCGCCGCCCAGCAGGCGGAGCTGCGCGGTGGAGAGCAGCGTCTCCACCTCGGCCGGCACGGGGCCGAAGCGGTCGCGCAGCTCGCGGCGGATCGCGTCGGCCGCCTCCACCGTCTCCACGCGCGAGAGGCGGCGGTAGAAGTTGAGCTTCTGCGCCTCGTCCGGCACGTAGTCGTCCGGGATCAGCGCGGCGCCGTCCACCGACACGTCCGCGAGCAGGGTGGAGACGTCCTTGCCGCCGCCCTTGAGCTGCTTGATGGTGTCGTCCAGCAGGCGCATGTAGGTGTCCAGCCCCACGGCGTGCACGAAGCCGCTCTGCTGCGAGCCCAGGATGTTACCCGCGCCCCGCAGCTCCAGGTCCTTGAGGGCGATGCGGTAGCCGCTTCCCAGCTCGGTGTAGTGCTCCAGCACGCGCAGGCGCTTCTCCGCGTCTTCCTGGATCTCGTCCGGGATCAGCAGGTAGCAGAAGGCCCGGTGGTGGCTGCGGCCCACGCGCCCGCGGATCTGGTACAGCTGCGACAGGCCGAAGTGGTCCGCGCGGTTCACGATCAGCGTGTTGGCGCGGGGCACGTCCAGCCCGCTCTCGATGATGGCCGTGGCCACCAGGATGTCGCGCTCCCCGTCCAGGAAGGCGGTCATCACCGCCTCCAGCTCCTTCTCCTTCATCTGCCCGTGCGCGATGGCGATGCGGGCCTCGGGCACCAGGCGCTGGACCCGCTGCGCCACGGTGTCGATCGTCTCCACCCGGTTGTGGACGAAGAACACCTGCCCCCCGCGGTCCAGCTCGCGGCGCATGGCGTCTTCGATGATCGCGTCCGTCCAGGGGAGGACGTGGGTGATCACCGGCTGCCGGTCGCGCGGCGGGGTCTGGATCAGCGTCATGTCACGCAGCCCCAGCATGGAGAAGTGCAGGGTGCGCGGGATGGGCGTGGCCGTCAGGGTGAGCACGTCCACCGTGCGGCGGAGCTGCTTGAGGAGCTCCTTGTGCTTCACCCCGAAGCGCTGCTCCTCGTCCACGATGATCAGCCCCAGCTCCCTGAACTTCACGTCGGGGGAGAGGATGCGGTGCGTCCCCACCACCACGTCCACCTCGCCGGCCTCCAGGCGCCGCAGCACCTCGCTCTGCTCCTTCGCGGTGCGGAAGCGCGAGAGCGCCTCGATGCGCACCGGGAAGTCCGCCAGCCGCTCGCTGAAGGTGTGCATGTGCTGCTCGGCCAGGATCGTCGTGGGCACGAGCACCGCCACCTGCCTGCCGTCCTGCACCGCCTTGAACGCCGCGCGGATGGCGATCTCCGTCTTGCCGTACCCCACGTCGCCGCAGATGAGGCGGTCCATGGGGCGGGGCGATTCCATGTCGCGCTTGACGTCTTCGGTGGCCTGCCGCTGGTCCGGGGTGTCTTCGAAGAGGAAGGCGCTCTCCATCTCCCGCTGCCAGCGGGTATCGGCGGCAAAGGCGAACCCCTTTTCGGCGGCGCGGGCGGCGTACAGCTCCAGCAGCTCGGCCGTCATCTCCTCGATGGCCTTCTTGGTGCGCTGCTTCTGCCGGCTCCAGTCCTTGCCGCCGATGCGGTGCACCTTGGGCGCGGCGTTCGCCTCGTCCGCATCGCTCACCCAGCGCTCGATCAGGTCCACCCGGTGCACGGGCACGCGCAGGAGCTCGCCCCCCGCGTACTCGATCACCAGCGTCTCGAACTCCTCCTCCCCCACCCGCACCCGCTCCATGCGGCGGAACTGCCCCACGCCGTGGTCCATGTGGACGACGTACTCCCCCGGCTTCAGCGCGGCGATGCTCTCCAGCGCCGCCCCGCCGCGGAACCTGCGCCGCCTGCGCACCCGGCGCGAGCGGCGGAAGATCTCGTGGTCGGTGAGGAGGCGGAGCGGGGGCTCCGAGTCGGCCAGCACGAAGCCGCCCGCGATGGAGCCGATCCCCAGCTCCACCTGCCGCGCGATGCGCAGCTCGTCCAGCAGCTCCTGCAGGCGCTCGAGCTGACCCTGGTTGTCGCACAGGATCAGCGTCTGCTCGCCACGCGCGGCGGCGCCGCGCAGCACGTCGCCCAGCCGCCCCATGTCGCGGTCGATGGCCTCCGGCGGCAGGGCGCGGAAGCGGGTCGTGCTGTCCGTGGGGAGGTCGCCCGTGTCGTCCACGAAGAGCTGCGCGAACCCCTGCAGCCGGCGCGCGGCCGTTTCCGCGGGGAGGAACAGGTTCTCGGGCGGCTCCGGGTGGTTGCCGCGCTGCGTTTCCGCGGTGTGGAGGCGGCGGACCTCGCTCCAGGTGCGCTCCAGCTCGCCCCACGTGCCGCCGCCGGCCAGGTGCACCATCAGCGCGTCGGACGGCAGGTAGTCCATCAGCGAGCGGCGCTCCGTGCCCTCGGTGGCGCGGGCGGCGGGCCTGGACCCCTCCGGCCGCTGCGCGCGCAGGTCCACGGGAAGGAGCTGGAGCTCTTCCACCGACCTCACGGAGAGCTGCGTGAGGATGTCGAAGTAGCGGATCGACTCCACGCTGTCGCCAAAGAACTCGATGCGGGCGGGCTCCGGCGCGCCGAAGCCGAACACGTCCACGATCCCGCCCCGCAGCGCGAACTGCCCCACCGCTTCCACCGTGGGCACGCGGTCGAAGCCCATCCCCTCCAGCCGCGCCGCCAGCTCGGTGAGGAGCACCTCCTCGCCGGTGCGAATCTCCAGCCGCAGGTCGTCCAGCCCCTCCACGGCGGGCGCCAGCTCCTGCAGCGCGCGCGGCGTGGTCACCAGCAGCGAGGCGCGCCCGGAGAGGAGGGCCTCCAGCGCTTCCACCCGCGTGCCGCCGATCTCCAGGTGCGGCTCGCCCTCTTCGTACGGCAGCGACTCGCGCTGCGGGTACAGGAAGACCGAGGCCTCGCCCAGCAGCGCCTCCAGGTCAGAGGTGGCCATCTCGGCGTCTTCGGGCCCGCCGCCCACCACCAGCCACATGCGCTCCGGGCGCGCGCGATGGAGCCCGGCCACCAGCAGCAGCGGCGCCGACCCCGCCAGCCCCGACGCGACCACCGCTTCGCCCGCGCGGGGCAGGCCGGCGGCCAGCTCGCGGAACGCGGGGACGGTCTGGACCGAGTCGATGAGCAGGGGGTGCGGCACAGCCTTTCGTGTTGCCGAAAACCCGGCGCCGGCGCGCCTGCAGGGGCGTCCGGCGGGGGAAAAGAAGCCCGGCGCCTGAACGGCGCCGGATCGCGGCACAAACAGCTAAACTACCGCCGCTGGCGGAGTGGCGTCAACGGGGAGCGCCGCCTCCGCGAACGGGAAAGGGCCGCGGCCGAAGCCGCGGCCCTTCCGTCGCCCGAAACCGCACCGATTACAGGGCCGCCTTGTACAGCAGGCGGTTGGGCGTGCCCGTCACGTTGCCGGTGATCACGCTGGCCGTGGCGTTGTTGATCAGCCAGGTGCGGATGGTGGAGTACCCGGCGTCGCCGTAGGTGCCCTTGTAGAGCGCGCCCACGCCCGCCACGTGCGGCGAGGCCATCGAGGTGCCGCTGATGGTGTTGGTCACCGTGTCGCCCGTGTACCAGGCCGAGGTGATGCTGCTGCCCGGCGCGTACAGCTCCACGCAGCTTCCCCAGTTGCTGAACGACGACTTGGCGTCGCCGCTGGTGGACGAGGCCACCGTGGTCACCGTGCTGGCGCGGGCCGGCGACGAGGTGCAGGCATCCACGTTGGAGTTGCCCGCGGCCACGGCCACGAACACGCCCGCGTTCGACAGGCGGTTCACCGCGTCGTCCGTCGCCTGGCTGGCGCCGCCGCCCAGCGACAGGTTGGCGACGGCCGGCTTGATGTGGTTGGCGGTCACCCAGTCGATGCCGGCGATGATGGTGCTGTTGGCGCTGCCGCCGGAGCAGGTGAACACCTTGACGGCGCGGATCATCGCGGCCTTGGCGATGCCGTACGTCTTGCCGGCCACGGTGCCGGCCACGTGCGTGCCGTGCCCGTTGCAGTCCGAGGCGTTGCCGTCGCCGGTGGCGTTGTAGACGTTGGAGGCGCGGGAGGTGCCGTCGGTCTTGCGGAACTCGGCGTGCGTGGAGCGCACGCCGGTGTCGATGATGTACGCCCGCACGGCCGAGGCCGTGTTGGTG
>CADCTW010000061.1 GCA_902805735.1 uncultured Gemmatimonadota bacterium | reverse complement strand
TCGCCCAGGCGCTGGCCCTGCGCGGCGGGGGTGCGGGCGGGCCCCGCCACCCGCCCCTGCGACACCCGGAACCGGAGCCCCGTGGTGTCCGCGCCCGGCTGCCCCGGCGGCTCGGCCGTCCGCGGGCGCGACGGGTAAAGCGGCGGGACGTTCTGCTGCGCGGCGGCGGCGCCGGGCGCGAAGCAGGCCGCGAGCAGGGCGGCGAGGGCGAAGCGGAGGGTGCGGGTCATGGGCTCGGAATCGAGAGGCTCAGGGGAGGAAGCGCGCGCGCAGCTCGGGAGGCGGGAGCATGCAGGCGTCGCTTCGCCCGAATATCCGGTAGCGGCCGCGCGCCACCCGGTCGTACAAGAAGTCCAGCAGCGGGGCGGGGAGCAGGGCCAGCGGCGCCGCCACGCTCCACACGCCGCCCAGCCCGCGCACGATGCGCAGGATGGCGCGGCTGCGCAGGAAGGCGCGCCCGTCCTCCACCAGCACGGCGCTGTCGAAGTCGTCCGTGGGCAGCCCGTGCTCCCTGAGCAGCGCCTGCCCCGTCTCCCCCTGCAGCGCCGCGAAGCGGAACCGCCCCCGCCGGTCGCGCCGGGCCACGAACCGCACCAGCCCGTTGCACATCCCGCACACCCCGTCGTAGAGCACCACGGGCCCCTCCGTCATGCGGCTCCTCCTGTAAGACGACACAGCCCCCGGTTGATGCACACGAGGCATTGCGCGGGGGGATCAATCCCCCCGCTGGAACCACGGGAAGCCCGCTCGCATGGGTCCGGCGACCGAGCCCGCTTCAGCGGGCTTCCCGCCCTTCCAGCCGGGGGCTTCAGCCCCCGGCGGGCTTCAGCCCCCGGCGGGCCCGCCGGCCCGCGGATCCGGTGCCGCCCCGCCGCGCCAGAACTCCGGTCCGCACCCCCTGAACCCCGTCTGCACCTCCGCCTCACCGGGATCGCCGCGCAGGTCGGGCATCCGCTCGGCCCCGGCGTTCACGCCGAAGAGGGTGGCCTGGGCCGGCCCCAGCGAGTACATCACGCAGAACGCCTGCGGCCGGCGGATGAGCACCGGGGTCAGGTATTGCTCCGCCATGTTGTCGATCCCGTCCAGCAGCACGTAGCGCGCCCCCGCCTTGCGCGCGGCCCGCAGCAGCCCCTCCGGCGTGCGGTCCAGCGGGTAGGTGCGCCCCGGGATCCCCGACGTGGCGTGGAAGAGCGCCGGCTTGCGCGACAGCACCACCGCGCCATCGGGCAGCATCCGGGGCGCCGCCTCCGCGACGGCGAAGAAGTCCTTCCACTCCGGCGACAGGCAGGCGTACCGGTCCCCCGCCGCGTACCCGCTTCGGCACTCGGACCCGTACCGCGCCGCACCCAGCGCCCCGTCCAGCGACAGTAGCGCGAGCGCCGTCCCCGCCAGGGCCGGCACGGCGGCGCGCGGAAGCTTCGGCGCCATGCGGCCCAGGCGCACGGCTCCGTCACCCGCGTACATCACCAGCAAGGGGAAGATGGGCAGGATGAAGCGCTCCCCCGCCCAGGTGGCGGGCCACAGCAGCGCCATTACCAGGTAAAGAGGCGCGAAGATCTCCGCCACCCCCGCCCGCCGTGCCCGCCGCGCCCACCCGTACGCCGCGAGCGCCACCAGGACGGCCGCCCCCGCCACCGCCGCGCCCCCCTGCGACCCGGCCAGGAAGCGCGGGAGGTAGGTAGTGCCGTACAACTGCAGGTTCGCGAAGACGCGCTCGGCGAGCCCCGCCGCCCCCACGCGGCCCAGGTCGGGCGCGTACGGGTCCTTCATCAGGAGGAAGCTCGCGTACCCGCCCCCGTGCGCCCACGACCACCACGCCCACGCGAGGTACGGAGGCGCCACGATCGCGGCATAGACCGCCAGCTCCCGCCACCGCCGCCGCCACGCCAGCCATGCGGCAGCGGCCACCAGCAGCGGCAGCGCGGCCGTCCGCGTCAGGTACGCCGCGACCGTCGCGAGCGAAGCCGCCACGACCCTCCGCCCCCGCTCCCACCCCGCCAGCGCGAGCAGCGTGAGCGCGCAGAACGCCACCTCCGAGAGCTCCGAGTGGCTCAGCGCCAGCACCCCCGGCGAGATCGCCATGAGCCCCGCCACCCCCAGCGCCAGCCGCGGTCTGCGCCGCCGGTGGATCCACAGGAAACACGCCCCCACCGCCAGCGCCGAGAACGCGGCGGTCAGGTACTTGATCCCCACCCACGGCTTCACCCCCAGCGCCAGCGCCCCCGCCAGCACCGCCGGCCACCCCGGCGGAAACTGCGCGTGCACGGGCGCCGCCGGATCGAACAGGTCCCGGTACCCACCCTCCAGCAGCGACCGCGCGAGCGCCAGGTACACCGCGTTGTCCCCCCCGGTATACGGCGACGGCGCCAGCGCCATCAGCGCCACCCCCAGGTGCACCCCCCCGATCCCCGCCGCCACCGCCCACGGTCTCCGTCGCACAAACGATTCTACCCGCCCCCGCCTCACGGCCGGGCGGGTCCTGGTGCGTGGAACGGAGCGGCGGGTGGCCGAGCGGGGCACGGGCGGGGTAAAGGTGGTTGCGGGGCAGCAAAAGGGCGAGCACGAGCATTATACCTCGTGCCGCGTCAGGCCACCAATGCCAATCGACAACCCGGCTCGGGGCGGCGTGCGACTCTCTGTCCGCGCCACGACTCTTCCATCCGAAGAGACGCCGGCCGCTGAAAGGCCGGCCCGGAATGCTCCGGACCGGCCTCGCGGTTCATGTCGAAACGGCTACCGTCGTGTCGCGGTGGCTTCCGGCCGTCCCCGCAAATACGCCCTCCATCGTAACCCGACCGAGGCGTACCACAACGCCCGCCCGGCATTACTCGAAATGGCATCGTCCGTGTAAGTCATGTCCTCGAAGAAGGTCATGTACCCCACGCTCACCACGGGCTCGAACTCGAAAGCGGGTGGGGCGACTCCAAGGTCCGCCTTGAGGAGCATGTACACGTTCGAGCTGCTGCCAAGCTCGTCGGCGTACTCGCTCTGCGTCCGGTCCGTACCGGGCGCGAAATACAGGAGCTTGGTCTGCGAGATACCCCCGCCCAACCCGATCTGCAGAGACACGGGCTGACGCGGCGGCGCCATGCTCACGACCCCTCCAAGGTGTGCGTTGAAGCCCTCCCACGATACCGCCGACCCACTCGGCATCCCTTCGACGTCGGACGCCTTGAGGGGCGCGATCTGCGCCCCGCCGAACGCACCGAAGTACTGACTGAAGTTGTACTGGCCGGTGACTTCGAAGCCGACCGCGGCGTCGTTCCCGAGCTTCGCCGAGTTCGCGTAGAGCATCCCGGCTGCCAGGTATGCGTCGTGGCGCAGGTAGCGATTCGAATCGGGGTATACGATATCTTCGACCCGGGTGAGACGGCCGTCGTGATTGGCCACGACCGACTCCAGGCGCTGGATCCTCCCCTCGTGGTTCACGAGCACCCGCATCTGCCGTTTCTGCTCCTGTTCCAGCGCGCTGATCCGGCGGTCCAGCACATCGATCCGCCGTTGCATTCCACTCAGCTCCGCCTGCATCTGGCGGATCCGCGCGCGCACCTGAGCATCCCCCAATTCGTTGCGCCGGAGAAGTGTGGCGATGTTTCCCATCTGGCCGGCGAGCTGACGAAGCTCCTGCCGATCCACACCGGAAACCGCGGGGTCACGGCTCAGCTGATCGAGATTGATCTCGGCGTCCCGAGCCTTGGTCGCCAGCAAGATCCGGTCAACCGCGGCGTCCATGACTTTGCCCGCACCCCACCCTATCACCTGCCCCACGACCCATTTTGCGATGGACACCTGCACCTGCGCCGGCTCTGCCTGTGGATCGCTGGCGCCGTGGGCGAGCCGGCCCGACACGGGCGACTCACCCGACGCAGGCGGCGCGGCTCCTGTAAGGGTCAGCAATAGAAGAAGATATACGACGATGGATGGTCTGCGCATGATAGAGGGGAGGGAGAACAGGAGTGAAGGGGGAGGTGCCGGGTACGCTTGCTGAAGCCACACCCTACGCGCCACTCCGGATATTGTCAATCCATTCGATCGTCCGAGAATAGTTGAGCATACGCGAAAGGCTGGCCCCACGCGCCTGGGGCCAGCCTTCCGGTTCACGTACAACAACGCGCCTCAGATGTGCAGCGCGTGCCCCATGGACGCCAGCGCCGCCTCGGCCACCGCCTCCGACAGCGTCGGGTGCGGGTGCATCGCGCGGTCCAGCTCCTCCGACGTCGCCTCCAGGTGGCGCGCGATCACGAACTCGGCGATCAGCTCGGTGGCGTGCGGGCCCACCAGGTGCGCGCCCAGCACCTCGCCGTACTTCTTTTCGCGGATCACCTTCACGAACCCTTCCGAGTCGCCGGCCGTCAGCGCGCGGCCGTTGGCGCTCCACGGGAAGGAGCCCACCTCGATGTCGTGGCCCGCCTCGCGCGCCTGCGCCTCCGTCAGGCCCACGGACGCGACCTCGGGGTGGCAGTAGGTGCAGTTGGGGATGTTCTTGTAGTCGATCCCCGCGTGCGGGTCGCCGTGGATGGCCTCCACGCACGCCACGCCCTCGTGCGAGCCCTTGTGCGCCAGCAGCGGCGGGCCCGCCACGTCGCCGATGGCGTACACGCCCTCCACGCTGGTGCGGAGCTGCCGGTCCACCTCGATGAAGCCGCGGTCGGTCAGCTTCACCCCCGCCGTCTCCAGGCCGATGTCCTCCGTGAGGGGCACGCGGCCGATGGCGGAAAGCACGCGCTCCGCCTGGATCGTCTGCGTCTCGCCCTTGGCCGTCTTCACGGTCAGCGTGACGCCGTCCGCGCCGATCTCCGCCTTCTCCAGCTTGGCGCCCGTCAGCACCGTCATCCCGCGCTTCTTGTACGCCTTCTCCACGACCGCCGAGACGTCCTTGTCTTCCAGGGGAAGCACGCGGTTGGCGGCCTCGATGATGGTGATCTGGGTGCCGAAGGCGCTGTGCACGTCCGCGAACTCCATCCCGATGGCGCCGGCGCCGATCACGGCCAGCGTCTTGGGCGGCGCCTTGGGGATCATGGCGTCCGTGGAGTCCCACACGCGGTCGTGGTCGATGCGCAGGAAGGGGAGGTCGCGCGGCTTGCTGCCGGTCGCGATGATGATGTGCTTGGCGGAGACGGTGGACTTCTTCCCGTCCTTGGCCGTGACCTCCACCTTGCCCTTGCCGGCCAGCCGCCCGCGCCCGGCCAGGTGCGTGATCTTGTTCTTCTTGAAGAGGAAGCCGATCCCCTTCACCAGCCGCTCGCTAACCTGGCGCGAGCGCTTCACGGCCTGCGCCAGGTCCGTCTTGATCTCGCCCACCGTGATGCCAAACTCCCTGGCGTGGCCCAGGTGCGAGATCATGGCGGCGCTCTCCAGCAGCGCCTTGGTGGGGATGCACCCCCAGTTGAGGCAGATGCCGCCCAGTGCGTCTTCCTCCACGCACGCCGTCTTGTAGCCAAGCTGCGCGGCCTTGATGGCGGCGACGTACCCGCCGGGGCCCGCGCCGATGACCACGATGTCGAAGCTCGTATCCGCCAAAGTGCACCTCGGGATCGGGATGGGAGGCGGCGCCCCGCGGGAGCCGCGCGCCGGGCCGCCGGGGCCCGGGAAACGCGCCCAAACTACGGACTCCCCCCGGCGGGTGCAACGCTGGACGCCGGGCCCACTTCCGCGCGCGTCACCATTCTTGCTTCAGGGGTCGCCCGGGGATGTCCGGCAGCACTCCTGTGGCGGAGGATTCATGGCACACATGGGCGGAGTGGCGGGCCAGGCGCAGGCGGCGGCGCGGGGCGCGGCCCGCGACGCGGCGCCGTGGGTGGAGAAGCTGGCGCGGATGGGGTACGCGGCGCGCGGCATCGTGTACGTGATCGTGGGGATCATCGCGGCGCAGGCGGCCATGGGTCAGCGCGGCGTCGCGGACCAGCGCGGCGTCTTCGGCGAGATCCTGCAGCGCCCCGGCGGCAAGTTCATGCTCGGCCTGCTGGCGATGGGGCTCGTGGGCTTCTCCGTGTGGCGCTTCGTGGAGGCGGGGCTGGATCCGGAGCGCGACGGCGCCGGCAAGCGCGCCCTCTTCGCCCTGAGCGGCATCGTGCACGTGGGCCTCGCCCTCTCGGCCGCGCGCATGGCCCTGGGCTCGCCGAGCGGCGGCGGGGGCGACGGCTCCGCCTCGTGGACCGGGAAGGCGCTGGACGCCCCCGGCGGACGCTTCCTGGTGGCGGCGGCCGCGCTGGGGATCGCCGGCTACGGCGTCATGCAGCTGGTGAAAGCGTACAAGTCCAAGATGGACAAGCGCCTGGACCTCTCCCCACTGAACCCGGATGCCCGCCGGTGGGCCGTGCGCGCGTCCCGCGCCGGGCTGGCCGCGCGCGGCGTCGTCTTCGTCGTGATTGGCTTCTTCCTCCTGCAGGCCGGCCTGCAGGAGAACGCCAGTCAGACGCGGGGGCTGGGCGGGGCGCTGGACGCCCTGCACGACACCTCGTACGGACCCTGGCTGCTGGGCCTGGTCGCGCTCGGCCTGGTCGGCTACGGCGTCACGCAGCTCCTCAAGGCTCGCTACCGGCGGATCACGCCCGCTTGAACGATTGGCTCACACAGAGACACAGAGGCACAGAGATACTTCATCTCTGTGCCTCTGTGTCTCCGTGTGAGGCCATCAGGCAGGACGGCGCAGTTCTTCTCGCAGAACGCGCCTGAGCGTGTCCTCCAGCGGCTCGCGGCGCTGCTGGACGTGCTCCCGAAGCGCGGCGTTGATGAGCGACTGGTAATTGCCGTTGCCCGCTGCCTCCACCTGCTCCCTGAACCAGTCGAGCACCTCGTCGTCCAGACGGATCGTGATGCGGGTCTTTCCCGCTGGCAGCGGATCGATGGCACCGCGCCGCCCGGCGCTGAAATCGTACTCTTCTTTCATGGCTCTCCCTTCGTATACTGGGCCAGTTCAGCGCGCGTCGCCTTCCGAGCCGAGATCAGGCGGACAGCGCTGCCGCGCCAGGTGTAGACCACCACCAGCACACGTGCGAAGGCATCCATCCCGATGGTCACGCAACGCTCCTCCCCCACGTGCGAGTCTCCAGCCGTGATCGCCAGAGCGTCCCCGAATACCGCTACCGCATCTGAGAAGCGCACGCCGTGCTTGAGCGCATTCGTCCTCGCTTTGGACGGGTCCCACTCGTAGCGCCGGGAGAAGTGTATGCACATTCGTACACTGAGACAAGTAGGCTCGGTCCATTCCCTACATCATAGATACCCCGGATCGGCCTTTGGGCTCACACAGAGAATCGGGATAGGGGGCAGCCGGTGATCCCGGCTGCACCCCTCCCACACCACCGGACATGCGGGTCCGCATCCGGCGGTTCGGAAAG
>CADCTW010000060.1 GCA_902805735.1 uncultured Gemmatimonadota bacterium | reverse complement strand
CCCGCCGGGCTCGCCGGACCCGCCGGGCTCGCCGGACCCGCCGGACCCGCCGGGCGCGCCGGGCACGCCGGGCACGCCGGACCCGCCGGACCCGCCGGGCTCGCCGGGCCCGCTGGACCCGCCGGGCACGCCGGAAACGGAGGCTGGCTGCGGGTTCGGTTCAAGGCGCGGTTTGCGACAACGCAGGACGCGCCGGAACGCCGGCGGTTGAACCGCTGCTGCGGCCTCACGAGGTCCGTCCGGCGACTACACGGCTCTGGCCGAAGCTGAAGGACCAGTCCACGCAGGTGGGCTTCGCGCGTTGTTGCAGCGAATTCGTTCGCCGCAAGACAGCAGATACACTCCGCGGTCCGATTGGACGGGCGGAGGGGCCGGGGCGGAGACGCTCGCGGCCATGGATAAGGGGCGTTTTCGTAGATGTCGTATCGGTTAAAGTGGGAAGCGGACTCTTGCGACCGGGGTGGGATGCGCCTAGAATCTTGCGCGCAAACCACTTGCGCCGGAGCCATCCGGCCCGTCCGCCCGGCATTCGCGCCGGGCACACTCGCCGCGAGGCGACGTCACACCGCCGGGCGTTCCCTGGGGACGCGCCGGTCCACGCAGGAATGGAGCGGGAATCTCCATCCCGCCTCTCCCTTCGGGTTCCGTGAAAAGGCTCGCCAGTTCGGCGGCCCGCTCGCCGCATCCTCCATATAGAGCATCCATGGGGAATACAATCGCGTCGGTCTATCAGCGGCTCTACCGCTACCGCCGGGGTCTCACGCTGGTGCTGTACGCGGCGGTGAGCGCCGTGGCCTTCGCCCTGGCGTTCCTGGTCCGCTTCGAGTTCGACGTTCCCGCCCCGTACGTGCGGGCGTTCATCGCCACGGTCCCTGTGGTGCTGCTGGTACGCGCCGGCTCCAGCGCCGTGTTCCGGCTGAACGCCGGGCGCTGGCGCTTCGTGAGCACGCACGACGTGCAGCGGCTGGGCGCCTCGGTCTGCTCCGGGAGCGTGGTGCTGGGCGTGGTGCTGTACCTGTTCCCGCACCCGGTGCGGGTGCCGATCTCGGTGTTCGTGCTGGAGGCGGTGTTCACCACGGTGCTCACGGCGGGGATGTGGATCGCCTACCGCGTGGGGCTGCAGCACCTGCGGCGGCGCATCTCGGTGGCGCGGGACTCGTCGGTGCGGGTGCTGATCGTGGGCGCGGGCGAGGCCGGCGTGGCGCTCGCGCACGAGATGCAGCACAACACCTCGGGGTACTGGCCCGTGGCGTTCGTGGACGACGACCCCTTCAAGTGGGGCACCTACCTGCACGGCGTGGAGGTGTTCGGCGCGAGCTACGACCTGGTGGCGACCGCCGCGGCCATCCGCGCGGAAACCATCGTGCTGGCCATCCCCTCCGCCACCCCCGCGCAGCTCCGCCGCCTGATGGAGCAGTGCGAGGTCACGGGGCTCCCCGTGCGCGTGCTCCCCGGCATCCGCGAGGTGCTCGCGGGGAACGTGGGGGTGAGCCAGCTCCGCGAGGTGGGCATCGAGGACCTGCTGGGGCGCGATCCCATCCAGCTGGAGCTTCCCGAGCTGGCCAGCGACCTGGGCGGGCGCACGGTGCTCATCACGGGCGCCGCGGGCTCCATCGGCTCCGAGCTGGCGCGGCAGGTGTCGCTGTACGGCCCCCGCACGCTCGTGCTCTTCGACCAGTCGGAGACGGCCCTCTTTTACCTGGAGAGGGAGCTGTGCGACGCGCACCCCGACCTCCACCTGGTGGCCGTGGTGGGCGACATCGTGGACCGCGGCGGGGTGGAGCGCGTGTTCCGCACCTACGCGCCGGAGCGGGTGTTCCACGCGGCGGCGTACAAGCACGTGCCCATGATGCAGGCCAACTCGCGCGAGGCCGTGCGCAACAACGTGATCGGCACCTGGCGCGTGGCGGAGGCGGCGGGGCGGCACGGGGCGGAGAAGTTCGTGCTGGTGAGCACGGACAAGGCGGTGCGCCCCGTGAACGTGATGGGCGCCACCAAGCGCCTGGCCGAGATGACGGTGCTGGAGCTGCAGGAGCACTACCCGGAGACGGTGTACGCGTCCGTGCGCTTCGGCAACGTGCTGGGGAGCAACGGCAGCGTGATCCCCATCTTCAAGCAGCAGATCGAGGCCGGGAAGCCCCTCACGGTGACGCACCCGGAGGCGACCCGCTACTTCATGACCATTCCGGAGGCGGTGCAGCTCATCCTGCAGGCCTCGCTCCTTCCCGAGCTGCGCGGCCACATCGCCATGCTGGAGATGGGCGAGCCGGTGAAGATCGTGGAGCTGGCCCGCAACCTCATCCGCCTCTCCCGCGCCCGCGGCAACCTGGCGGACCAGATCGTCTTCACCGGGCTGCGCCCCGGCGAGCGGCTGCACGAGGAGCTGGTGGCCCCGGACGAGGAGACCCGTCCCACCCCCACCGCCAAGGTGCACCTGGTGGAGTCCACCGTGTGCTCGGAGCTGGGCCTGTGCTCCCGCCTGGGCGACTGGGAGCGCGCCCTGGAGGCCGGCGCGGAGACTTCCGTGCTGGCGTCGGTCGCCGAGATCCTCCCCGGCATCCGCGGCGAGCTGGAAACGGGCGGCGCCGCGCCGCCGCCCGCCCCGCGCGACAGCGGCGTACGCCCTCCCGTGCACGTCACCCGCTCGCCGCAGCCCCTCCGCGCCCCGGCCGCCGGCGCGTCGGTGGGTGTGTCCTGAAGCGGCCGGGGCGCGGGTACGGCTTTTCGCCCGGTGCGAAGTGAACGCGCCGGTATTCCTAGAGGATTGAATCAACTCCAGTATGCAGAAGCTCCGTAAGATCGTCCGGGATGCCGGCGTCCTTCACCTCGGCAGCCGCGCGATCGCGTTCGTCTACCGCCGAGCCATCCGTCCCCTGCTGCCGAAGGAGCCCGTCCGGTACGCGGGGATCGTGACAGGGGTGGACCGGCGCTGGGGCGACGGACGCGTTCCCGCGCTGTGGCGGCCGTACGCGGGACGAGACATGCCCGAGTACGAGGCCGCTCTCCTGCAGGGTCTCGAACAGCACGTGCGCGAGGGGGACCGCGTGGTGGTGGTGGGGGGCGGCTACGGGGTCACCGCCACCTTTTCCGCGCAGCGGGCCGGAGTTTCCGGGCGCGTGGAGTGCTACGAGGGCGCGCGTGAAGGGACGGAGCGCGTGCGCAGGACGGCGGAGCGCAACGGCGTGGCGGACCGCGTCCGCATCCACCACGCCGTGGTGGCGCGCCCCATCTCGGTGTACGGAGCCCAGCCGGAGGGCGCGGTGGTGGCTCCGGGAGACCTGCCGGAGTGCGACGTGCTGGAGCTGGACTGCGAAGGTGCGGAAGTCGAGATCCTGCGCCACCTGCGGATCTCGCCCCGGGTGATCCTGGTGGAGACGCACGGGCTGTTCGGCGCGCCCACCCCCCTGGTGCTGGAGCTGCTCCGCGAGCGCGGGTACCAGGCCGAGGTGATCGGGGTGGCGGAGCCCCGGATGAAGGAGTACTGCGAAAAGCACGACATCCGCGTCGTGGCCGGCACGCGCGCGGACGGACCCGCCGGCGTATGAGCGTGAAGCGTCACACGGCGTACAACGTCGCGGGGGCGGTGGTGCCGCTCCTGGCGACGCTCGTCGTACTCCCCCGTTACCTGGCGACGATTGGAGAGGAGCGATACGGCGTTCTCGTGATCCTCTGGACGATCCTCGGGTACTTCGGCCTCTTCGACTTGGGGCTGGGGCGCGCCGTGACGAACCGGGTCGCAATGTTCAGGGACGGAACGGCGCTGGACCGCGAAGAGGTGTTCTGGACCGCGCTGTCCATCAACCTGGTGCTGGGCTGCCTGGGCGCCCTCGCGCTCTGGGGGGTCGGCTCCCTGGGGTTCGCGTTCTTCATCAAAGTGCCGGGCGGGCTCGCGGCCGAAGTGCGTGAAGCGCTCCCGCTGATGGCGGTGGCGTTCCCCCTGCTCCTGGGCTCCAGCGTGATGTCGGGGGCGCTCGCCGGGCGCGAGGAGTTCCTGGCGCAGAACCTCGTGGGAATCTGCACGGGGCTGCTCATCCAGGTGGCGCCCCTGGTGGTGGCGCTGGGCGCGGGGCCGGCGCTGCCGGGGCTCGTGGCGGCGGTGCTCAGCGTGCGGGTGCTCAGCGCGTTGATGCTTTTCGCCATCTGCGTGCGCCGCCTTCCCCTGGGCTTCAGGCCGCGGCCGGCCCGGAGCCACGCGCGGGCCCTGCTCGGGTTCGGGGGGTGGATCACGCTCACCAGCATCGTCGGCCCCCTGCTCAGCACCTTCGACCGGGTGGTGATCGGCGTGATCGCGGGCGCCGGCGCGGTGACCCACTATACGGTGCCGTTCACCCTGGCCTCGCGCATCTCCATCATCCCGGGGAGCCTTTCCAGCGCCCTCTTCCCCCGCTTCTCGTCCTCGCACGAGAGCGAGCGCGGCGTGCTGCTGGACTCAGCGATCCGGTCGCTGGTGGCCATCGTGACCCCCCTCACGGTGGGCGGCATGCTCATCATGGAGCCGTTCCTCACCTGGTGGGTGGGGGCCGAGTTCGCCGCCAAGGCGGCCCCCATCGGCGAGATCCTGACGCTGGGCGTGTGGGCCAACTGCCTGGCGTACATCCCCTTCGCGCTCATCCAGGCCCGCGGCCGGCCGGACCTGGTCGCCAAGTTTCACCTGGCCGAGCTGGTCCCGTACGTTCTCCTCCTCTGGCTGGCGCTGGAGTGGTGGGGAGCGGCGGGGGCGGCGGTGGCCTGGAGCCTCCGCGTGTGGGTGGACGCGGGGCTCCTGTTCCGCACGAGCCGCTTCCATGCTCCGCGCGTGCTGGCGGCGGGCGCGGCCGTGATGGCGTGCGCGGGAGTGGCCGCCGTGCTCACGTCGGGTACCGAAGCACCGGGGATGGCTGTGCGCGCGGCGGTCCTGCTCGGTGCCGTCGCCTGGGCGTGGCGCGTGGCCCCCAGTCACCTGGGCGAGGGCGTTCAGCGACTCGCCAGTCGTTTGCGGTTCGCCGAGGCCAAGGTATGAGCGTGAAGTTTTCCGTCGCGATGGCGACGTACAACGGAGAGCGCTACCTGCGCGAGCAGCTCGAGAGCGTTGCGCGGCAGACCCTGCCGCCATTCGAGCTGGTGGTGTGCGACGACGGGTCGGCGGATTCTACTCTGCGCATCCTGGACGAGTTCGCGCGTTCGGCCCCGTTTCCCGTGCACGTCCACCGCAACCAGCGGAACCTGGGGTACGGCGACAACTTCCTGCGGGCGATCTCGCTTTGCCGGGGCGAATGGATCGCCCTGTGCGACCAGGACGACGTGTGGCTGGACCACAAGCTGGAGCGGTGCGTGGAGGTGCTGGCCGGGCACTCCGGGGTGGACCTCCTGTCGCACAGTGCCGACCAGGTGGACGAGGAGCTGAGGCCCTTGCCGCACCGCGTCCCGAACCACGCGCGCCTCACGGTTACGGAGCCGTTCCGGAACGTCCCGTTCTCCGTGCTCGCGGGGTTCTCCTGCTGCGTGCGAAAGGCGCTGTTCGACCGCCTCCCCGCGGCGCGGCGGCCGGCGGCGCTCTACCCGCTGGGGCGCCGCGAGCCGCACGACGTCTTCATCTACCACCTCGCGAACACGTACGGGCGCATCGCGCGCCTGCCGGATTCGCTGGCGCTGTACCGCCGCCACGCCTCGGCCGCCACTGGACAGGAGAACACCGCCGTGTACGACCGCAGCCTGCGCGCCCGGCTGCGGGTTGGAAGCTATGCCGGCGTGCAGGGTTTCCTGCGTGTGGCGGAGCAGGCCCGGCAGCGCCAGGAATTCTACCAGGCGGTGCATGACGAGATCGGCCCCAGCGGCCGCGCGGACGCGTTCGCAGCGTCCACCGCCAACGCCGTGCGCTACTACGCGAAGCTCGCCTCGGCGTTCGAGGTGCGGGCGCGGATCTACGAGGCCGACGCGAGGCTGGGCGCCCGCGCCCGGGCGTTCGCCCATGGGCTGCGGCACGGCGTATACCTGGACTCGCGTCTGGGGCGGGGGCTGGGAAGCAGGTCGCTGCTCAAGGACGCGGCCAGGGTCTTCGTCCAGTGGTAGGGCCGCCGGGGGTGGGGCCCCGCGCGGCCGGGGCGGCCCGCCCACACGATCATCACGGGATGGACTGACGAATGCGAGTGCTGCTCGTAGCGGGGGCTCGGCCGAATTTCATGAAGATCGCGCCCATTCTCCGCGCGCTGGGCGAGGCGGGCGACGAAGCGCGGCTCGTCCATACCGGCCAGCACTATGACGCGGCCATGTCGGACGCGTTCTTTCGCGACCTGGGGCTCCCCGCGCCGGACTTCCACCTGGGGGTGGGGAGCGGCTCGCACGCGGCGCAGACGGCGCGCGTGATGGAGGCCTTTGAGCCGGTGCTGCTGGAGGCGCGGCCGCACTGGGTGGTGGTGGTGGGCGACGTCAACAGCACGCTGGCCTGCGCCCTGGTGGCGGCGAAGCTGAAGGCCGAGACGGGCGCGCGGGTGGCGCACGTGGAGGCGGGGCTCCGGAGCCGCGACTGGCGCATGCCGGAAGAGGTGAACCGCGTGCTCACCGACCGCCTTTCGGACCTGCTGCTGACCCCCAGCCACGACGCGCGCCCCAACCTGCTGGCGGAGGGGATCGAGCCCGAGCGCATCGTGTTCGTGGGCAACGTGATGATCGACACCCTCCTCCACCAGCTCCCGGCGGCGCGGGATGCCCGCGTGCCCGAGGGGATGGGGCTGGAACGGGGTGGATACGCGCTCGCCACGCTGCACCGGCCCAGCAACGTGGACGACGCCGGCGCGCTCGCCGCCGTGCTCGGGGCTCTGGGGCGCGTGGCCAGGGAGATCCCCGTGGTGCTTCCCCTTCACCCCCGGGCACGCCAGAGCGTGAGCGCGCACGGGCTGGGCGGGCTGCTGGAGGGGCTGCGGGTGGTGGAGCCGGTGGGCTACACCGCCATGCTGGGCCTGACCGACGGCGCGTCGGTGGTGCTCACGGACAGCGGCGGGCTGCAGGAGGAAACCACGGCGCTGGGCGTGCCGTGCGTTACCCTGCGCGAGCAGACGGAGCGGCCCGTGACGGTTACGGAGGGCACCAACCGCCTGGCCCCCTGGCCGCTCACGGCGGAAGGTGTATTCGCCAGCTACCGGGAAGCCGCCGCCGAGCCGCGCAGGGCCCCTGGCCAGTCGCAGCCCTACGGATGGGACGGACAGGCCGCCCGCCGCGTGGTCGCGGCGCTCTCCGCGGGCTGAACAGCCCTCCTGGCCCGGGCACGGCTCTCTAGCAAACGGGCGGCGGCCGTCGTGGCGTCCGGGGCGGCAGGGGCGGCTGCCATCGCGGTGCCGCAGCCGGCGGTCGTCGCGGCGCCAGTGGCGGGCGGTCGTCCGGGGTGCCG